>JBFWJG010000054.1:0-13640 GCA_050253335.1 Deferribacterales bacterium | reverse complement strand
ATCAGCTCCTTCCCGCTTATCTCTTCCAGAAGATCCTTTTTCATCCCGAACTTTTTCTTTTCGAGGGAAAGGTTGTGCTCGGAAACAAGCTTTATCTCAATTTTCTTTGGTTTGACTGTGACTTCAGCATCCTTCACAAGTGATTTGTGAGACCTGTCCAGCCCGTCCGCCGCGCGGAGAACGGCGCTCATGGCCGCTGTTTTGTGCTGCTCTGTCTCGCTCATCATCTTAAAAAGCCTGTGGGATGAGCGGGGAGGGCTTTTGCGGTGGTATCTGGCGATGTTGCCGATCATGTTTATCTCCTCATGGCTGTAGCCCATGAGGTCGGAGTTCATTATAAGATACTGCGAATGCTTATGATGCTTGGAGTATGAAATATAGTTGCCTATGTCATGCAGGAGGGAGGCGGCCTCAAGCACGGGCCAGTCCCCTTTCTGAAGCCCGAGTTCCGCGCAGAGCCCGTCAAAAAGCTTTTTGGAAAGTTTTGTAACCTGTCTTGCGTGGCGCTCCTCAAAGGTGAACTTGTTGCCTATCTCGATAAGCCTCGCATGGCGGATGTTGTCCATATTCTGTTGAAAAGGGAGTTCAAGCCCCATCTTGTTTATGGTGTCTATGGTGAGCCCGCTTCTCAACCCTCCGCTGAGGGTGTAGAGCCCTTCGCCGTCGGTCTCTTCCAGAACGGCGTCCACCTGCATGGCGGCGGCGAGGATAATGTCCGCTCTTTTCTCTTCCATGCCGGGCATCTGCCTGCGTTCTTCTATGGTTTTATTTTTTATGTCGTTTATCAGTTTTTTAAGATGCTTGCGCTCAAGGTATTTCACTGTCCTGTCTGCCCTTTGGCCTCCAGACAGGTAATGAATCGTCGAGAGGTTGCCCATTGAGCCGCCGGTGCAGATTACAAGATCGATGGACTTGGGGAGCCTCAGCCTGCGCACTTCTTTCACAAGGAAATCCTTAACCGTCTGATATTCGGAGTTGCTCACAGGATCGCTTTTAAAAAACATCTTTGTCAGCCTGTTGCAGCCGAGTTCAAGGCTGTGGGCTTTTTCCAGTTTGCCTCTGTTAACAATGGAATATTCGGCACTGCCGCCGCCTATGTCCAGCACAAGGGCGTGGTACTTGCTTATCTCAAAATTTGCCGAAGCCGCTATGAAGGTATAGCGCGCCTCCTCCTCGCCGCTGATTATCTCAACGCCGAAGCCGCAGACATCCATTACCTTCTGAATAACTTCGCTGTAGTTGGAGGCCGCCCTGAACGAGGCTGTTGCCACAGCCCGCACCTGATGAACCTTCCAGTTGTCTATTATCGCGCGCACCTCTTTGAGGCTCTGCAAAAGCCTTGCGAGGGCTGGCTCCGTAATCATTCCGAATTCGAACACCTCGTCGCCGAGGCGCACGGATTCCTTATATTCCTCAAGAACCCTGTAGCTCTTATCCTTAACCTGTGAAACCTGAAGGCGGACGGTGTTGCTTCCTATATCCACCACGGCTATGTTTATTCCGTTTCCTAACATTGACGCAGACTACCCCGGAATTACGAAATTTGTATGAGTAACATTATATTACAATAACGGTGTTTGTAACCCCTTTAAGATGATTTTACAAAATATTTACAATTTCCCGCCAGATATTCTCATAAGCCGCGGCCGCCCTGCTCTTAGGACTGAACACGCCCACAGGAGAACGGTGGATGCCCATTTTCTCCACATCAGCGGAATATGGTACATGGTTTTCAAGGAGCTTTGCTCCCTCAAACTCCGCACCATCCATAACTTCACGGTGTATTTTTTTGCGTCTGTCCGCCATGGAAAAAAACAGAGCGGGGGTGATATCCTTCATTTTATTCTCATTCAGGAAACCAAGGAGCATTTCGCAGGTGCGCAGTGAAAGTGTGGTCGGTATGAGCGGAACGGCTATCACATCGGACGCTCTCATTATCCCTTCGGAAAGAAGGGTTATCCCCGGCGGGGCATCGGCTATTGCCAGATCGTAGTCCCCGCTTACGCTCCTGAACATATCACGGACAGCTTTCTTAGGCTTATCCGCCGCATCCAGAAACAGATCCATGTTCCGACAGGAAAAATCCGCCGGGATTATATCCAGATTTTCAAAATCAGTGGCTTTTATCTCCGCCTCAAGGTCGCTTTTCCCCTGAACAGCTTTTTTCATGCTTTTGTTCAGTTTCGGCTTAACACGGAAATAGAACGTGGAGGCCGCCTGCGGATCAAAGTCCCAGAGAAGCGTCCGCATTCCGCTTTTTGCCGCGCAGTAAGCCAGATTAACCGCCGCCGCGGTTTTGCCTACTCCGCCTTTTATGCTGTAAACAGCCATTATCTTCATCAGCCAGCTCCGTATTGCTTATTTCAGCATCTCATTTATTAGTCCGCGCATCTTCACGGAGACAAAATCATCTATCAGTTCAAGGCATTTTTCCCTTTCAGTTTTCTGAAGCTCGTCCAGATAACGGGCAAGATAGCCTGACGCAAGCGGCAGTACGGCCTTATTTTTAAGCTTTTTTGACGCCTCTTCGGTATAATACAGCAGTTTTTCCCGCTGAACCTCATAATCCTGATGAGCCCCCAGAGCATCCTGAAGCCGCTTCAGCTTTCGGGTCACCGTGTCTGTTTCCTTCACAGGGAACAAAGGCCTGAAAAACTCCAGAGCATAGCGGAGCTTCTTGCAGGAGATCCGCACTCTGTGTATCTCCTCCGCCGGACTCTCTCCGTGCAGCCGCCTTCCGGCCTTATATATTCTGCCGTAAGCCTTTTTTATCACTTCACGCGCGGAATTCCGCACACTGCGCCCGCCCTCTTCCGTGTGTGTTTCATGGGTGAGAAAGCTTCTCCACTCCGCTTTCAGGCCGGCATACTCCGCGGAACCCAGAAGGGAGACAATCCGTTCATGCTCCTTCCTGCGGTAGCGGATCAGATATCTTTCAACAGGCGCCAGACCGCCGCGCATGTCATCCGGCAGAAGGTCTTTGTATTCCTGTATCTTTTTAAGATAAACATCCAGATCCCTCGCAAGGCTCGTGCGGGAGAAAAGCTCCGAAAGCTTCTCACGGAAATATGAATGCTCCTCCTGCGGGAAAGCACCCTTAAACATGCTGAAAGCAGATCTGGAACGTCTCAGCGCGACCCTGAAATCGTGGAGGAACTCGGGATCACGCCCCCGCACAGCCCCCGCCTCATTCATTTCCATGATGTCCAGAAGCTGAAGAAGAATACTCCGCAGAACATCACCCGCAGGCGTGTCCGGCGTGCAGTCGGCCTCCGCTGTTGTTTTATAGGCTCCGGGTCTGAGTCCGGACTTCCTTAATGCGTAAGCGAGCTGGCTTCTCCGTGTTTCCCTACCACTCTGATCTTCCAGAGCAGCCTGAACAAACGCCGCCTCTCCGCCGTAGCCCTTCAGGGGAATAATCTCCGCAAAGCAGCATGAGAAGGCATTCACCTCCGCAGAGCTCAGCCTTATCCGGCAGACTGTTTTGCCGTCCTCGTTTGTCACGCTGAAATAATCTGTTTTCACAGTACATTCGGCTTTTATCTCAAGCACCCTCGGAGAGGTGTTTATCCGCACCAGATCACGGAGCCTGCCTTCAGGGATATCCTCATAGGTTTCGGGAATTGCGGAAATCTCCGCAGTGATTCTTTTGCCGTTTCTGTAAAGGGCGGCAAGGGGCGGCCCTGCAAAGAGGACACAGTCCGCCTTCCAGAGCAGCCAGTCGAAAGTATCCAGAAGAACACCTGATTCCTCAGGACAGCAGGCGTTCTCCTGCCGCAGATTCCAGCCGGTGAAGGAACAAAATTCATCCGGAGAGAAAGACACACAAGCAAGTGTAAGATTTTTCAAAATATCTGTCCTAATATGTCAGCAGTTTCTGCTGAACAAGGTTAATAAGATGCCTGTTCTCCACATGGCATATCGAGCCTTTTTTAAGCACAAGCTCCATGGAGTTTCCCGATAAATAAAACGAAAGAAACTCCGTCATGTCCGGTTCATGCCCCACAAAGGCCGTGGTGGAACCTCCGGGATGCTTCTTCACGGCTTCAAGCCAGAAGGCTATATCCGCTCCCGGGTTAAGGAGAGGCTCAATGACAAGACTGCCTTTTGTCACGGCGCACAGAATCTCCGCAGTCTGCACGGCGCGAACCGCCTCGGAGCTTATTATATGGTACGGAGCGGGATAAACGGAAAAAAACCTCCGCGCGGCAAGCTCCATCCTCCTTTTCCCCTCTTCCGTGAGCGGACGGGACATATCGTCCCCTTCCCATTCATGCCTTTCTTCCGCATGGGCATGGCGGATAAAATACTGCCTCATCACATTCACCCTATTAATTCTAACATTAAATAATGATTTACCGCCTGTATTTTCCATGATTAACAGAATTTCCCCTCGTTTTTAAACATAAGGCGTATTTTCAGGCATTCATTTTTATGAATTTTTACCGTACTATCGATTATACATCTTAAAATAACTGTGTGTTTAATACTCTTGTGGCAGAAATGTCAGAGATTTGTCAGGCAGCGAGGTGATGACTTGAAGCTTTATACACTTGTGAGAACGCAGACTCTGCCTGTGGATATAAACAGAGCGTGGGACTTTTTCGGCGATCCCGCCAGACTGGCGGACATTACCCCGCCTTGGCTGGGTTTTAAAGTCAGAACAGAACTCCCTCCCGAGACATACGCCGGAATGATAGTCCGCTACACCATAACCCCCTTCGGCGGCATTCCCGTTCAGTGGGTCACGGAAATCACCCATGCGGAGAAGCCTTTCTTCTTTGTGGATGAGCAGAGATTCGGGCCATACAAATTCTGGCACCATCAGCACGCCTTCAGAGAAACCGACAAAGGAACGGAAATGACCGACACAGTGAACTATATTCTCCCGTTCGGACTCTTCGGAAGGCTGGCACACGCTCTTTATGTCAGGAAAAAACTGGAAGAAATATTCGCTTACAGAAAAGCAGAACTCGACAGAATTTTTTACTGATGTCCGCTTGCGTTAACAGATATTCCCTGTTATCGTTCAGAATTATTTTTACAGAGGTGGCGCAGATGCCTGAAATATACGTTGTGGGGCATAAAAACCCCGACACTGATTCCATAGCCTCGGCATACGCATACGCAAAGCTCAAAAACAGGCTTGCTCCGGAAAATATATACACAGCCGCAAGGTGCGGGAACCTGAACAAACAGACAAGATTCATATTCGATAAATTCGGCGTAACACCCCCTGTTTTCATAAAAGACGTTTACCCCCGCGTGAGCGATGTCATGACCAGACAGGTCATTGCCCTGAACGAAAACGAACCGCTTTTCGGCGTAATCAGAAACATAGACGAGCTCAAAATCCGCATCACTCCTGTCGTTGAGGGCGGAAATGTTTTCAAGGGGATAGTAAGCATATTCGAGCTTTCGGACTTCCTAGCTACAAAAGATGTAACCACAAAGCCCGTATTTCATTTCAGGGCGGAAAACTTTGAAAAGGTCATAGGCGGGTATAACTATGTCCGCGGAAAAAAGGAAGAGTTCAAGGCGACAGTGATGATCGGCGCCATGCCCTATGACAGATTCAGGGCGAGAATGGAGCTTCAGAAATCAAAAGACATAGTGCTTATAGTCGGCAAACGAAGGGACATAATCGAATACGCGGTGAAAAGCCAGCTCCCCGCCATAATCCTCACGGGAATAAGGGATGAAAGCGATGTGGATCTTGATTTCTCAGGCTATGAAGGCTGGGTTTTCATTTCCGAACTGGACACTGCCGAAACAGTGCGCCGCCTCCAGCTCAGCATACCCACAAAGGCTGTGATGAAAACAGACATCCCCTCAGTGGACGAAAGCGATTATCTGGAAGAGGTTAAGGAAAAGCTTCTTCAGATTGACCATAAAGGGCTTCCCGTTCTGCGGGACAACAGGCTGATAGGCATTATCACCCGCTCCGATCTCATCAAAAAAACTCAGAAAGGGCTGATCCTCATGGATCACAACGAGCTCTCGCAGGCGGTTGACGGTGCAGAGACGGCGCTGATCCATGAGATTGTGGATCATCACAGGCTAGGCACAATAAAAACCAAAACACCCATACACTTCTTCGCAAAACCGGTGGGGAGCACCTGCACCCTTGTCTATCAGCAGTATATAATAAACGGAGTTGAGATAGACAGGGAAACAGCCTGCATCCTGCTTTCCGGCATACTGTCCGACACCGTCATTCTTAAATCGCCCACAACCACGGAAGAGGACAAGCGGGCAGTGACGGCTCTGGCGGAGACTGCAGGAATAAACTACGAGGAATACGGAGTGGAGATCTTCTCCGCCACGGACAGCCTCAAAACCAGAGAACCTAAAGGCATCATCAACACCGACTTCAAGATATACGAGGAATACGGGGTTAAGGTCGGCATAAGTCAGGTGGAAGTCGTGACCCTTCAGGAGATGGATGAAGTCAAGGAAACACTGCTTGAAGAGATTAAGAAAAATACCTCCGAAAAAGGACTGGACTGGGGAATGCTTCTTGTGACAGATATAATCATGGAGAAAAGCATACTTCTCACCACAGGCTTTGAGGCGGCGGAGAAAATACTCGCCTATAACAGAACCGAGGATTTCTGCTTCGACCTGCCCGGTGTTCTCTCCAGAAAGAAACAGCTTCTGCCCGAGATACTGCGGGTGCTCGAAGAATTGAACGGGTAAAAAACTCAAGGAGCCTAAACAATGAACTATATACTTCCCCTGACTGGTTTTTCTCAATCCATCTCCATCAGTGCTTCGCAGATTATGCTTGGGGTAATGATTGTCTGGTGCATGTGGACAATATACAAAGAAGGCGACTTATCAATATTCAGAAGCAGAATTTTTATTTTCATAGCCGCTGTTTTTGCCAGCGCTGTTCTCACTGCGCTGTTCGCGCCTGATCTGGATAACAAGATAAAATCAATTAAAAATTTCTGGATACTGGCCTACATACCCGCCGCTATGTTCGCAGTCACGGGAAGGGACAGCCTCAGGGCCGTTGCTCTCTCCGCCTCCGCAGGCGGGGCTGTTTCCGCCGTGTACGGCATTGCGGAATTTTATGCCGCATACGGCACACTCCACCATTTCAACAGGGCAGACGGCTTTTTCAGCCACTCTCTCACATACGGAAATTCCCTTGTCATTCTCATATCCCTGTCTGTTTTCGCCGCACTCAGCAGGAACATAACAAACAGAAAAGAAAAGCTTTTTCATATCTGCGCCGCTGTCCTTATGTTTGCCGCTCTGCTTCTTTCCGGTTCAAGGGGGCCTATGCTCAGCCTCATTGTCACAATCTGCGTGATGATGATACCCCTGTTCGGGAAAAAGGGGCTTGCCGCCGCCGCGGGAATAATAATTATCTGCGCCGCCGCTCTCACTTTCAGCGGTTCACTGCAGGAAAGATATGATGACTTTAACAAATCAGAATTCGCCGACAGCAAATCATCCTTCGGAACGAGGATTGTTCTCTGGCAGACATCGCTGAAAATAATAAGAGACAACCCCGTTTTCGGCATCGGTTACGGCAATTTCAAGAAATATGTGGACAAATACAACAGCAAGCCCATCTCCTCAAGGGCTCACTCCCACAACTCCTACCTTTATCAAGCGGTGATCTACGGGTTAACGGGTCTCACCGCTCTTTTGATACTGCTGGGCGGGATAGCGCGGGAGCTGATAAAGGCATCTAAAAGAAACATACACTATGCATACCCCGTTCTTGCGGCTTTTGTGGCCTTCCTTCTCTGCGGAATGACGGAAAATAATATGGGAGATTCCGAAGTGGCGATGCTAATCTGGCTGCTGACGGGGAGCGTTATGGGGGTTATGTTTAACGGAGATTCTGTTTAAGCTTCATAATCCTTGAGTATGAAGCCTTTATAGACTCGGAACTGATCTGCCCCGTTTCAACGGCTTTTCTTATTATCTCTGCCGCTTTTTCGGGAAACTGCGGATCATTGAAAAAGAAGTTGGAGTACACAAGCACATCCGCCCCTGCCTGCACGGCGCGTATTACAGCCTCTTCCAGAGTGAAGTTGTCCCTCACGGCGCCCATCTGGAGGTCGTCCGTGAATATCACCCCGTCATAACCCATATCCCTGCGGAGCATGTCAAGATGCTTCTTCGACATTGTCGCGGGGTAAAGAGGGTCAATTTCAGAGTTAAAAACATGGGCAGTCATAACAGATACGGCAAGGCCTCTGTCTATGAGAAGCCTGAAGGGTTCAAGCTCTTTTTCCGTCCATGTTCCGGTAACATCCGTAAATCCCAGATGCGAATCGTTCAGCGCGCTACCGTGTCCGGGGAAGTGTTTCAGAGAAGTCACAATGCCCGCCCTGCTGTGCGCCTTGACGAACTCCCCCGCGTACAGAGCGACAGTTTCAGCATCGGCGGAAAAGCTTCTGCCCAGCCTGCCTATAACGGGTGAATCCGGATTTATGCTGAGATCGGCGGACGGAGCGAAATTAACATTGAAACCTGAATCCGCAAGGTCCTGCGCCATTTCGGAATATTGTATGAAAGCCTCTTCGTGGGTGTGTTTCTCTGCTGTTTCCTGATGGGAGAGAAAGCTTCTGAACCCTTTTTCCGCCACAAGGCGCTGAACCTTTCCCCCTTCCTGATCAACCGCGGTTAACAGAACGGGCGAATCCTCAGGGACTGCCGCTTTTAAATCACGGTTAAGCTTCTTTATCTGCGCAGGGTTGTCTATATTGTATTTATAGAGCACCACGCCGCCTATTTTCCCCTGATTTATCTGCTTCTTAACAAGAGACATACCTTCAGGGGATGTGTCTTTTACACCTATCATAATCATCTGTCCGGTCATGGAGGCAAGATCAGCGGTAAAAGCATTCCCTGAGATAAAAAAACACAAAAACACAAGTAAAATAAGCTTCGCAGTCATAGTTTTCATGATACTCCCTCAGATAAAAAACAGCAACAGAGCAATTGCCGCCTTCGGTAAAATGACCTTTTATATTAACCTTTGTTTAAATATTATCATGCTTATGGTAGTATAATTTAATTCAACCAACAAAGGGGTTTAACATGAAAAAACTGGCAGTACTTCTCAGTATTCTGCTGCTTGCTCTTACCTTTACGGGATGCGGCGGCACAAACCTTTTCGAGGATGCGGCGGATGACAGCAGCAGCGAGGCGGAGGAATTCAAAATTCAGACCTCGCTTGATGACGGCAATTATGAATACGTCATCACAAAACTTTCCGCAAAATCCAATCTTACGCCCAAGGAACAGGTCTACCTTGCGTCAGCGTACCTCGGAAGAGTCAATGTGGACTTCATCAACCTTATTGAAGTCGCAGACACGGATCTCGACACCTTCGATGTTATAGCATCCATATTCGGCGGAGATGAAATCCTCGCGGATCCGGCAGGCTCAACATCCGACAGAGCGGCTGCATCCATTGCGATCTCAGTTTACCTTACAGAGATAGAAAACGCTTTCAACGCACTTGACGACAACTCCGCAGACAAGGACGTAAAAACCATGAAAGGTGTCCTGGGCGCACTGGACATAACCCTTATCGTGGCGAAAACCGTTCTTGACGTCAGCGGCGCCGATTCCCTCACACTCACTGAGGAAGGCATCACGGAAGCTCTCAACGGCGCTGTGGTTCTCACTCAGGATGTTGTTAACAACGCGAGCGCTGAAAATGACGAAGCAGAAGCAAACGCCCGCATAGACAGAGACCTCACGGCAATATCCGGCGCCATTGATGTTTTCACCAGCGTCAAAGGCGGCGACACCAGCGACATCAAGGAAGACTTCGAAGAATTCCTCAACGATCTTGATCAGGAAGCTCCCGAAAACACATATAATGCCGCTGATATTGCAAGCTATATCAACAACGTAATAGTCGGGGGGATAATATAATGAAAAAACTGCTTATTCTTTTAACAGTGCTCATACTGCCCTCGGTTCTGTTCGCGGCTTCTCTGGAATATCCATCCATAGTCCGCTCAACAAAAGCACTCGGCATGGGTGACGCTTACTACGCAATGGGCGAGGATCAGTACACTCTTTTCTACAACCCCGCAGGACTCGCGAGGATAGACAAATCCAGATGGAGCATACTGAACCTTCAGATAGGCGCGAACGAAAATCTTCAGGACAATAAAAACGCATACAGCGACACGGACTGGGACGATGAAGCGGAAGTTGCCGATTTTCTCCGTGATATCATAGGCGATTATCAGAACTTCAACGGCACATTCTTCCCCGCATACTACAGAAAGAACTTCTCTCTCGGCGTTTTCGCCAGCGCGCAGGTTACAGGCATAGCCAGAAACAGAATGTTCCCGGAGCTTGACGCGGACGCTGTTATTGACTACGGCGTGATCGGCGGGATGTCACGCTCATTCATGAGCGACAAGCTTGATGTGGGCGTGAGCGTAATCCTTATGAACAGGCAGAGCCTCAGCGAGACTTACTCTGTTGCGGACATAGCAAGCGACGACTTTGACCAGATAATCGAAGACGACCTTGAGGAAGGAACAGGCATTCTCGCGAATGTGGGCGTTATCTACAATATAACCCCCAAGGACACATCAAACCTCAGGGTGGGCGCTGCCGTCAATAATATAGGCACAGCAGACATGGGAGACGCCAAAGACCTTGAAACGACACTGAATCTTTCCGTTGCATACTCACCCAAGTTCGGCCCCGTTTCCACGGACTTCGTTGCCGATTTAAGGGATGTGCTTCAGGCTAATGATCAGGACAGCGACATAGCAAAAAGAATGAACCTCGGCGCACAGGCGAAATGGAAAGCCCTCGCGCTCAGAACCGGTCTGCATCAGGGTTACTTCACGGCAGGCTTCGGCGTGGATCTTCGTTTCATAACGCTTGACTACGCTTACTATCAGGAAGAGCTTGGCGCATACGCAGGACAGCTTGAGGATGAGAGACACGTTGTGACACTCAGCTTAGGTTTTTAATACTGACAACAGAAACTTAAAAACAATAAGGGGCGGAAAGTTTCCGCCCCTTTCTTTATTAAAGGCACTTTTTATCTATAAACGTCACAGCCTCATCGACTATGCTTTTGAGAACCTCTTCCTTCGTGCCTTTTTTAAGGTCACGCATTATGTAGGTTTCCTTCAGGAAAGCGCCTTTTCCGCTGAAGATCCTGACACTAACCTCAACATTTCCCGTGCCTGAATTCACAAGGCTGTCGCTGAAAACCGGATCGGAATACTCCACAACCACGATGCGGACTATGAGATCGCTGTTTTCGCCTTCAAAACCTTCCTTAACCTTCAGCGCTTTGAACTTTGAGGTCACTTCGTCGGTGAGCTGCTTCTGGAAATTTTTGCCGAAATCAACACCCGCCCCTTCTGACGTGCTGTAGTCCGCAGGCATGATGAGAACATTTTTTGCCACCCTGCACTCCTTGGGAGTGAGACATGCACTGAGAAAAACCGCGCAGAAAGCGCAGAGAAGAACTTTTTTGATCATTGTTTCTGCTCCTTGACTATGCTTCATCGTCTTTATCCTGATGTTTCTTTGTTCCTTTGTAAAGCTCATATTCAAGCAGGCGGCACTCTATTTTCGAGTTGAAGAAAACAGTTTTGGACGCAGTCCGCAGACCGACGTGCTTTGCCAGATTCATGTTTCCGGTGAAGATATAGCCCCTGTAGCCCTGACACTTGGCTTTAAAAAAGTCGCCTATGCTGCCGTAAACCGATTCAAGATGCTTTTCATCGCCCAGCCTTTTGCCGTATTCCGGGTTCAGTATAACCACCCCGCCGCCGTCAGGAACCGTACAGTCACGGAAATCGCAGAGCTGATAATCCAGATACTCCTCAACTCCGGCGTATCCGGCGTTCTCTTCCACTGCCCTGAGGCATCTTTCATCATGATCAGAGACGATGACCTGCCCTTTAATCTCCTTCTTAACCACACGGAGCGCGTCGTTTCGTATATCGCTCCATTCTTTTTTATTGAAGCCTAAAATGTGCATGAAGCCGAAGTTGCGTCTTATTATTCCGCCCGCCATGTTAAGGGCGCTCATAAGCGCCTCAATGGCCAAAGTGCCGCTGCCGCACATTGGGTTGATGAAATTGTCCGTCCCCTTCCAGCCGGTTTTCATGATGACGGCCGCAGCCAGAGTTTCCGTCATCGGCGCCATCATGGGGTTATACCTGTATCCCCTCTTGGAGAGAGCCTCTCCCGAGGTATCTATGTACAGGGCGCATTCATCCTCCCTCCAGTGAAGAAAGAGAACCGCCGAGTTTAGTTCAGGGCCGGTGTTGGGTCTTTTGCCCAGTTTCGCCGTCATCCTGTCCGCAATTGCGTCTTTGCAGCGGAGGTTGGCAAATCTCGTGTCTCTTATGTTGTCATTAAGAACGGAGGAGGTTATGCTGAAATATCCGGAAGGGTCGAGCATATCCTCCCAGGGGAGCTTTTTCACTTCCCTGTAAAGCTCATCGGGCCCCGCCGCACGGAAACGGGCAAGCTGGAAAAGAACCCTGCTGCCTGTTCTCAGCATGAGGTTAAGCCTCATGGCATCCTTCATGGAGCCTTCAATCTCAAGCCCTGCGGTGAGCTCATTTTTTATAACGTAACCGAGAGCCTCAAGCTCCGTCTCAAGAAAAGGGTTTATCCCCTTGGCGCAGGTTACCACTATTCTGCTTTTACTGCGGAATGCGTACATATTTATAACACCTGTGAAACAAAAAACGGATAATAACATCCTAAAAAAGTATAAACAAGAACAACCCGCAATGCAGTCTTGAAGTGCTGCAAAAACAGCCTTATTATTAGCAGAACCAGCCGGAGGTTTTTATGGAATCCGAACACAGAATCCTCATAGTGGACGACGATCCGGTCAACCTTGACATAATGATGGAGATACTCGCCTCTGAATACTCCTGCGCCGCCGCTTCCGGCGGGGAAGAGGCGCTCAGAGCGGAGAAGGCTTTCAAGCCGGACATAATCCTGCTGGATATTATGATGCCCGGAATGGACGGGTATGAGGTCTGCCGGAGGATACGCGCGGGAGAAACCCACAGGTTCACAAAAATAATCCTCGTCTCCGGCAAATCCATGACAGAAGACAGGCTCAAAGGCTATGACGCGGGAGCGGACGACTATATAACCAAGCCCTTCAACGATGATGAACTGCTGGCGAAAATCAAGGTTTTCCTCAAGCTCAAGCGCCTTGAGGAGGTTGATTCAGTCAAGCGTGACATAATCAACATTTTTTCCCATGAAACCAGAACCCCTCTTTCGGCAATTGTGGGCCCCGCGGAAATGCTTCTGGAAAATCCGGATCTGGACAAAGAAAGCCGTGAGCTGGCGGAGCTTATTCTTCAGGGAGCAAAGCAGATAGCCGAACTGGTTCATAAAACCACAATGCTGTGCAGGCTTAAATCCGGATTTAAGCTCAGAATCACCGATTTTCTCGCATCTGAGTGCATGAAAGAAGCCATAAGCCGGAAAACAAATGACGCCAAAACAAAAAAAATAAAGATTAACTTTAATGCCGTATCCGACAGCATAAACACCGGAGACAGGGAAGCGCTGACGGAAGCCCTCACCATGCTTACGGAGAATGCCGTGCTTTACTCACGGGAAGAAACTGAACTGAACCTGAAAAA
>JBFWJG010000053.1:0-14325 GCA_050253335.1 Deferribacterales bacterium | reverse complement strand
GGGCGGCAGGATACACCGGAGACGGCTGGTATGTCGCCGTTATTGATACAGGCATAAGACGCACCCACGAAATGTTCGCGGGGAAAAATATAACCGAAGCCTGCTTCTCTAATAACGACTGCCCTGACGGAAGCAGTGAGATGATCGGGACGGGATCTGCCGCGCACTATGAATCATCATATAAAGCATACGACCATGGAACCCATGTGGCGGGAATCGCCGCGGGAAACAGCGCAGTCCAGAAAGGGGTCGCGAAGGACGCAGACATTATAGCGATTCAGGTGTTTTCCAGATTCGAAAACAATTCCCTCTGCGGCGGAACCCTCCCCTTGTATGACGACTGTGTTCTGTCCTACACCTCTGACCAGATGGCCGCCCTTGACTATATCTATGACACACTGAAAAACACCCACAGCATAGCCGCAATAAACATGAGCCTTGGCGGCGGTCAGGAGAGCGGATACTGCGATAATGACGACCTCACATACACCAACTACATCAATGTTCTCACCGGAGCGGGAATAGCAGTCGCCATTGCCACCGGAAATGAAAGCTACTGCGGCTACATTTCATCTCCGGCTTGCATAGAAAAGGCTGTCGCAGTGGGAGCCGTGACCGTTCTTGATGTTGAAGCGAGCTTCAGCAACTATCAGATAAACCTTGTGGACATATTCGCGCCCGGGGTGACGATAAACTCAGCGGTCGGCAGCGGAGACACGGACTATGCGGCATGGAACGGAACATCCATGGCGACACCCCATGTGGCAGGTGCATTCGCAGTTTTCAGAGAGAAGAACAATACTCTCACGGTGGATCAGCTTGAAACTGTCATGAAGAACACACGCTCTGCCGTAACCTACGGCTGCACACCCCACGGAACAGAGGGGCGCATAAACGTTGACTCGGTTATAAACAGCATTGCAGACAGCGTTGACACGACAGTTCCATACAATGTGACAGTAAACATAAACAACGGCAGTGTATTCACAAACAGCCGCAGTGTGACAGTAAGTCTCAGCGGTTCAGACGGAACGGGGATAGACGGCTACTACGTATCAGAAAGCGGAACAACGCCCGATGCAGCCGACTTCAGCCCTGTTTCCGGTACAGTAAGCTTAAATCTCAACCTCACCTTCTCCCTCACAGGGGCTGACGGAACAAAAACCGTATACGCTTGGCTCAAAGACGGATCAGGCAATATAAGCGCCGCGGCATCGGACAGCATAACTCTGGACACAACAGCGCCTTATGTTGTCAGTGTCTCCCCTTCCAATAACTCGGCGGATGTGGCAGTCACTACAAATATAAGTGTTCAGTTCAGCGAAAGCATACTCTCTTCCACACTCAGCTCAGCGCACCTATCCCTTGTAAATCAGTCAACCATGACCCCAGTGACAGAAGGCGATCTGAGCGTTTCCGGCAACAACGTGACCTTCAACCCCTCAGCGGATTTAAGCTCCGGCACCGCCTACACGGTTAATGTTACAGACGGAATCAGGGATCAGGCTGGAAATCAGCTCAGCCCCGAATTCCAGTCGTTCTTTGTGACCCTTGCCGCTCAGGGCGGGGATGACAACGATACGGATGACAACAATACGGACGACAACCAGACAGACGGCGGAGAAGACAACGAGACGGACGATGGTGACGACAATGAAAGCGGAAGCTCTTCCGGAGGTTCAGGCGGAGGCGGATGTTCCGCGGGAGCGGAAGCAGACTACGCCCTGATTATTCTGATGCTGGTTTCAGGGATAATATTAATGAGAAGAAAGGTATAGAAAACAAAACCCCTGCAAAAGCAGGGGATCAGTTTGTCGGCACAACTCTTCTCAAAGTAAAAAGTATATATTTGCATAAATACTCCCCAGCCCTCCTTTTAAGAAAGGAGGGCTTTGCTCTCAGCGGCAACAGCATCCCCATTCAGCAAGGGGGGATGTTTGTCATCAGTCTGAATCTCCGTAAAAGCGGGGAACATTCCTTACTAAGCTTTTCTTCTGCCTCTTATTATAAAAACTGCAAGTGCGGCAGACATAAGCAGCAATGATATATTGCCGTTTTCAGAAGCCGAGCATCCTCCGCCGCCTCCGCCGGAAGCAGTATTTCCGTAGTCAAGCTCGCCTGTGCGGCTTTCTATCCAGTCAAGGTTGTCGGCTACACGGGCATAAACGCCGTATGCACCCGCCACTCCGCACTCAACAGGGCCCCAGCTCACTATACCTGCAACAACCCAGCCTCCGTTCTTCGAAACAAGCATCGGCCCTCCGCTGTCTCCTGCGCATGAGTCTTTTCCGCCGGCCTGATAGCCAGCGCAGATTTCATAATCATAAACATTGCTGGGCGTCATTGCGGCAGCGCATACGGAGTTGGAAACCACAGGCAACGTAACTTCCTGAAGCCTGTCGGGATAAGTATAAATATTACCGTCAGTGCTTCCCCAGCCTATGACCCTGACAGAATCTCCCGGCAGGGCGTAATAAAAGGCGTCAGCAGGCCTCAGAACAGATGCGTACTCCGCACCGACCGGAGACGAAAGCTCAAGCAGGGCAATATCACGGTATCCGTTGCCAAAGGCGGAATTATCGATATAGCTCTGATGAACATGAATTGCGGATACCGACCTTTCCGTTCCGCTTGGGTTCGCAAGGTCAAATTCGCCTATGTAAAGGGTGATCGATGACGGGTCATCAACGGTCACAACTCCCCCCGCCTCGGTTGCGACGCAGTGAGCCGCTGTCAGAACCCATTCGGGGGCGATAAGCACCCCTCCGCAGAACTGCCTTGAGGTAAGCGGAGTTCCGCCCGCCTGAGCAACCGCAACCATAAAAGGATATTCGCCCTGCGAGGCAGTATTTCCGCCCACGATAAAAGGCGCATCCAGAGCCTGCGCATTCAGCGGGATAAAAGCCGCTGTGAGAAGAATCATCAGAAATTTTTTCATTATATCTCTCCGTTCAAAAAACTATTTTAACATGTTTTTTTCTGAAAGACGCATTGCTTCACTGAAAACCGCTTTTCTGAACTCTCTCAGATCCGGATAGCGTCCTTTTTCATCAAGCCCCTTCATCTGCCTGTTCGTGAGGATGATCACTGTCAGCCGCTTCTCGGGAACATTCACGACGGATGTTCCCGTAAAGCC
Organism: Deferribacterales bacterium; assembly: GCA_050253335.1. Classification (GTDB taxonomy): domain Bacteria; phylum Chrysiogenota; class Deferribacteres; order Deferribacterales; family Geovibrionaceae; genus Geovibrio. The sequence continues at coordinate 11,189 of JBFWJG010000053.1, read as the reverse complement.
CAGATGCCCAAATGCAGCCTCTGTTATGCCTTCCGCATGGAGAGACTGCTCTGTCATGGCAAAACCCATCCCCTGTCCGGCTTCATCTTTCAGCATAAAACGTCTTACTGTTTCCGGCTTAATGTATTTTCCGTCAGTGATCATTTCAGTGAGCGCCGCCAAGTCCTCCGCACTGCTGAAAAGTCCCGCGTGTCCGGCGGAACCGCCGAAAGCCATCCGCGCATTTCCGTCGTTCACCTGCCCTTTCAGAACTTCTTTCTTAAATTTTTCATCACATGAGGCATCATCAGCCATTGCCGCCTCGAAACCGCCGAACAGAGTGGGCATAACGCCGGAAACATCAACAGGTCTAAACCCTGCGGTTTTCAGCCCCATGGGTTTATAAAACTCATTATCGGCAAACTCATCCAGCGGCATTCCGCTTACCTGCTCAACTATCATTCCCAGAAGCATGAACCCGAGATCACTGTACACTCTCGCTGTTCCCGGTGAATACTGAAGAGGCATATTCAGCAGATGCTCTTTCGGGTTCTCCGCACAGTAAAGCGGCTTCCACGCAGGCAGGCCGGAACTGTGCCGGAGAAGATGCTCCACTGTCACACGGGCTTTCTCCCCTTCCCTGAACTGCGGGAAAAACCTGCCGGCTTTATCAGAAGGATCAACAAGACCCAAGTCAGTGAGCCTCATCACTGCAAGCGTTGCCGCATAGACCTTGGTGAGAGACGCGAGATCAAAAACGCTCCCCTCTTCCGCCGTTCCGTATGCGCCTGAATGAAGAACCCGCCCGTTCTGCCTCACGAGGATAACAGCGCCTTCCGTGAGTCCGTTTTTCACGGCCGCTTCCCCCAGACTGTCCAGTCTCTGATCCGCAAAAGCACTGAAAACAAACAGGAAAAAAATAATTGAAATCCTAAGGGGGATAAGCCGCAGACTGCTGCCAAAACTGTTGATATTCATGGCGCTTATTGTATATTTGTAAGTTGCAATAATCAATCAAGTTACGGAGGTAAATTACATGGCGCAGGAAACTGTTCAGTTCAAGGCGGAGGTAAGCCGTCTGCTCGACCTTGTGGTAAATTCGCTTTACTCGCACAAGGAAATATTTTTAAGAGAACTGGTTTCAAACGCTTCCGATGCTATCGACAAACTTCGTTATCTTTCACTAACTGACGGCAGCATACTGGAAGGGGACGGAAACTTCAGGATCAGGCTGTTCTGCGATCCTGAAAACAACACACTCACGGTGTCCGACAACGGCATAGGCATGACGAAAGAAGAGGCCGTGCAGGCTCTCGGAACAATTGCCCACTCGGGAACCAAGGAATTCCTCAACAAGCTCAGATCGGAAGAGGTGAAAAACAACCCTGAACTCATCGGCCAGTTCGGTGTCGGCTTTTACGCCGCATTCATGGTGGCGGACAGGGTAACGGTAATCACCCGCAAAGCCGGGGAAAAGGACGCAGTTAAGTGGGAATCAGCCGCAGACGGCACATTCACTGTTGAGCCCGCGGAAAAGTCATCCAGAGGGACGGACATCATCCTTCATCTCAAGGACGAGGGCAAAGAATATCTGGACGAGTACCGGATCAGAAGCATCATCAAAAAATATTCAGATTACATAGAATACCCCGTGGTAATGGACATCACGGAAGAAGAGGAAAAGGACGGCAAGACCGAAACAACTGTCAGGGAAGAAACCCTCAACTCCATGAAGGCCATCTGGCTGAAAGACAAATCGGAAGTGACGGAAGAGGAGTACACCGAGTTCTATAAGCACATCTCCCACGATTTCACTAATCCGCTGAAAACAATACACTACCGCGCGGAAGGCACGGCGGAGTTCACTGTTCTGCTGTATATACCCGCCAAGGCGCCGTTTGACATTCTGTACAAGGATTTCAAGTTCGGCCCCGCGCTTTACGTTAAAAAAGTGCAGATAATGGAGCACTGCGAGCAGCTTCTCCCGCTGTATCTGCGTTTCATAAAAGGTCTGGCGGATTCCAGCGACCTGCCCCTGAACGTTTCAAGGGAGATTCTCCAGAACAATAAGATGATAGACGTCATCAGAAAAAACATCACCAAAAAGGTTCTGGATACCCTGAAAGAGATGAAAGCCAACGAGGCGGACAGCTATTCCGTTTTCTATAAGGAGTTCGGCAAAATCCTCAAGGAGGGCCTGCACTACGAATTCACCAGAAAAGAGGAGATAGCATCCCTGCTCATGTTCCGCTCAAGCAGAACCGAGGAAGGCAAATTCACCGACCTTGAGACTTATCTCGCCGAAATGAAGCCGGATCAGGAAGAGATCTACTACATCACGGGGGGAAATATAGCCGAACTGAAAAAATCCCCCTATCTTGAATCATTCACCGAAAAAGGCATTGAAGTCCTCTTCATGACCGATGAGGTGGACGAGATAGTCATCCCCTCCCTTGGCGAGTATAAGGGCAAAAAGCTCCGCTCCGTGGTCAAAGGGGACATAAGCCTTGATGACAAAGAGAAAGCCGAGGAACAGAAAAAAGAGCTGGGCGGACTGCTTGACAGCATAAAGGACGCTCTCAAGGAAAAGGTTAAGGATGTGCGCCTCTCCGGAAGGCTGAAAAACACCGTCTGCTGCCTTGTAGGCGATGACAACGACATTGATCCGCACATGGCGCGCATGATGGAGGCCATGGGGCAGTTTATCCCGAAATCCAAGAAGATTCTGGAAATAAACCCCGAGCACGCACTTTTCGCTGAAATGAAAAAACTCCACGAGACAGATGCAAAGTCTTCCTTGATAAAAGATTATGCGGACATCCTCTTCAACCTTGCGCTGATTGTGGAAGGCTCCGCCCCGGAGAATCCTTCGCTTTTTGCAGGGAAAACAGCAGAGCTCATGATCAAAGGAATGAGATAACTTAAACTCAGAAAGGGGGCTTCAAGCCCCCTTTGCTTTATTTTCCCCTTACTCAGCATGTTTTTTGCTATAAGTATTAAAATATTTTCTTTCGGCGCAAGGAAAGGAAAAAATGATCAGTGATATTTCCCAAACCAACCTCAGCGGGGTTCAGTCCCCTAACGCAACCCAAAAAACAGACAAAAGCAAGGCCGAACAGGAATTTATCGACATCATTAATAGCCTGCAGGCTGAACAGCCGAAAAACGGCAGGCACGGCGAACTGGGCGAGCCCTATACCTTGCCATCTTCCTCAAGTGAGAGTATTCAGGAACGTACAGCAAAACTTGAAAACATTTTCTCCGACAGCATGAAGGCAATAATGGAGGAGAGGGGCATCTCTTCCGACCCGTCATTTGAGCTGACCACAGGCACGGACGGACACGTGTACGTGAAAGGGGATCATCCGCAGAAAGCTGAGATAGAACAAATGTTTCGGGATAATCAGGAACTAGAAAACCTTTTCAGGGGAATTTCAGGCAACCGCGCAATTATAGACGCATTTGACAGGCACATGAAGTTCAGTGAGGAGTATGCGGTAAATCAGGTCGCGGCAGTTATGAAATATGCGAGCCTGTTTGATAACACGGAAGAAAAAAGCGTAAGTATGCGCATGGATAAAAACGGAAATATAAGCTGGTCGGTTACGGATATTTACAGTTTCTCCGCCTGACAGGCAGCCCAAAGCTTAGCCAGCACAGGCGGAACAGGTGCGAGCCTTCCGTTCCTCAGGTCAACAAACGCACCGGACTGAACAGCAGTGAAGACAGTTTTGCCGTCTCCGTTTGTTATAACCGCCTGTATTTCCCAGCGCACTTTTTCGAGGGCTGTCATACGGATTTCCGCTGTCAGCCTGTCACCGAAAAATGAGGAGCGTTTATAATGGGCATGGGTTTTATTTACCACAGGGGCAATGCCGTCCTTTGCCATCACATCAACAGGATAATGAGCCTTCAGCAGTGCGCTCCGCAGGTCGTCCATCCAGCGGATGTAGACAATATTGCTCACAACACCGCCGTAATCAATGTCATAACCCTGAATCTCAATCTCTTTCGTGAAAACAAATGGGTTATCCATCTGCCTCTTCCGGAGCCTCCGCCGGACATTCCCTGTAGTCGTTGGGATCATTCAGCAGAAGAGGGTAAATCGTCAGGCAGACCCACGCGTCCGTCGCGGCATAATTTTTCTGCTTTTCAGTGAGGTCTCTGCGGGCCCAGTTAGTTTTCTGCGCGGATTTGACAATTTTACGCCCAAGATATCTGGCAGCCAGAGCACGGGCGCCGAACTGGATTATCCCTTTTTCGGCAGCTATATCGCCAAGGTCGATAAATCCCTTTTCTTCAAAAGGGGCAAGCTCTTTCAGCTTTTTTATATCGTCCCTTATGCCTACGCCGATTTTTTTTATTGAAGAATCCGAGAAAATCCTAACCAGACCTTCGGGCAGACTTCCGCCGTTAAGCTGAAAAAGATAAGCCTTCTCAAGGGTTGAAAGCTGAACAAGGGAAACAGGGTAGCTTTCCCCTCTCCTGAAGGAAGGCCTGCTTTCCGTATCAAAACCCAGTTCGCCGGTTCCGCTGAGCTCCCTGCAAACCTCTTCGGCATGTTCAGGTTCCGTAACAGTAATGATTTCTCCGTCAAATCTGACTGCTTCCAAAGAAGCTACATATTCTTTACTCAGTCTGTTTTGTGTAGATATTGTAAGTGCTTCATCCATTCTTTCTTTATATCACCAAATAAGTCCGGCGTAAACCTGCCGCTTAAATTTGTTTAACAGCAATTTTATATTTTTACAGAATCCGGCTCAGGACACCTTCCTGCGAAGATTTTGAAAAAATGCTGAAACATTCTTAGGGATATATTTATTCACAAAACCTGCAGTCATAAATTTTCACAATTCATAATTTATAAAAGACTGATGACAAACGCAGCGTGTACATATGTTAAGGTACGCTGACAGGCGGTTGGGGCGGTCTTGATTAACAGGCTAACTTGCCTAAATAATGTCAATAAGCATTATCATATTTATAAGAAAGCACATTCATGAATCTAATAATCATTTTCCCGCTGTCTTTTTTCACGTGTATTCATTTTTTATATTGCCATTTCATTAATTCAGTCAATATTATTTGTTATATAAGACTTTGTTGAGATTGTTCTTTCATTATCTTTATGTTAATATCAAAGAGGATACATACTTAAATGTGAATTTTCTTTTGACAGGAGACTTCCACGATGCTTTTGAAACTTACTCTTACCGCAACAGAAGTACCGGTCATTTTCAGAAACAGAATAGCCGAAATCATCAAATCAGCCGCTGAAAGCGGCTATGAATCACTGAATATGGGGCTTACTGATAAAAGCTTCAAATTCTTCACGTTCAATCTCGCCTTCTCCAGAGACAAATTCAGGAAAGAAGCCATCGTCTTCGACAACAGCTTTGAAGTTCACGATACTGTTTTTTATATCCCCGAGAACAAGTTTGTCACATTATACATTTCAAGTCCGTATGAGAAATTTCTTCTTGCAGTGCAGGAAGGGTTTGAGAGAAAGAAGGATATAGATTTTTCCCGAAACGGGCAGATTCTGGTGGGAGGCAAAAAGCTTACTTATATGCTTGAGAACTCAAAGCTTCTCAACAGGCCTTTTGCCATTGAAGCTCCGGAAGTCACCCTTCATACGCACTCGCCTGTCCTTCTTGAAGCTCAGAACTCGAAGAAGCCTATCATCCCCCCCGTGGAGGACGGATACTGTGAACTGGAGGTTTCCGAAAAGGAATACTCGGACAGGCTTGCGGAAATCTCCTCCATGCGCATTTTCGGCATGACGGGAAAATACCCGCTGGAGCCCATAGTGTTCAGGCCTGTTAAGCTGCGCAAGACCGTAATCAAGCACACACTGGACAAATTCAGGGAAAAAACGGGAAAATCTCTCATGATGCTCACCGGAATAACAGGAACATTTCAGCTCAGCGGTCATCCGGAGGATCTTTCCCTTCTTGTGGAATCAGGCATAGGCATCAGAACCACTCAAGGGTTCGGCATGGCCGGCCCATCAAAGCTCTAAGCCTTTTTTAAGCTGTTGATCTCAAGGGAAAAGTTTTCACTCCAGCCTTCAAGAAGCTTTTCGAACTCTCCCGCCGGAACAGGCCTGCTGAAATAATAACCCTGCGCCAGATCACACTCCATCTCACGGAGCAGTCTAAGATGAACCTCATTCTCCACCCCTTCGGCAACAACCTCGATGTTCAGGTTTCTGGAAAGCTGAATAACCGAGCGAACTATGGAAAGCGAGTCCTCACTGCTGTCTATCCCTTGAGTGAAAGTTTTGTCTATCTTTATGGTATCTATGGGTATTCTTGTCAGATAACCAATGGAACTGAACCCTGTGCCGAAGTCATCGATAGCGAAAGATATTCCCAGTGAGCTGAGCTTATCCAGAATATCCCGGGTATTTTCAGTATCCACCATGATTGTGCTTTCGGTAATCTCAAGTTCAAGGTGCTCAGGATTCACTCCGGTTTCCTGCAGAACGTTCCGCACGGACATGTAGAGATCCTTCTGGATAAACTGCTTGAGGGAAAGGTTCACCGCCACCTTGAGGTCGTAGCCCTTGGAGCGCCATCTCATGAGATCCTCGCAGGATCTCTTTAAAACCCAGTGACCGATGGGAACAATGAGCCCTGTTTCCTCCGCGATGGGAATGAACATATCAGGGAAAACCCTGCCGAGATCGGGGTTGTTCCAGCGGATCAGCGCCTCCATCCCGGTCATCTGAAGGGTTTTGAGATTTATCTTAGGCTGATAGTAAACTTCAAACTCGCCGTTATCCAGCGCGCGGTTAAGCTTGGTTTCTACAATGAGCCTGTCTTTTGCGGTGTCGTTAAAGTCTGTGGTGTAAATCTGGAGCATTCCGCGCCCCTTCGCCTTCGCACGGTACATTGCGGCATCGGCGTTTTTGGCCACGGTGAAAACATCTTCTCCGTCATCCGGATAAAAGCTCAGCCCTGCGCTGCATTTAAGGAAAAGCTCGTAATCATCCACCTGAAAAGGCTTCTCAAGCTGTTTAATGACATTGTACGCCACCGTCACTGCCCTGTTCTTGTCAGAAAGGTCTTCAATTATGACTGTGTACTCATCCCCGCCAAGCCTGCTCACCGTGATGCTGTCACCCACTGTGCCCACTATCCTGTCGGCTATTTTCTGAAGCAGTATATCCCCGACATTATGCCCCAGTGTGTCGTTGACGTTTTTGAATCTGTCTATATCGATGGAGATCAGCCCGACATAATTATGGTTTTTCCGCGCTCTGGAAATAGCCATGCTCAGCCTGTCCTGAAAGAGATAGCGGTTAGGCAGATTCGTTAGCGGATCATAATGGGACTGATACTTGATCTGTTCCTCGTATTTTTTCCTTTCGGTTATGTCGTGCATCACGCCTATGAAATGGGAGATATTTCCGTTTGAGTCTCTTATGCTGGATATATTCAGAAGCGCCGGATAAAGCTCTCCGTTTTTGCGCCTGTTCCATATCTCACCCTGCCATGTGCCTGTTTCCTTCAGGGAATTCCACAGACCCTTGTAAAAGTGATTTGCGTGCCTGCCGGAACGGAGAATGCTGGTTTTATTGCCTATGGCCTCTTCCTCGCTGAAGCCTGTAATCCGGAGGAAGGCCTTGTTGACACTCAGGATAATCCCTCTTGTGTTGGTTATATAAATGGCTTCTATGGTATTTTCAAAAACCTTGGAAGCAAGCAGAAGCTTCTCCTCCGAGGATTTCCTGTCAGTGATGTCAATCCCCTGAAGAACAACCCCGAAGCTTTTTTCGCCTGTTCCCGCCATGGAGAGATTCCAGAGGATATATTTCATTTCGCCTGTTTTGACATTCTTCACCATGGATTCAAAGTTGGAAAGGGTGTCCGCGTTTCCGGCCGCCTTCAGCAGAAGCTCCTTGAGCCTGTCTCCGGTGAGGCATGAGAATATAATCTCGAGATTATGGCCGACCGCCTGCGCCTCCTCAATTCCTGAGAGCTCTTCCATGGATTTGTTGAAAATAACTATCCTGTTTTCCGTGTCCCACGCGATAAGCGGAACTTTAGCGAAACTCAGAAAATTGCCCAGATATGCCTGTGTTTCACGCAGTTCCCTGTTCATTGCGGAAACAGCCTCGCCCAGACGGTTGAACTCATAAACAGGGGTGGGGCTGAAGCCGTCAATGCTGCCGGAGGCGCTTATGCTGTGGGTATAGTCGATAAGATACATGAGAGACCGTGCTGTAATCCGGTGGAACCAGTAAACAGAGATTGCTGTCATGATTATAATAAGGATAACCGCGGCGGCGGCTCTCGCTGTTATCTGCTTTTTCATGAGTGTCAGAGACTGATTATCCGTAAGCTGGTAAATCATGAGAGGCATGGCAGAACCTTTCAGCTCCAGAGGACTGCAGTAGGCAGTGAAGCTTGCCCTGACTTTCAAGGCTTCTCCGGCTCTTTCACAGGCCTCAGGAAGAAAATCGCTCATGCTGAACCTGTCCGAGGAGGAGATAACCCTTCCCCCCGCTACGAAAGCTATGCCGGAGCCCGCTTCTGCCGCTGTTTTCCTGATGAGATCCGGCGCGCCGTTAATTATTCTGCCTGTGTAGACCCTGCCCAGAACCTCGCCCGTTGCGGGGTGGTTCACCTGCGTATAGCCGAGAATGACCGCAAGCGGGGCAGCTCCGCCCGCTGTCTCAACAGAGTACACAGAGCCGGAGGCCGTGACGCTCTGCCCGCTGTTTTTAAGAAAACTGATTATTCCTGATGTATCAAAGAGGGGAGAGCCTGCGTCAATGACATTGTTTTCGTCGTAAGAAACAAAAATCATCAAATCGGCGTTTTCACCCACGCTCAGATCGTATATTGATTCAAAGCCGCTTTTGAACTCATCCGAAGAAGGATCGGCGGTTTTCACAAGAAGCTGCCTGAGGCTTACCCGCAGGTCTCTTGTGACCCAGTTCAGCTGTTCCAGTTCCTTTTCAAAAATCATGGACGCTGTGTGGTGGTTCCTCTCCAGAAGCCTTGTCTGTTCGCGCTTTATGAGATTTCCGGCATCCAGACTGCTCCAGATGAAAATAACCACAGAGAGAATGACGGAAAAACCCGCCAGAAGCATGGCCAGAAATGAGGATATTTTAACAGATCTAATCCTGCTCATTTTCACCCGAATACCTGAAAGCCCTTTTTTTGAGCATTTTTATCTCGTCTGCGCTGTCGGCGGAGGTAACAAGGCTGAAATCCCCTGAGAAAACAACGGGCACATCATTCGCCCTTCCGGAGAGAACAAACTTCACAGCCTCCGCGGCAGCAACACTGCTTTCATCATTCATACGCATGACAGTAAGGTCAAGCTCTTTTTGTTTTATAAGCTCCAGTTCAGCGTTTCCGCCTCCCCATCCGTTGAGGATTATCTTCTGCGCGCCGGCCTCCCGCAGGGCATCTGCCGCCCCGAGAGCCACATCAGTGGCGCAGGCGAAAATAAAGGAAACGTCAGGGTGAACCCTCAGAATCTCTTTTGCTGCTATCTTTGATTTTTCCCTGTCAAAGTCTGTAATATATTCTGCCTTCCTGACATATCTGCCCCTTGAGGCAAGGCGGTCTGTGAAGCCCTTGGTTCTGAGATAGCCCACCTCTCCGCCGGAACAGTTGAGAACAGCGTAGGATGAGTTCTGAGGAACAGTGTCCGCAACTGCGTCCGCCAGCATGGCGGAGCCCGCTATATGGTCAAACCCTGTGTACAGAAGCGGACGGGAAGGCTCCCACTCTCTGAGCGGGGTGGTGAGGTTCTGTATGATAATTTCGTGTTTCCCCTCAAAAAGCAGCCTTCCGACAGCCTTCCGCATCTGTGATGAATCTGCCGAAACTATGATAAAGTCAGCTCCGCCCGCCGCGGCCTCCGCAAGCTGCGCCATCTGCAGCCTCGAATCTCCGGACGGCCTGCTGAAATAGGTTGTCAGGGTATAGTTCACATTAAGTTCCGCAAGCCTCTTTTCCAGCACCTTAACACTGCGCCGCCAGTAATCGGACGCCTGAACCGCGGGATACACAACGGCTATTTTAGCCGGTTTTGCGTTTGTTGTTTTCAGAGGCACAGGGGCACTGCGGACAATATTTACGAAGCTGTCAAACTTCCACGCCTGTTCGGGGTGCATGAGCATATATTCCGAAACAGTGAAGAAATCCTTCTGCGCGCCGAACGCTGAAAATGCGCTGAGGATAACGGCAAAAAAGAGCGCTTGCGCCCTTTTCATACTAAACCAGCTCCTGAATTTTAGTGATAAGCTCATTCACCATGAGGGGTTTGGTGAAATACCCCTCTACACCGAGCTCTTCGGCTTTTTTTCGGTCAAACCTGTCGCTGGATGCGGTGAGAACTATCACATGGACATAAGGAAGAGATTTTCGGATCTCCTCTATCATCTCCAGCCCCTCCATATGGGGCATTCGCAGATCAGTAACTATGACATCGGGCTTCACCGCAATTGCGGTTTCCAGACCCTTTCGTCCATCGGACGCGCTGAAAACCCTGCCGAAAGTACGCTTCAGCCTGAGTTCAAGAGCCCCCGCCACAGCCGGTTCATCCTCAACAATCAGTACAGATATATCTTTCATTTTATCCTTCCAGTGCCTTACGGCAATACGCCATGTCGATAATTCAAATTGGTATATCTGATAATATTATACTACCGTAACAGGATGACGGCAATAAATTAAGGCTAAGAAAGCCCGCAGGCAGAGGATTTATTTACAGCCCGCGGACTTTAAATATTCCCTGCAGTTCAAGCTCTTCCAGAAGAGCCAGAAGCTTTTTGTCCCCTGCGGTCACACTGAGGTCTATCTTGTCGACATTGATCAGCTTCAGCATAAAGCCGATGATAGAGGAGGTAATTGATACTGAATCAGTGAAGCAGACCTCAATGGAGCGGACTCCCTTGTCCGCTAGTTCCTGAAGAGAATTCTTCACAGCGAGATAGTCATCTATGCTTTTGATATTTCCTTTAATATGAACACTGTTTCCCTCAACAGCAACTTCCACCATAAGCTCCCTCCTTGAATATCCGCGCAAATATACTGCATCAAATCACTTTTTTAATAGGCTATTTGCATTTAGAGGTTGAAAGATATTAATGCATTAAAATCGCGCGAGTGTTTCTGTTGTGCATATTAGGGTTGATTTTACTCCACTAAACGTATATCTTGTATTGTGCAATCTAAGGTTGG
>JBFWJG010000052.1:0-15305 GCA_050253335.1 Deferribacterales bacterium | reverse complement strand
GCTTCTTCAAGGGCGGCATGGTCATGGAGAAGAAAGGGGCGGCGGGTGCTAAGGTTGCCGAAAATGAGGGCTGTCTCGGCTGTCACTCCACAGACGGAAGCGAGATAGTCGGCCCTAGCTTCAAAAACATGATGGACAGAAAGCTCACCGCGGAGCATATGGGCAAGAAGATCGAAGTAATCGCTGACATAAGATATATCATTGACTCAATTAAGAATCCGGATGATTATATCGTGGACGGCTACGACGGCGGAATGATGCCCTCCTATGAACTCAGCGATGAGGACATGAAAGCGCTCATCGAATTTTTCAGCACACTGAAGGATGAATGAACACTGATTATCTGAAACTTATAAGAATTAAAGTTACTTTGCTGGTAGGCCTTTCCGCTTTTGCGGGGGCCTGCCTTTTTTCTCCGGTCATAGGAGAAAAACATCTTCTAGGAATCCTTGCGGCGGTTCTCCTTGCGGCGGGCTGTTCCGCCCTGAACCAGTGGCAGGAACGGAGAGAAGATGCGCTCATGGAGCGTACAAAAAACCGTCCGCTCCCCTCAGGCAGGATAAAACCGGAGGAGGCGCTGATGTCCGCCACGATCATCCTTGCCGTGGCGTTCACGCTCATTCTCCGCATGAAGAATATCCCTCTCTTCGCCTCCGGCGCCGCCGCGGTTTTTGTATATAACTTTCTCTACACCCCGATGAAAAAGCAGACACCCTTCGCCCTCATGACAGGCTCCTTCTCCGGCGCTCTGCCCCCCTTAATCGGCTTTTTTGCCGCAGGGGGAAGCCCTTCTGACATGCGGATATTTGTTGTTGCGGGCATACTCTACATCTGGCAGACACCTCATTTTGCGCTTTTATCCTTCAAATACGCCGAGGATTACGCAAAGGCGGGCTTCAAAACTCTCACGGGGACATTCGGGGAACTGAAAACACGGAAATTCATAAATGTGTGGATGTCCGGTTATGCGACATCCCTCTTTTTCGCCATTCCGGCGGGGATTTATCTGAACAAGCCTGTTTACTTCATCCACGCCGTTTTCGCCGCAGTCACATATATTCTCTTTCTAAGGTATCGCGCTGATACCGATAAGGCATTTATGATACTGAACATATCCATTGCCTCGTTTTTTCTGCTGCTCATTGTGGACAGGATGGTTTCGCTTATCTGAAACTTTCGGGGTCTATTGAGTATTTCTTTAGCAGTTCGTACAGATCCGCCCTGTAGACATCTGCCATTCTGGAAGCCTTGCTGACATTTCCTTTGCTCATTTCCATAAGCTCTCTGGCATAGCGCTGTTCAAACTCCCTTTTGGCTTCCTTGTAGCTTTGAAGTGCAGATGTGTCCGATGAAAGGCGCACTGCGTCCGCGCCGATCTCCGCGCCTGTGGTGAGAACAACCGCACTCTCGATTGTGTTTTCCAGTTCCCGCACATTGCCCGGCCAGTCATATGTCATCAGTTTCTCAAATGCCTGAGGTGACAGGTGCTCCGCCTTGCGGCCGTATCTGCCCGAATACATTCTGATAAAATGTCCGGCGAGAAGGGGGATATCCTCCCTGCGCTCACGAAGGGGCGGGATGCGCAGGTGTATTACGTGTATGCGGTAGAAGAGATCCTCTCTGAAAGCCCCTTTCTTTATCTCCTCTGTGAGTTCCTTGTTGGAGGCGGAGATGAGCCTTATATCAAGCTTGACCTTCTTCTCGCTCCCCAGAGGGTAAACCTCCCTGTTTTCAAGCACACGGAGCAGTTTTGCCTGCATGGACAGGGGCATCTCCGACACCTCGTCCATAAACAGCGTGCCCTCCTGCGCCTGCTCAAAGAAGCCCTTTTTCCTGCGGTTCGCCCCTGTGAACGCTCCTTTCTCATAGCCGAAAAGCTCGCTCTCCATAAGGCTTTCGGGGATGGCAGACGAGTTTATGGCTATAAAAGGCCTGTCTTTCCGCGCACTGCTCATGTGGAGCATCTTAGCCACAAGCTCCTTGCCTGTGCCTGACTCCCCCTGAATATACACACTGGCGTCACTCCCCGCGGCGAGGAGGATCTGCTCATTGAGTCTGCGGATTTTTTCGCTCCGGCCTATGATGTTTCCGGCTATGAGCGTTTCACGGAGCATACTCCGCAGGCGGAGATTCTCGCGGGAGAGATTGTTCTTCTCCACCGCTTTCTCCACCTGAATAACAAGCTCCCTGTGGTCAAAGGGTTTTGTCAGATAGCCGAATGCGCCGCGGCGCATGGCTTCCACTGCTTCGTCTATTGTTCCGTATGCTGTCAGAAAAATTACCGGAAGCTCAGGATCAGCCTTTTTTATATTCTCAAATACTTCAAGCCCGGTCTCGCCTTCCAGCTTCATGTCCAGCACAGCCGCGTCAAACACTTCTGTTTCCAGAAGCCTGAGCGCCGCCTCGCCGCAGTCCGCCGCGAAAACCTCAAAGCCGGAGCTTTTAAGCCTCAGTCTTATTATCTCAAGCAGGTTGGGGTCATCGTCAACTGCCAGAATCCTAGTCACGCCCGCCTTCCCTGCTCTGCTTGATCTTCAGGTCTATCTCCTTGATCGCCTCAAGCCTAGCCTTCATTTCATCAAGCTCATGCCTCAGCTTTCTTTCCTGAGCAAGGAGCCTTCCGTTTTCCCTGCGGAGCTCGGAGCTGATATTCTGATATTCCTCAGCGGTCTCTTTCAGAGAGCTGTTTTCAGTGTGCGCTTCCGTGAGACTGTCATTCAGCCCGTTCAGCCTGATTCCCAGATTCTCAGCTTCCGAGGCGGACTGCGAATATTTCTCCATCAGCCCTGCCACAACAGAAGCCTGCACCGTGTACGGGCTGTCAGGAAAAAGGTTCGTGAGAGTGTCTGCGTAAACTTTCACATCCTCCGCACTGAAATACGGGCTTCCGGGGTCAGAGACCACCAGAACCCGCATAAACAGCTTTTCATCTTCCCTTATATCTTCCGCTCTGTCGAGCATTGTCATAACTCCTTCATAATCGCCGAGTTTCAGAAAAAGCAGACAGCTTTCGCCTACATTCTCCTTTGCCGCGGGCGAACAGCCGAGCAGTGAAAAAATCAGAAAGAGAGCGGCAGAGTGAAAAGAAATTCGCTTCCTTCCCCCGGTCTGCTTTTTGCCCATATTTCTCCTCCATGTCGGGAAATTATCTTCTTTGCGATGGCAAGCCCCAGTCCGGTTCCCCTGACATCGCCCTGCTGATTGCGCCCTCTTCTGTAGCGCTCGAATATGTGTGGAAGATCCGCCTCTGATATTCCCCTTCCGTTATCTTTGACAGAAACCAGCAGGAGGCGTTCACCTGTTTTTTCCGCACTGATGCTGACAGTTCCGTTTTCCGGAGTATATTTCAGCGCGTTTCCGATCAGGTTTTCCGCCGCACGGCTTATCATTTCCGCGTCCGCGTGAACATCCGGCAGATCTCCCGCTATATTAACCGTCACGTTTATTTTTTTATTTAATGCAATGGGCGCAGTCTTTCTCACAATCTCCGTCAGTATCAGCCCCACACTGCATCTTTTCTTTTCGTAGGGAGCATCGTTTATATCAAGCCTTGAAATTTCAATAATACCGTTCACGGAGGCTATGAGGCGCTCGGATTCGGCATCTATTATCTCAAGCAGCCTGCGGGAGCTCTCGGGCTCGTTATCAAATGCGCCCTCCCTGAGCATCTGCGCCGCTTCCTTAATGGATGAAAGAGGTGTTTTAAGCTCGTGGGAAACATTGCTCACAAACTCCTCCTTCTGCTCCCTGCTCTCTTTAAGCCTTGCTATCATTATATTAAAGTCAGATGCGAGATTCTCTATCTCATAGGGAGCCTTGAGGGAGAACCTCTCGGGGAATCTGCCCGCCGCGACTTCGTTGGTCTTTTCGCCCAGTTTTCGCAGGGGGCGGGCTATTGTGCGCGTGTTGAAGAAGGCAACCGCCGCCGCGCCCAGAATGCAGACAGCCATAAACAGAACCGACCTGTGCAGAACCCTCTCCACCATTCGGCTGGAGCGTTCAAGCTTGCTGCGCCACTCGGAATCGGCAGTGTCTTTAAGAAGCGCTGTCTGCTGAGCCAGCCTGAAAGAGGCATCGTCAATCTCCCTGTTGGTCCGGGCAATGTCATGCTCCATATTGTTTATCTGCGCTTCGGACATATCCTCAAATTCGGAGAATAGTTCGTCAACCTTTTCATAAATATCCGATTTTGATTTACCCATAACAGTTTCGGCAAGGCGGGCGTTCACTGTTGCTGCTTCATTCCTGAAACCTGTGAATCTGTCGAGAAAATCCCTGTCTCCGGTAATCTGATACTTCAGCCTGAACTCGTTCATTCTCTGAACATATGTGTTCAGCTTGTCTGAATCAGCCATAACAGGGAGATGAACGGACGTGACTTCATGAAGAATCCGGTGAATCTGCTCTGTTTTGTGGAATACGTAGATTATGAAATAAGAAATGAGCACCAGAAGGATGAGGTTTGTCAGGGCGAGCCTGCCGAATATGCCTGTCAGCTTCATGATTTAATTTATCACACGGAGACAGTGCGCACAACAGTCAATTTGCACTGCCGCTAGCCATAATTATTTGCAGGTAAACGATTTTATCAATTCCGGACTCTGTATGGTTTACCATACGTCCCAAATCCCCTGCAATAAGGAATATCAGAAAAGCAGTGAAGGTAAATCCATACACCTGATTGTTTCACGACACACGCATTCGCTTGATATTAAGCTTCTACAGCAAGAACTTATAAACATTAGCGGTAATTGGCACATATCCTGCTCTATATAATACAATTAACTTATTCGGAGGAAGAAATGAAAAAACTTATCACTGTACTTGTACTCGGCATGATGGTTGTAACAAGCGTAGCCGCTTTCGCGGGCGACAAAGAAGAAACTAAACCCGCTGACAACCAGACTCAGACTGAAATGAAATAACTTTCAGATAATTTTCGGGGAAGCCTCCGGGCTTTCCCTTCATCACCATCCCGCAGCCCGCACTCCTAGATATGTAAGGGGAGTGACCAGATGAAGGCGGCAGATTTGAAGTCTGCCGTCTTTTTTTATATGCGCTGCCTTGCGGAACGCTCCCCTGAAATAGAAAAGGCACGCTGGTCAGGCGTGCCTTTTCTAAAGAAATATATGTTAATGGTACCAACAGGGGTCTTGATTAATTGTCAATATTATTAAGCAGTAAAGATGTTTCCTTGATCATGCCCTTCAGAAGCCATCCCGCTCCTTTGTAAAATTCTGTTCCAGAGTTATCGATCACCTTATCGGCAAACTCGATCACCCACTTCGTCATGTGAAGGCCGTAAAAAAGGCGCATATCCTCAAGAAGAGCACAGCACTTTTCGCTCTCTTCCTTCTCGAAAGCCTCAATTGCCTTCAGGGAAAGAAAGTTGATATAAGCACATTCATAAGATATGTGATCATCGGGCTCTTTGTGGAGCTTGTTTATCTGGAGACCGTTTTTTCTGTACATTTCCCTTACATCAAGGGTTGATTTACCGAAAAGCGTCTTGTCCTGCTCTGTGTAAACAGATTCCCATGGCGGTGCGAGCAGAGCGCCCGGGCCTATGAACAGGGCATTATAGTTATCCGTGAGCTCACCGAAGCTGCTTTCTGTATATGCCGCAAGATATCTTTTCAGCATACCGAGGCCGGTAACGGACTCAAGGCTTTCGCACATGGGCCAGTCGCTGTCCAGAATGTGGGTGATTTTAAGGTTCTCGATAAATTCTTTCGTGGGCGCCTCAATAAACAGCTTATTCATAAAACTGTGAGCTATGGTGACTCCCAGAAGATCCTGATAAACCTTTTCGCAGTCTTTATTAAGCAGCTTATCCATAAACTTCTCCTTCCAAATGAAAAAAACCGTCAGACGGTTTAAAAGCGGAGAGGGGTTTCCCCCTCTCCTGTGTTTATTTAGATTTCTTCGATGTTAACGGCCTGTACTCCGCCGTCAGCGTCTTTGTGGGCTTTGTAAACGATATTGGGCTTTGTGGCCGCGGGGAACGGGCTTATCGACTGCACGCTGCCGTATTTTGCTTTAAGAGCATCGATTTCGCCGAAATCAAGAACTCTTGAAGGACATGCCTTCACACATGCGGGAACAGGCACGCCGTCTGCCGATCCTTCATCAGTACACATAACGCATTTTGTCATGTGCCCTTTTTCGTAGTTATACGAAGGAGCTTTAAACGGGCATACTTCTCTGCACGCAAAGCAGGAGATGCATGTCGAGGGGTTGTAGGTCACAACACCGTCGCTCTCGCGCTTGCTGTATACCTTGCCGGGGCAGATATCAAGACATGCGGGAGAATCGCACTGATTGCAGCCCATGGAAGCATAGAAAGCAAATACATCAGGCTTGTAAGCAGCAGTATCAGCATTCTGCCAGCTTCCGCCGGCAAACTCGAAAACTTTTCTGAACTTGGTGCCTTCGGGAAGGCCCTGTCTGTCCTTACAGGCGTTCATGCACGCCTTGCATCCGGTACAGTGCTTTGTATCTACATAAAATCCGTATTGTTTAGCCATTTTGAGCCTCCCTCTTAGCCGACTTTCCTGATATTAGCAAGAACACTGTGCTGGCAGTTACCTTTGGAGAATGCTTCAGGGCGCACGCTTGTAAGAACGTTGTTGCATCCGCCGTGGTCGATCACATCTTTGTTGCCGACTTCGTCTGCCGTGATGCTGCCTGAGTGTTCAACCTTGCTGTTATACCACTTGCCGCCGGGGTTGTACCATGCGCCCTGAGGAAGAGCAATAACGCCGGGCATAATTCTCGGAGTTACTTTAACTTTAACTCTTACCTTGCCTCTGTCGTTCCAGATCTCCACTGTGTCGCCGTGAACAATACCGAGATTTGCGGCATCGCCTGAGTTGATCCACGCGGTCTGAGGGTTTGCTTCCCTGTTCCAGGATGTGTTGTAGTAGGTTGAATGCGTTCTCTGTTTATAGTGGTGTCCCACAACCTGAAAGGGATATTCAGCGCGCTTCGTGCTTGTGAAGCCGTCCTGAGTTTCGTGGAATTCAGGGATAGCGCATATTTTGTCCAGTCCGTCTCCGGGAAGAACCCACTGGTGGCTGAGGTTGTAAAGCCTTTTTGAGAAAATCTCAAACTTGCCTGAGGGGGTGGACACTTTGTTTGTAATCGGATCATCGACAAAAGCTTTGAACGCCACACTGGGTGTTGCAGTGGAAACATATTTCTTGACTATGCCGGCGGCTTTTGCCTTGGCGTATGTGTCAAGATTGTTCTCGGCAGTAAAAACACCCTGATCTCCGTTTATTCTGAGCATTTCGTTGAAGAGGAACTCAAGCCATTCGTCCTGCGTTCTGCCTTCTGTGAACTGCTCTTTTATGCCGATTTTGTCAGCAATGAGAGAGAGCATTTCATAAATTGTCTTGCACTCGAAGAGAGGCTCAACAGCTTTGGTGTCGAATACCATAATGGCTGTGTTTCCGCCTGCGTTTGTGGTTACGTCGTTCTGCTCCCAGTTTGTACAGTCGGGCAGAATGTAGTCGGAAACAAGCGCAGAGGGTGTGAAGCTGTTTTCGATTGTCACTATGCATTCGCATTTTGACTCATCTTTGTACATCTTCATTGTTTCGTTTATGTCGCCGTGCTGGTTTGTCATACAGTTGCCGGCGTAGTTCCATATAAACTTAATGGGTGTGGGCAGGGGAGTATCGGGAGTTGCCAGTCCTCTCACGCCCCATGTTCTTCCCGTCATTGACGCGTAGTCAAGGATCGCCTGATACCATGTGAAGTGTGAAATGGTATGAGAAACAGGGTTAGAGGGGAAAGTGGTTGACCAGCCCCTGAAGCTGAGGCTCACAGAAGCTCCGCTCTCGCGTGAACCGGAACCGCCGCCCTGAATGCCTATGTTTTTGGTGAGGATAGCCATAAGGCTTATCGCACGGCAGTTGTTTCCGCCGAGGTAATGCCTCTGGGGTCCCCAGCCCTGAATAATCATGGCGGGTTTTTCATCTATCAGCCTTTTTGCAAAAGCCTTGATTACGGAAACAGGAATGCCTGTGATGTCTGATGCCCATTCGGGAGTCTTGGCAGTTGCGTCCGCGCCGAGTCCGAGCAGGTATGATTTGTATGAGCTTCCGGCGGGCACTGCGGGCTCTGTGCCTTCGGGCGCGCCCTGAGCTGTGCCTGTGGCCTCAACTATTCCTGCCATGGAAGCTTCGTCCCATCCTACGCAGCGTTCATTGAGCCATGCCTCGTCAAGAAGCCCTTCATCAAGGAGATAGTAAGCCATTCCCGCCACAAGAGCTGTGTCTGTTCCGGGTCTGATGCTTATCCAGTCAGCCTCGAGTGCAATCGCCGTATCATTGTAATGCGGGTCGACTGAGATGAACTTGAGGTTGGGGTTTTTCTCCTTCGCTTTCTGAAGGTGGTATGTGTAGTGTGCGCCTGAGCCCATACGGGTGTTCGCGGGGTTGTTGCCCCAGAGAACCACAAGGTTGCTGTTCACAGCATCCGTGATGGTGTTCTGGCTGGAACCGCCGAGAAGCATGGGAAGGTAGGGCCCGATCTGGGGTGTTGAGTAGTTGCCGTAATGGTTCAGCCATCCGCCCCAAAGGTTGTGAAGCCTTGCGATGGGGGTTGCGGCAGGTGTCCATGATTTTGCGAAAGCAGCGTCAATTGTACCCGTTGCGTACTGGATATAGAAAGCGGCGGGACCGTAGTTTGCTTTTACATCAATCATTTTAGCAGATATTTCTTCAATTGCCTGTTCCCAGGAAATCCTTTCATATCTGCCTTCACCCCTTACTGAGCCTGCGACTCTTTTCATGGGGTATTTAACCCTGTCAGGGTTGTAGAGTCTCTGACGGATCGAACGTCCGCGGACACAGGCGCGGAACTGGAAGTTCGTGCCGTAATCGCCGTATTCGTCGGGGGATTCGTTGTCGGTGCTTACTCTGACGACAACACCGTCTTTAATATGAAGTTTCAGGGGACAGTGGCTTCCGCAGTTAACGTTGCAGCCGTTCCATACTTCCCTGTCGAATGACGGAGCTCCGGGGGTATCGCCGTCATTGTCATCACTGCTGCTTGAGCTTCCGCAGCCAAGCGTGGCAGCGGTTCCCAGAACTGCGCTCCATTTAAGGAACGAGCGTCTGGAAACACTCATTAAATTTTTAAGCTTTTCTTTCTGAAAAACTGACATAATCTTCCTCCTCGTTTGCCGGTTGAACAACCGTCGCCGTAACAGATCATGTTCCGAATGAATTGTGATTTTTTTAACACACTAAGGGTAAACACTAGGTAAAGAGAACGTCAGTTTAGTTTCTGAAAAATGGAAAAGTATTAAAGAAATGAGATTAGTCGGTAATAATAAGTTTTATATACCTGTACAGTCCCGCTGAATCATTGTCGGATATCTGGGCATGGGTCTTCATTGAGTTCATAATTCCCGCCCACTGGTCGATGCTGAACCTGCTGAGGTTTATGGCGGAGTGGCAGGAGCTGCATATATCGTAATACTTATCCTCGTACTCCGAGAGAGAATCTTCCAGAGTGGGCGAGATATATGAGCTTTTTATATAGCCTTTGATCATGACTTCGCGCATGCCCTGCCTTGTTCTCCCTGTTTCCACAGCGGCAGAGGGGTCATAGAGTATGCCGTAAGTCACTCTTCCGTCTTCGGAGTAGAGGGTCTTTTCACCCTTTCTCATCCATGCCGTGAGCCTGCTGTCGCTGATGGGTGAGCCGAACTGAAGCAGAGCGGTCTTTTTCCCTTTTGCGTCAGTGAGCTCTATATTTTTATTCAGCCAGCCTTTTTCTGAGGCGGAAGCAGTGAAAATGCATAAAACGCTTATTAATGATATATAACAAATAGTGAGGGCGTGTTTCATCTTTATTACTTAATATTATTCTTCCGTTATTACAACCGGATTTTTGTACGCATCGTTGTTTTTTATTTTTCCCTGAGCTTTTCTTAACGATACAAGACAGCTGTGAGCGGCGCACGCCTGAGCCAGTTTTGATGTGGCTCTGGAGGGCGTGAGAACATTCACGTTTCCGCTGAGGCACCTTGCCCCGACCCCGCAGGCATCCTCCGGAGAGTACCAGGCGCCTTCGTCAACCCTGACGACATGCCTTCTCATGGTTGCGCTTACCAGTGCTCCGCAGATTATCGCCCCCCTGTCGTTATAGACTTCGACAAGGTCGCCGTCCTTTATTCCAAGCTCTCTCGCATCATCCGGATTAAGCACGACAGGCTCTCTGCCTTTTATCTTGTACTGCTCCTTGAGGGAAATATTATCCATCTGGGAATGCAGCCTGTGCTTAGGGTGTATGGAAAGAAGGTGATACTTATGCTTCTTCGCCATATCCGCGCCGAGCCATTCCTTAGGCTCAATCCATGTGGGGTGACCCGGACAGTCGTCATAACCGAAGCTGGCGACTTTTTCGGAAAAAATCTCGATCCTGCCGGACGGAGTGAAAAGAGGCGAGTTTTTCGGGTCTTTCCTGAAATCCGCAAGCCGCACAAAGCTTTTGTTTTTTGAAGGAACCTTGAACTCAAGGAAACCCTGCCGCCAGAAGTTCTCAAAGGGAACAGCCGTCTCAACGTTTGAATAGCTCCAGCGTATCCAGTCCATCTGTGTGCGTCCTTCCGTAAATTCCTTTTCGAATCCGAGCCTTTTTGCCAGCTCAGAAAGCACCCAGTAGTCATCCCGCGCTTCGTGCAGAGGCGGAACAACCTGCTTCATAGCCCAGACATGGGTGTTTGAATAAGGGTCACCGTAGGTTATGTCGTTGCGTTCAAAGGTGGATGTCACAGGCAGAACAATATCCGAGTATCTTGCAGTGGCGTTCCAGACAATCTCATGGGTTATTATGTTCTCCACTCCCCGCATACCTTCAAGCAGTTCGTTGGTGTTCGGGTGCTGGGTAATTATATTTGAGCCCATGTTGTGAAGCAGGGATATTTTTGGATAGGTAATCTTGTTTCCGTTGAAGTCGATGGTTCTTCCCGGGTTCAGAAGCATCTCGCCTATTCTGGACGCGGGAATAACAGTTCTGGCGGGGTTTCGCCCCTGAGACATTCTGCGGGGCATAACCTTGCCGGAGTAGGCAAGCCCGCCGTTTCCGAAGTGGTATCCGCCCCCGGGGGTTCCCACATGCCCCAGCATGCAGGCCAGAGTGATCAGCGCCCAGTGGAACTGCTCGCCGTTGTCAGCCCGCTGACAGCCGTAATGGCTGTTGAGAAGCGTGCCCGACTTAAGGAATTCGCGGGCAAGGCGCCTTATTGTTCCTGCGCTTATGCCGCATATCTTCTCTGCCCATTCTGGGCTTTTGCGCACGCCGTCGTTCTTCCCTGTCAGGTAGTTTTTGAAAATATCAAAGCCTACGGTATATTTATCTATAAAAGAGCTGTCGTATTCATCGCTTATGTAAAGCTCAAAACAGACAGCCATTATCATTGCCACATCGGTGTTCGGCTTAATGGGAATCCATTCCGCATCCATAAACTTTGCCGTTTCGGTGTAAACCGGATCTATGCTTATGAACTTCATTCCGGCGTTCTTCATTTTCACGAACCATTCGATTCTGGCATGATCCGGAACGGAGTAGCTTATCCTGAAAGTTTTGAATGGGTCAGAACCCCAGAGAACCATTGTTTTTGTGTGTTTCGCTATCATTTCATATGTAGTCTGATAGCTGTATATCTCAAGACCGCCCATGACATGGGGGAGAATATGAGTCGCCGCTCCTGCGGAATAGTCACCTATGGTGTCCGTGAAGCCGCCGAGAAGACCCAGAAACCTTCCCTGAAGTATGTCGGGACGGCCTATTACCCCGGGATGCGACCATCCGGCGAACGAGGGGCGGTATATTGATTCATTGCCGTAATTCTTCTTAACATCCTGAAGTATCTTCGCCACAAGATCCAGAGCGGTTTTCCAGTCAACCCTGACAAACTCCTCGCACCCTCTCAGCGAGGTGTCCCTTTTGCCTTCCAGAAAGCTTTTTCTGACACAGGGGTATTTAATTCTGTTGCCAGAGTGCACATACTCCGAAAGGCTGTACAGCATCGAAGTCGGAGCGTAGTCATTATCATGGGGTTCCGTGCCCATGAACCTGCCGCCGGAAACAACTGCCTTGAGCGCGCCGAAATGAGTCGCATGGGGAATTTTTACGCCGCCCGCGGAATTTGTCATGGCGAAAAGCTGGTCATAGGCTCCGCTCATCATCATAGCGGAAGAAAAAAGCCCCATTTTCAGCAGGCTTCTTCTGCTTATTCCGTCATAACCGTTCATAAAAAGCTGACCTCGCAAAATAATAATACTTCATGAAAGATTTCCGTCATTGGCTGTTTTTTTTGTATCACAGCCGCAGTCCTCTTTCTGGTTGTAGCAGAGTGTAACCATGGTGCCTTTTTCTTTTTCGGATTCAATGAGGAAAGTCCATCCGAGGCTGAAACAGAGACGCCTCACGATAGCGACGCCGAAGCCGAAGCCTTCCGCATGGTACTTGCCTGAGTTTTTCCGGAGAAGGTTAAGCTGCGCACTGCTTATGCCCATTCCCGTGTCCTTCACGGAGAGGCACTTCTCCCTTATAATAACCGTCACCTTGCCTGACTGGGTGTAGGTGAAGGCGTTTCTGAGAAGGTTTGATATAAGTATGTTCATAACCTGAGGAGCAACAGGAAGCTTCTGCGGGTAGAGTTCCTCGACTTCAACCTTAACCGGCTTGTCTTTTATGAGGTACATGTGTTCCTGAACCGTTTCATTCACAACTGTCAGGGTATCCGTTTCCTCAAAGTCAAACTCTCCCAGTGTCTCATATCTCGAAAGCCACAGGAAGGATTTGATAAGATGCTCCATCTTCGAAGTGGCTCTTCCTATCCGTCCTGCTATGCGGGCTGTTTTTTCATCCTCAAGCGCACCGGAGTTTTCCAGAAGCTCCAGCGCACCTTTGATTGTCGCCACGGGGGTGCGCAGTTCGTGGGAGGCATCCCTTGCGAACGCCGCTTCTCTGGCAACCGATGCGTGAAGCTCATCAAGAGTGTTTTTCAGCGTGGCGGCCAGAAAGCCTATCTCGTCATCGCTGTACTTCCTGACAAAATCATCCGGCAGAGGAGAGCCCGTTCCCCTCTCTTTTATGTAGTCGGCAAGGCTCACAACGGGGTTTATAACCTTATGCGCGGTGATAAGCCCCATAACAAATCCGAACACCATGATCGGCATCAGCACGCCCAGAATTGTCACCCTGAGAGAGCTCAGCGACTCCCTGCTGGCATCCAGACGGGTGACATTGTAAAGCATGTAGAACCTTTCGCCGTCAGGCAGGTTTCTTATAATTATATGATACTTCTGCTGGTTGCTGGTTCTTGAGTATTCCCCCGGAGCAAGCCCGGGCAGTTCGCCTTTCGCCCACGCAGGCAGAAGCTCTTCCCCGTAGTAAACATTTATGAACGGAGATGAAGGCTTAGGCATGAAAAAGGAGTTGGATGTGGGCGCGGCGAAGGTGGACATGTGACTGCGGAGATAGTACTCCGCCTCCATTTTTATTGTCCTCTGTTTCGATCTGGTTTCGCTTATCTGTGTCGAAACAATAACTCCGAGCACGATAAGTGAACCGAGAAGAAGGCTTATGCCCGTAAAAACAAGAACAATCCTGCTGCGCAGACCGGTCTTAAACCGCATCTGTCTCCTCTGGCGCCTCTTCGGCTATTTTATACCCCCTGCCCCGCACGGTGTGGAGAAGCTCTTTCTCAAAAGGCTTGTCCACAAGCTGGCGCAGGGTATAGAAATGCGCTTTCAGAGCGTTTGTCTGCGGCGGCTGATCCTTCCATATGGCATACTCAAGCTCTTCCTTGGAGACTATGCCGGGGTGCGCCTCCATAAGCTTGCGCAGAATGGTGAAACAGACGCCGGAGAGATCTATTATCTTACCGTTTCTCATAACACAGCCGTTTTCAGGGTCAAGGCTTAGTCCGCCAACCTCAAAAACGCCCGCCACGGTGTTTTTTGTTCTTCTTACAGCGGCTTCCAGACGCACCTTGAGCTCCGCAAGCTCAAAAGGCTTCGGGAGGTAATCGTCCGTGCCGGATTCAAAGCCGTCCAGCTTGTCGTTAAGCATGGTTCTGGCAGTGAGCATTATCACAGGAATGTTCAGCCTCAGCTTCTGCCTCAGCAGCCTGCACACTTCAAAACCGTTGATGCCCGGAAGATTTATATCCAGCACCAGCGCATCATAATGGTTTTCCTGCGCAAACTGCAGGCCTGCCTCGCCGGTTATTGCGTAGTCCACGCTCCAGCCCTGCATCTCAAAGTAATCGATTACGTTTTCCGCAAGATCCGAATCGTCTTCAATCAACAAAAGTCTCATTTTGCAGCGACCCCTTCATATTTCAGATAAATTAAATACGAATATAAGCACGGGCAGAATTATTGCACTACAAAATATAATGCCTGAACAATTTTTACACCGGCCCATATACCCGGGCATGCCCTTTTTTGAGCATAATAACCCATGTTATCATAAATTAACAGTTTCGGAGTAAAGCAGAAGTAAAGTTGTAAAGATATATTAAGCAGACCTGACGAATCGGTCTGACGTGCTATAATATTATTTCGCGGAGGATGCAATGAAAACCGGAATTCTTCTTTTATTGTTCATATTTCTGACGGCAGGCGGCTCACTCGCCGGAGATATTCTGGAAGAGTGGGACAAAGTAAAAATCCCCGCCGCACCCGAAGCGGAAGCGGTTCATGCAGATCCCTCGGTCACCGCGCTTCTTGTGCTTGACATGGAAGAACGCACATGCAGTCCGGAGCGCAGACCCAGATGCATCAGCACCCTCCCCGCCGTGGAAAGACTCATCGCGCACGCCAGAAGCCACGGCGTGCCTGTTCTTCACAGCACAACCTCACGCGGCGCACCGGAGAACATTCTTCCGCAGGTGAAGCCCCTTGAGGGGGAAACTGTGGTGAAGTCCGGGGCAAACAAGTTTTTCATGACCGAGCTGTTTGACGCACTTCAGGAAAAGCATGTCAAAACAGTCATAATTGTCGGAACCGCAGCCCACGGAGCAGTGCTTCACACCGCAACCGGAGCCGCGATGCACGGCTTCAGGGTTATAATTCCCGCTGACGGACTCTCCGCGGAGGATCTGTACACAGAGCAGGCTTCCCTGATGCTTATGCTGACCGGACCCGCCACAAAAAACGCGGTGACGCTCACAAAAACAGACCTGATCAATTTCTGACACGCAGGCGGACAGGGTTAGCATGCCCCTCTTTTTTATCTGTTGCCTTCCGCACCATTTCTGATAGATTCAGCGGATC
>JBFWJG010000051.1:0-16449 GCA_050253335.1 Deferribacterales bacterium | reverse complement strand
ATATTTTTAAGAGTACAGATGTTGAAACTCTTCTTACAAACTCACTCAAATGTTTGAAGAGGTACATCCCCATTGATATGATCGATCTTACATATTATCTGGAGGAGGAGCACTGTATACTGCGTTTGTGCACTGTTGAAGAAAACAGAGTGTACAAAGATCTTTACCTGAAACTGCCTGACAGTATCAAACCTGAAGATATTAAGCGAGGGTTTGCCAGTGACTGCGTGTATAACTATCACGAAAGAGTAGCTCAGGCTGAGGACAAAACATCTTTTATCTGCCCGACGGAAGGCAACTCCTGCATTGTTCTTCAATGCAGAAACGCCGGATACGTCATAGGCAACCTAGCAATCAAAGTATACAGAGAAAACGTCTATACCGATGAGCATAAAAATCTTCTGCGCCTTCTTGCAACCCCATATACCATGGCACTATGCACTGCCATAACCGCCAGAGAGATGCGCAACAGCAGCTATGGCTGCGTAAAAAGCGGCAGCCAGCAAGATTCTGCTTTCACAAGCTTTGCCATGTCAGTGGAACCTGATATGAATAAGCTTCTTACTCAGGCAAAAGAAGTCGCCGAGTTTTCGAGCGCTGTTCTCCTCACAGGAGAGACCGGGGTAGGCAAAGAAGTTTTTGCGAACTTCATACACAGCAGTTCCGGCAGAAAAGACGAAGCATTCATAAAAATCAACTGCGGAGCAATTCCCGAAACACTTATAGATAACGAGCTCTTCGGGCATGAAAAAGGAGCATTCACCGGAGCGGACTCCACACGAAAAGGGCGCTTCGAAATGGCAAATAACGGTACTCTTTTTCTTGATGAAGTCGGAGAACTGCCTCTCAACTCCCAGACTAAACTCCTGCGCGCCCTCCAGTTCGGCGAAATAGAAAGACTTGGCGGCGGGAAACCTGTTAAGGTCAACGTACGCATAATTTCAGCGACTAACAAAAACCTCCTGGAAATGGTAAATAAGGGAACGTTCAGAGAGGATCTGTACTGGCGCCTGAATGTATTCCCCATCGATATTCCGCCTCTGAGAAAGCGCAGAGAAGATATACCCGTGCTCCTCAGATTTATCACAGAGAAAATATGCAGAAAACTAGGGATAAAGAACATCCCCGA
The DNA here is from genome assembly GCA_050253335.1 of Deferribacterales bacterium. Lineage (GTDB taxonomy): Bacteria > Chrysiogenota > Deferribacteres > Deferribacterales > Geovibrionaceae > Geovibrio. The sequence continues at coordinate 15,320 of JBFWJG010000051.1, read as the reverse complement.
AGTCGACAGCTCATTGATGGGAAAACTCATGGACTATTCATGGCCAGGCAATATACGTGAAATGGAAAATGCGGTTGAAAGAGAAATAATACTGAACCGCAATAGCGGACTGAAGTTTGACTGTATTCTGAATAACATGAAAGATAACCAGAAGCAGGAGCCTCCTGCTGATTCTGACAACTCGGTGCTTGACAGTGTTATGAAAACTCATATTCTCAAAACTCTCAAACAGACCAACTGGAGGATAAGCGGAAAGAACGGCGCAGCGTATATTCTGGGGATTCATCCCAACACACTGCGCCACAGGATGAAAAAACTGGGAATATTCTGATTAACAGGGATAAAAACCACCTACTGTGTTTTTATCCCGCACGCTCGCGCCGCAGTCAAGGTTTTCTCTATGCTCAGCGTCACTCTGAGCAAAGCGAAGAGTCTCAATATTATATCCGACAAGAGATTCTTCACTGACGTTCAGAATGACCGCAGGCAGTGTCTTTTCTTTATAATTCAAAATCTGCCGTCCATGGAAATTCTGAATACACGCTCGCGCCGCAGTCAAGGCTTTCTCTATGCTCAGCGTCACTCTGAGCAAAGCGAAGAGTCTCAATATTATGTCCGACAAGAGATTCTTCACTGACGTTCAGAATGACCGCAGCATAAACTATTTGCGTTTACTTATATTTCTTCCTGCGGAACAGATCCGTTCTGCGGGAGATGACGCGGTCGATAAACAGGACGCCGTCGAGGTGGTCTGATTCGTGCTGAATGAGGATCGCCTCGAAGCCTTCGGTTTCGATGACTTTCTCCTGCATATTCTCGTCCAGATACTGAACAAGTATTTTCCTAGCCCTGTTGACGTTCCCTGTGTAATCCGGCACGCTCATGCACCCTTCCCTGAAAGGGGTAATGCCCTCCCATTTCAGTATCACGGGGTTGATCATTATCTGTCTGCCGTGGCTCAGCTCGCACTTGGGGTTTTTGCCCGGATCGATTGCTATGATCCTGTAGAGCTCGCCTATCTGCGGTGCGGCTATCCCAACGGAGTGGGATGATGAATCCATTGTGTCTTTCAGATCCTCAATGACCTGCTTTATTTTATCGTTCAGCTCCGTCACGTCCTCTGAAATCTCTTTCAGAACCGGATCGGGGTAAACCAGAACTTCCCTTACTGCCATATATTACAACTCATATGTCTCAATCTGTCTCACATGTATGTCTGTGCCCAGCTCGGCTGAGATCTGCTTCAGTTTATCAGTCCATGTCTTATCCGGAAAATATTCCGGCAGAACAACTTCCAGAACCATAATATATATGGGGGATTTTTCCTTTCCTGCCACTTTGGTCTGGAGGTCTATTATGTTTATCCCTTCCGCGGAAAGGAATGAAGCCACCTTATGCACTATCCCGGGCTTGTCTGAACCGTAAACGGATATTATATAGTGCTCGCCTGCGGGAGCTTCCTCTGTTTCCGTCATGCTTTGAACTTTCACGGAAACCCCTTTTTTCTCAAGGAGCCCCTCAAAGAGTTCCCTGACCTCGGATTCGCTCATAGGCTGTTCATGGCTCACAATGAATATGGCCGCGAAAAAGCCCTGAAGCAGAGTGGAGCTTGAGTCTTCGATATTAAAACTGTTCTCAAGAAGAACCTTGGTTACGTCCGCTACTATACCGGGCCTGTCCCCCGCAACGAGCATGAGTGAAAAAAGGTTTGCCTTTCCCATATATGCACCCCGTTATTACTAATGGTTTATTATGCTTTCGCATGCTTATTTGTCAACGGACTTTTTCGCTCCCGAAAAACAGGCGGGGCATATTAGTATTGAAAAGAAGTGTTTAAAGACCATATAATTATAAACATACATTTAAATAAAGGGGGCAGAAACGCATGTTTGATCTTTTCACGGACAGGGCAAGGCGGGTAATTCTCTATTCCAGAGAGGCCGCTGAGAAGCTCCTGCAGATATCAATAGATACGGAACACATCCTCATGGGACTCCTCAGGGAGAAAACGGGTGTAGCCGCCGATATTTTCAACAAGCGCGGGCTGGACACGAACGTGCTCATAAACGACATTAAGAAAATGAGCGTTCAGGGCAGAAACCTGATGATTAAAGGAAGCCTCCCCTTCAGCCCGATGGGAAAAACAGTCCTTGAGGCGGCCGTGGAGGAAGCACGGCTTCTCGAAAGCAAGTACATCAACACGGAGCACATCCTTCTGGGTCTTCTCAGGGAACGCAGAGGCAAGGCCTACATGCTCCTCGCCAAACTGGGCTTTGAGCTTGCCCCGATAAGGGAGGAGATACGCGCTCTTTCCAGCACAAAAGTTCAGGGAGCCACAGTTTCCACCCCGACAATAGACGAATTCGGACGGGATCTCACCGAGCTTGCCAAAGAAGGAAAGCTTGACCCTGTGATTGGCCGCAGCGGGGAGATAGAGAGGCTGATCCAGATCCTCTGCCGCAGGATAAAGAACAACGCCGTGATAATCGGCGAACCCGGCGTGGGCAAAACAGCCATAGTGGAAGGTCTCGCCCGCGAAATGGTTTCCTCCGGCATACCCGAATTTCTCAAGAACAAACGCCTCATATCCCTTGAGCTCGGCAGCCTCGTTGCAGGAACCAAATACAGAGGCCAGTTCGAGGAAAGGATGAAGAACCTGATCAAGGAGATTGAGCAGGCGACAAATATCATTGTCTTCATAGACGAAATACACACCATAGTCGGCGCGGGAGCCGCCGAAGGCTCCATAGACGCTTCCAACATGCTGAAGCCCGCCCTTGCCAGAGGCTCTTTCCAGTGCATAGGCGCAACCACTCTCACCGAATACAGAAAGCACTTTGAAAAGGACGGAGCCCTGAACAGACGCTTTCAGACAATCTTTGTCAACCCGCCCAACACGGAGGAAACAATAGGAATCCTCGGCGGGATAAGGAAATATTACGAAGACTTTCACAAGGTTTATATCCCTGACGAGGTTCTGGAGGAAACGGTTTATCTCACGGACAGATATGTTACAGATAAATTCCAGCCCGACAAAAGCATAGACGTGATAGACGAGGCATGCTCAAAACTCAAGCTCAGCGTCAACATTCTCCCTGACAATCTCAAGGAGGTTAAGCAGAAGCTTGACGCCGCCATGGACAAGCGCAACAGGCTCATAGCCGACAATGATTTTGACTCAGTGGAAAAAGCCACAAAAGACATTGACCGTCTCGGAGGAAAATTCCGCAGTCTGCTCGGGGAATGGACACAGGAACTTGATGCTAACTGGCCTTCGCTGAACAAGGATCATGTTTCCGAAGTTGTTGCGATGATGACCGGAATCCCCGTTCAGAAGCTCCGTGAAGATCAGATGGAGCGCATAGCCAATGTGGGCAGGGATATCAAGAAGTTTGTGATAGGTCAGGACGAAGCTGTGGACGCCCTTTCCCGCTCCATAAAGCGCAGCTTCGCAGGGCTGAACAATCCGGACAGGCCTCTGGGCTCGTTTATCTTTCTGGGACCCACGGGAGTGGGGAAAACAGAAGTGGCAAAACGTCTCGCGGAGATAGTTTTCGGTTCAGCCAATGCTCTCATACGCATTGATATGAGCGAGTATATGGAAAAATTCAACGTTTCCAGACTGGTGGGCGCTCCCCCCGGGTATGTCGGTTATGAGGAAGGGGGCAAGCTCACAGAGCAGGTGCGCAGAAAGCCCTATTCCGTGGTTCTTTTCGATGAGATAGAGAAGGCGCATCCGGAAGTGATGAACATACTCCTTCAGGTTCTGGACGAAGGGCACATCCACGACAGCCTCGGACACATGATAAATTTTAAAAACACTGTAGTCATAATGACTTCAAACTTAGGAACCAAGCTTACTCTGGACTCTAGGGCGATGGGTTTCAGCACGTCCGACGACAAAGTGAGCTTCGAGATAGACTATGACAGGTTCAAGTCAAACGCATTCAAGGAGCTCCGTGAACGCTTCTCGCCCGAATTCCTCAACAGGGTGGACAGCCACATAGTGTTTAAACCCCTTGGCAAAGAAGAGCTTTTCAAAATTATCGATCTTCAGGTTGAGGAGATAAACCAGAGGCTTGAGAAACACGAAAAGCAGGTTTCCCTTGATAAGGATGTGAAGGAATTCCTCCTTGCGCAGGACTATAACTTCAACTACGGGGCAAGACCCATAAAAAGGCTTCTCCAAACCCATGTCGAAGACAACCTGTCGGATATACTCATTTCCGGCAGATACAAAAAACGCAGGAACTTAAAGGCGGTTTTAAAGGATGGACAAATCTCTTTCAAATAAACGTATAGCCATAGTGGGAGCCGGAGCGATAGGATGTTATTATGGCGCGTTCTTCACCAAGGCGGGTTTTGACACCGAGCTTATCGCGAGGGGAGCACACCTGAAAGCCATGCAGGAAACAGGAACCCTTGTTTTCAAAAGCAGAATACACGGAGACTCGGCCGTGCCTGTCAGGGCGGCGGGTGAGCTTTCTGGCGAGTATGATGTGATAATCTTCGCAGTGAAATCACAGGACACTGAAAATGTGTGCGCCGGCGCGGTGAAGCACCTGAAAAAAGACGGATACGCAGTTTCCTTTCAGAACGGGGTGGAGAACCCTGCCCTTATGGAAAAATATTTCGGCAAAGAGCGTGTTCTCGCCGCCAGCCTGTACATCGGCGTGTGGATAGAATCGCCGGGCGTGCTGAACCACACGGCCTTCGGCAATATCACATTCGGCGCCTTCAGCGAAGAGAGCAAACAGAATGAGGCCGATTTCGCCGCAGTACTGGAGAAATCCGCTCTTCAGTTCAATGTCGCCGAAAGCATGAAATATATCCTCTGGAAAAAGCTTATCTGGAATATTGCTTATAACCCCCTTTCAGCACTTCTGGAAAGCACCTGCGGCAAAATGGCCAAAGATCCGGAAGTTTTCGCCCTCATGGTGAAAATGGTCAGGGAAACCCTTGAGGCAGCGCGGATGGAAGGAGTGGAAATTCCCGAAGAGGAATGGATGCCGCTCATCGCCCACAAGGACAGTCTGGATGACTACAAGACAAGTATGCTCATCGATATACAGAAAAACAGACAGCCCGAGATAGACGGAATACTCCTGCCTGTCATAAGCCGTCTGGAAGCCGCAGGCAGGGGAGCGCCCTACTGCGAAAGCGTGTACAGGTCGCTCAGGTTCAAATACGGTAGAATATTTGTCTACACTCCGCGGGTGGCGGCGGATGTTATAGTAAGAAAAGGCAGTTCCGTTCTCCTTGTGGAAAGAAAATACGAGCCGAAAGGCTGGGCGATCCCCGGCGGCTTTGTGGAATACGGAGAAAAGGTGGAGGACGCTGCCGTGCGTGAGCTTATGGAGGAGACAGGGATAAAGGCTGAATCCATAACCCTCCTCGGCATTTACTCCGATCCGTCAAGGGACAGAAGAGGTCACGTTGCTTCCGCCGTGTACTACACGGAATCTGACGCCGAACCAGTGGCGGGTGATGATGCTAAAACAGCAGAGTTCTTCCCTCTGGATGCCCTGCCCGCAGATCTGGCCTTTGACCACGCCAAGATACTGGCGGATTACATCAAACTGACAGGATGTTCAGTTTGATGGGAAAAGGAGAAGCGTCACTCTGAGCATATGCGAAGAGTCTCAAACGGTTCCATGGAAGGAACCGCGCCGTGCGAAGCGAAGCCGTGTTCAACACGGCGCGAGCGTGTACATCAAACTGACAGGACGTACAGTTTGATGAGAAAAGGAGAAGCTGAACCGCATGAATGAACTGGAAAAGAAGCTCAGAAAATATTCAGTCCTCTATGCGGAGGATGATGAGGGCATACGCAAAAGCTACGAAATGATACTGAGAAAGCTTTGCGGAACCCTTCACTGCGCCTCTGACGGCAATGAGGCCTTCTGTATTTATACCGAAAAAAAGCCGGATATCCTCATAGCCGATATAAAAATGCCTTTCATTGACGGGCTTCAGCTTGTCAAAAAAATACGCGGGATTGACAAAGGCCTGCGTATTCTCATGACCACAGCCTACACCGATGAGCAGTACACCCTTCAGGCGATAGAACTGGATATAAGCAGATATCTGGTCAAGCCTGTTATGCTTGAGGATCTGCGCGGCGCTCTCAGCAAATGCGTCCGTGAGCTTGAGGAAAGAAACCCTGAGCTTGTATGTTTTGAAAACGGACTCACATACAGCATCCCTCTGAAAATAATCTCCTCCGGCGGCGGAGAAATCCCTCTCACGAACATCGAATCCCGCATTCTGGAAATCCTTATCGAAAACAGAGGAAGAATTGTGCGTTATGAAAAGTTCGAGTCAGAAATATGGCGAAACGAATATATGTCAAAGGAAACTCTTCGCAGCCATATAAAATCTCTCCGTAAAAAGGTCGGAAATGAAATGATAAAAAGCGCGAAAGGGCTCGGCTACAGCGTCAGTTCCTGACAGTTGTCCATAATCTTTTTTTATCCGTCTTCAGTCTGATTTTCCTTCACGATATTTTCACGCCCGCATGATAAACGTTATTTATAGTGATATTTCCATTATTCGCTAAGCAAGGCCGGACTGAGGTTAGAATGAAGAATTATCTTGTTATCAGCAACAACACCATTCATCTTGAGTGGATTCAGGAAATATTAAGCATTCAGGGAAATAAGTGCGTCGCAATGCGCTACGACAGCAAAGAAGAGCTTGAAAAGCTCAGCAAAAGCTTCGTCCCTGACTTTGTTATTTTTGACATCTTCTCAAGCAACTTTGACGAGGAGTGCATACGCCCCTTCCTCAACGGCGGACACCCCGCGACCATAATGCTTCTGACCTCCAAAAGCAACCCGTTCCAGAAGTACTACTTCAAGAGATACGGAATAATTAATTTTCTTTATATTGAAAATGATGTGCACAGTTTCACCGAGGCGCTAAAAGGCGTTAAGCCTAAAAAAAGAATGAAGCCGTGGCCCAAGTCCGTACTCCTTCTCACAGTAAGGGAATATGAGATCCTGAAGCATATTGCCGGCGGAAAAACAAGCAAAGAGATTGCAAAGCATCTCCAAATAAGTAAAAATACAGTCGATACGCACAGGAACAAAATGCTTCAGAAGCTGAATCTTTCCAACTCCACCGCTTTGGTTAACTACGCCATCAAATCCGGCCTTATATAAGCGGTGCACTAGGGAGATGCTCATATAGGTGGTTAAGTGAAAAAAATTCCTTTATCGGACGTACAGAAAGGAATGACCATATCAAGGCTCGACAAACAGGGAGTCCATTTCCCCTATTACGGGCAGATTATTACAAATCTTGACTTCATTGACGAACTCAGGGCTCAGGGCGTTGAGTCGGTCTATCTGGCTGAGCCTGAAGACGAAGACTCCCTTTTCTCTTTCGATAATCTGGGGCTGGCACGCAGAAACACACTTCGCCCCCCCTGCCGCAAGGGTGAAGACGAACCGATAGATGATGAGAACATGCGTCCGGGGGTTTTCTCCCCGGGCAACAACCTTATTTTCGCCAAGAAGATCCGTCAGCGTGCGCAAAATCAGGTAAAGTCTATCTTTGATGAAGTTGCGGCAGGCACAGGGCCTGATATTGACGCTGCCCGCTCGGTCACTGACGAATTTGTCAGCACATGCCTTTACAAAAACGAAGTTTTCATGAACATGCTTCTGGTGAGGGAAACATTGGAGTGTGAAGTGAATCACGCCATAAATGTCAGCATTCTGTCCATCGCGCTCGGCAGAAGGCTCGGGCTTCCGACTTACGAGCTTGAGAATCTCGGCCTTGCGGGACTTCTGCATGACATAGGTATGCTGACCCTGCCCGAATATGTATATAAAGACTCTTCAAGAATAGCAGACAACGAGTTTGAAGTGCTCAAAACCCACTCTGAAAAAGGCTTTGAGATGCTGAAACAGTGCGGCGGGCTCAGCGAATCCGTTCTGCAGGCCGTGCTCCAGCACCATGAAAGGGCAAACGGAACCGGCTATCCCGAAGGGCTTCTTGAGAGACAGATTACAAAAAACGCAAAAATTGTCTCCATAGCAGATACATACGACACAATCACATCAGACAGGCCATACAGCAAAGGCCGTTCTCCCGTGCAGGCGATCAAGCTTATCTTCGGCTGGTCGGGAAGACATTTCAATGAGACGCTTGTTAAATTCTTCGTGAGCCTTTTGGGGGTTTATCCCGTTGGGACGATTCTCAGGCTCGAATCAGGAGAAACAGGGATAGTCTATGAAGTTTCCAGAGGCAGTTCCACGAAGCCTAAGATACTTGTGATTATGGATGAAAAGGGAAATGAAACAGAGCCCTTCCCCCTTGATCTCAATGCGAAGAACATAGTAACGGGTCAGCCGCTGAAAACAATCAGGGAAACCCTTACGCCGGATCAGATCACCATGGATATATTCACAGTGCTGGAGAAATATCTTTTCAGCGGGAAATAACAGACCAGCCGCCCAGAAAAGAGCGGATTTTTTTAATAACGGACTTTTTTTTGAACTATTCCGCGGGGCGTTTTTCTACTCATTACGAGAAGCAGAAAACAACCTCCCGAAAAGACAGGGAACCGCAAGGTTCCCTTCTTTATTTCAGGAGTTCATTCCGGAGCAGCTTCTGCATGTGCCTTTAATCATAACGCCCACAGAATCCACATATTTTCCGTATTTCTCATAAAAGAATTTTTTAAGCTCGTAGGAATCGGTTTCAAGGTCTTCCACATAGCCGCATTTTGAGCAGACATAGTGAACATGGTCGCCTATGTTTATCTCGTAAACGGGCTTTGCTCCCTCAATGGGGATCTCTTTCAGGAGGCCTTCCTCCACAAGGAGGTTGACGTTCTTATATATTGTTGCCAGAGAAACGGAGGGGGAGACTGCTTTCACAAGCTTGTGCAGCTCATCGATGCAGACATGCCCTTTGCCCCTGATCTCACTGAGAAGAAGCATCCTCTGAGGTGTAACCTTGAGGTTTTTCGACCTGAGCGACTCTTCAAAATTCATAACCTGCTCCTTATAACTTTCTGTCAGCTGCATATGGTTTTAATTCAAACCAATTATGTCCTCAAATACAAATATATTTCAACTAAAAATAATAATTAATTAGTATCAGGCAATGCTTTTTTTCATACGATCAAAAAGACAATCCGTCTAAACATTTGTACCGGAACATATTTTTCTGCTTATTTTTATATTTTTAAAAAAGAAAGAATATTATCTGATAAGCAGTACATTATCTTTTTTTATCTTATGATTCTTTTTTTGTCCACAGAAATATCTAGATAGCGGCTGTCACTTAATAATAATTATGAAGTAATAAGAGTTTAGAAAAAATCAGAGTACAAAACTAAAAAAAGGCTCCCTCCCGCACCGGGGAGAGAGCCGGCTGCGTTTATTTCTTTTTAATTATTTCAGCTTTTTTGATCACAATAGGCGTCTGCGGAACATCAGTTCTGAAGAAACCTCCGCTGCCTGTGGGGATTTCTGCCATTTTATCCACAACATCCATACCGGACGTGACTTTGCCGAAAACAGCGTATCCCCATCCCTGAGGAGTTTCCGAAGCGAAGTCAAGGAAGTGATTGTCTACATAGTTTATAAAAAACTGAGACGTGGCGGAGTGAGGATCATTGGTCCTCGCCATGGCTATAGTTCCTCTTTCGTTCTTCAGACCGTTTGAGGCCTCGTTCTTTATGGGCGCGCTGCCTTCTTTATGTTCGAAATCTTCCGTAAAACCGCCGCCCTGAGCCATGAAATCAGGAATAACCCTGTGGAAAACAGTGCCGTTGTAAAAACCCGACTCAACATAAGCCGTAAAGTTTTTCACGGTTTCCGGCGCTTCCTTGTCAAAAAGCTCCACTTCAAAATCGCCTAAGCTTGTACTGAACAATACTTTTGTGTTTTTCATTCCAACCTCTTCCGTTTTTTCAGCCTCTTTCTGCGTACTGCACCCGAAAACCAGCACAGCAGCAAGGAGGAAAATGAGTCTGCGCAGCATAAAAACTCCGTCAATTTTTATTCAGATGCAGATAATAACCTGTATCCCGCAGGAATTCTAATATTTTCTTAAAATGTGCCGATAATTTAATAAGTGATTACACCGGAAGGTGATTTGTGAGAAATAAAAGAACAGTCGTTATCATGGGGTCAGAAAGCACAGACCCTGTTAAGAGTTTTTCCTTTACTCCCGCTGCGTTCAGAATCAGTGTCATAGCCGCTCTTGTGTTTGTTGTTTTGTCAGCGGCGGTTTTTGCTGTTCTTTTCGAATTTGCGGCGGACAGAGCACATTTTTTAAGCTGGAAAGAAGAGAACAAACGTTTGACAAAGCAGATCGGCCTCTATGAACCTGTAATCTCCGAACTGACAGATAAATCATCAACACTGGACTCCACCCAGAGCAGGCTCCTTGGCACTGCCTCCCTCGCAGGGCTCAGCGTTTCCGATCCTCAGCCCGAGGGCGGAACCGAAAGCACCCAGCCCTATCAGATAAGGGAGGATATTTTTCAGGATAACGCCCTCTCGCCGATGACTGAGTTTCTCCGCAAGGAGCTTGACGGACGAATAGAAAGCATCACAGGGCTTGCGAACTATATCGAGGAGCAGGAATTTCTTTTTCAGTCCACCCCCACAGGCTCACCTGCGGAAGGGTGGATCTCAAGCAGGTTTGATTTCCGTTTTTCGCCCTTCACAGGAAGAATCGTTTTTCACGAAGGGATAGATATAGCCGCCCCGTTCGGCTCCGCTGTGCGCTCAACAGCAAAAGGCATAGTTATTTTCTCCGGATATAAATACGGCTACGGCTATCTGGTAACCATAGACCACGGCTACGGCTTCGTCACAAGATACGGACACAACAGCAGACTCACCGTCAAGGAAGGCGATGTTGTCCAGAGGGGCGAGCGCATAGCTCTTGTTGGATCCACAGGGCACAGCACAGGTCCTCATGTGCACTATGAAGTGCTCATAAACGGCATTCCGGTGAACCCACTAAACTTTATGTTCGGCACTGCGAAGAAAAGTGAAAAAATCAAAAATACCAAGTATGTAAAGAATGAATATAATTGATTTCCTTCCTTTGCGGCATTATCTTAAAGATGAGGTTGCAAAATGCGGATAGAATGGACAAGTTATATTCAGACCAATAACGAACTGCTGGATTCTCAGCATAAGGAACTGTTCAGCAGAATGAACCGTTACTTTGAATGCGCAGAAAGCAGCCCCAGCCCTCAGGAGCTCATAGACACTCTTAACTACCTTGTGGAATATGTCAAAACCCACTTCAAAACAGAAGACGACATCATGAACGAAATTGAGTACACCCGCCGGAAGGAACACAAGAGATCCCACAGGGAACTCACTGAAAAGCTTGTGGAAATATATAAAGAACTGATTGAGTACGGAGCATCAGAAGAACTGCACGACAAACTAGCAAGGCTCTGCCAGATCTGGTATGTGGCGCATATCAACGATTTCGACAAACGTCTCGCTTCCTACATCAAAGCCTATAACAGAGCGCACCAAACTCAAATCTGAAACTGCCGCGTCGCTTTGCTCCACGCAGTGATGTAAGTTGCTGTCATTGCGAACCCTGTAAGGGTGAAGCTATCTCAATCCTGACAGTAAATAACGTACATCCTGCTCTTGTGCTCATGCCGGCAGTCTTTAATCAGCTATTTCAAATCCTCCTCTGGCCCCCCTTTACAATGGGGGAAGCTATTGTGAATAAAAATAAAAGCACCCTCCTTTTGTAAAGGAGGGCGGGGGAGGATTCATCAAAACACATCGCTTACAAAATCCCCCTCAGTCCCCCTTTAATAAAGGGGGAAGTTACCCTGGAAAAGATAAACTCCCTCCTTTTCCAACGGAGGGCGGGGGAGGATTTTAAAAAATTCTTCCATGGAACTGACCTGACAGTAAAAACGCACATCCTGTCAGTTTGATGTACACGTTCAGCGTCACTCTGAGACGAAGGCGAAGAGTCTGTTATTTAATAACATCAAACATATGATTACGCCTGAGATGCTTCACTCCGTTCAGCACGACGCATTGACCGGCGTCACTCTGAGACGAAGGCGAAGAGTCTGTTATTCGATAACATATCCTTGGGAGCAAAAAAAAGCGGAGCCGAAGCTCCGCTTTTTATATTGCGATTAATTAGAATTAATCTTCGTGGATTGCTGCTACATCGCTGTGGCAGGTTGCGCAAGATTCAGCAACACCGGGGTTAGTTTTGTCATATGCTCCGTTGTAACCGAATGAGGATGCGTGAGCATTCAGTGAGGTTGCATCAGAGATTTCACCAGTGTGGCAGCTTGTGCATGAAGCCTGAGCAGGTCCGACAACTACGTCATCAGCATGAGTAGTGCGGCTCGCGCCTTCACCGATAGTAAGCGCAACGGCTTTAGTCTGATCGGGCACTTCATAAGTTCCTGCATTGTGGCAAGCTTCGCAGTCTTTAGCGTCTCTGGGGTAAGTTATGTGGTTCGTGTTCCAGGGTCCTATGCCGTAAGTGTTTTCAAAGTTAGCAGGCATTGTGGGGCCATAGAACATGTAGATACCTGAACCGCCGCCTGAAGTTCCTCTGAAGAGAACATAAGGATCATCGTTCTGAGTTACAGAGTGGATGCGGTGAAGCATGTATCTGAGGTCTGAGCTTTCTTCCACTTTACCGTCAAGTATGCTCGCAGAGCCTACACCGGCTTCGAAGAGTGCTGCGCCGTTAACATCAACAGCCCAAGCATCCCTGTACTGTTTGTCAGTAAGGTTGGGGTTGTGGCAAACTGTGCAAAGCTCAACAGACATAACTCTGCTTCCGCCGTGGAAAGCAAGTGTGCCGTGGCATGCAAGACATTTTTCAGTGTCAACGACTGTACGGCGCTCTTCAGCTGCAGAACCGTCGAAGTTGAAAGCTTTAACTATGCCGGGTACGTTGGGAGTAGTAGTGCCGTCTTCAGTCATAAGAGTGGGACGACCCTGAATTACAACAGCGCCTTTAACGTTGTCAACTACAGCAAGAACACCTGCGGGGATAGTTGCAGTAGTTGTAGCTATGCCTGCGCCTGCAGCTGTACGCTGACCGGCAGTTATAAGGTTAGTTGTGGAAGGCTGACCTGCGTTAGTGCCAAGTCCCTGGTTAGTCCAGTCATCTTTTGTGCCGTATGCAAGATACATAGACACGCCAGTGAACATAACGTCGCCGGGGTCAGTTACAGCAACAGGGCTGAGGTCGTATTTAGTGCCGTCAGCGGGGTTTTCTATGTACCAGTCGATTTCAAGAGTGCCGAGAACGGGGTCTGTAACTCTGATTTCGTCGATTACATATCTGAAGTCTTTGCCTGTCTCTCTGAGAACGTCATATCCGCTGTGGATCTGAGCGAAAGTGGGAGCAGCGCCGCCAGTGTGGCAGGTTACGCAAAGGTTAGCAGTTTCATCTTTATTATCTTCTGTGATTCCTCTGTGGAAATCAAGAGTGCCGCTGGCCTGAGTATCTGTCCAGGAATCCCAGTTTTTGTGGCAGCTCATACACATATCATAAGTGAAGTTAGTGTTTGCTGTCACAGCTGCGATTTTCTCGTCAGTGTCGTGGCATGCTGTACAATCTTTTGTACCTGCAGCAACATAGGGATAGCTTACAGAGTAGTTGAATGAATCTTTCACTCTAGCAACGCCTTCTGTGGTGTTGTCATCGCCTATACCGGCAGGCATTCCATGAGAAGAGTGAATCTTGTGAACATAAATATCAAGGTTTGTCCTGGGGTGACCGGGGTCTGTGTTTTCATGGCAGACAACACATGCGGCAACACCGACAGTTGTACGGTGATAAGTTCTTGTAGATTCGCTGAGTTCGCCGTCAAGGTTTACAGCAGTTGCTTTGCCTTCGCGGAAGATGTTGTCGCCGTGACAGTTCATACAAGCAGCATCGCTTACAAGATCACGGGGAGCAGCGGGGTGGTCAGTTATTGCGTTAACATACTGACCAGTAGCGGCATCTCTCAGAACCATGAAGTAGCGTGCATTAGCAGAACCAACTATAGCGCCTACTCCGGGGAGTGTTGCTGTGTAGGTACCTGATGCATAGGTAAGTTCGGGTGTTACTGAGTGGTTAACGGGAGAACCGTTATCTACATAGTAGTAGTAAGCGTATACACGTGTTCCTGAAGTGTAAACCTGAGCAGTGCTAACGTTTTTATCAGCTTCGTCTTTAATGCTGAAAGTAATTTCAACATCTTCCGCACCTACTGTTACGTTAACATTGGAAACAGTGAAGCTTCCTGTGTAGCTTGCTGCTTCAGCAAGCTGCTGCTGAAGATCAGCAATCTGCTGCTCAAGAGCAGTAATGGTTTCCTGAGAAGCGTTGTCAGCTGCTGTCAGGTTATCAAGCAGAGCCTGAAGATCAGCAATCTGCTGCTCAAGAGCAGTGACCGTACCCGGGTCAACGTCTTTTCCGTCGGAACCGTCTGAGCCGCAGCCGACGACAACGAACATGCTAAGTAATGTTACCATTACAAGCAATAAAAGCCTTTTTGACATAAACTTTCCTCCTTTAATTATATGCCCCTTATTCTAAGCCCTTAATGCCCGCGAGAGGGACTAAGGGCTATAACGCCCTAATGAAACAGTGTTTAATTTTTACAGACCTATCCAATAAACTACATATCTGTACGATATTACTCACGTTATCGAAGTATAGCAAAAAAAATTGATTTGTCAAAATGAACTTAACTCTTTGCCCTAATAAAATTTACATTCACTTTACCGCCTTATTTTTTTCATATTTTAGACATTGTCGAAACTTATTAGTTATTACTAAATCAGCGTAAAATCTTATCATTCCATATGTATAGAAATTTCGCAATATTTGCATAATAACCCAGAAGACGACTAGGTGTTTAACACGGCTTAACCATATTATAAAGCACGAAATATCGTAATAAAGTTTTTTCGGTAATGCCAATGTAAAAATTATTAAGAAAATAAATTAACATTGGTTTATTTTAGTCTGATAATAATTTTCCACGGAGCCCTTTTAAACAAGACTTACAAAGTGACTAGGATTTGCCGGAAAACTAATATCCCGCACAGCGGAGACGCTGTTTTTCGTTTTGCTATCAAATTTTACCCATGTCTTACCGATATGATTTTTCTTGAAATAACTGAGATATTTCTGAAAAGAGAAAGATAGAGATAATGCTGAGGCAGGAATTAAAATCCCCCTCAATCCCCCTTTATCAAAGGGGGAAGCTTACGCTGGCGAAGACAAACCCCCTCCTTTTCCAAAGGAGGGGAGGGGAGGATTTATAAAAACACATAGCTTGCAGA
>JBFWJG010000050.1:0-16858 GCA_050253335.1 Deferribacterales bacterium | reverse complement strand
TGATGGTACCGCCGAACTTGGCGTTAAGGCTTGACTGCTCGGCTGATGAAGACGCCGCGCCGCCGATGTGGAATGTCCTCATAGTAAGCTGCGTACCGGGTTCACCGATTGACTGTGCCGCTATCGTGCCCACTGCCTCGCCCACTTCGACAATACGTCTTGTGGCGAGGTCAAGGCCGTAGCACTGGCGGCATATGCCGTGCTCGGATTCGCAGGTGAGAACAGAGCGGACTTTAACTCTGTCAAGACCGGAGCCCTCTATCTTTTCAACCAGATCTTCCGTGATCAGGCTGTTGGCATCAACAATAAGATCATCGGTAATCGGATCATACACATCTTCCAGAGTGTAGCGGCCGAGGATACGCTCGCCGAGTGGTTCAACAGCTTCCGTTCCTTCCATAAGGGCGGAAATTTCGATACCGCGGATTGTTCCGCAGTCCTCTTCGCTGATGATAACATCCTGAGCAACGTCCACAAGCCTTCTTGTAAGGTAACCGGAGTTCGCCGTTTTAAGAGCCGTATCCGCAAGACCTTTCCTTGCACCGTGGGTTGATATGAAGTACTGGAGAACCGTAAGCCCCTCACGGAAGTTTGAGGTAATGGGCGTTTCGATAATCTCGCCCGAGGGCTTGGCCATAAGACCCCTCATCCCTGCAAGCTGGCTTATCTGCGCCTTTGAACCTCTCGCTCCTGAGTGCGCCATTACGTGAATGGCGTTGTAGAAACGGTCTCTTTTATGTGTTTTTGACTTGTCGCCGCCCTGAGCCTCGATGGTTTTCATCATCTTGTCAGTAACTTTGTCGTTCGTTGTTGACCAGACGTCAATGATCTGGTTGTAACGCTCGCCTGAAGTCAGCGCACCTTCACGGTAGTGCTCTTCAATCTCGCGCACTTTCTGCATTGCCTGATTTATGAGTTCGGGCTTTTCAGCGGGTATTATAAGGTCGTCAAGGCATATGGAGAAACCGGCTCTGCACGCCTGAGCGAAACCGAGATCCTTGAGGTTGTCAAGGAACTGCACAGTGTGAAAGTTGCCGAGCTTCTTATATATATAGTCAACAAGCTTAAAGAGGTCTTTCTTTGTGAAAACCTGGTTAACGACTTCAAAGTCGATTCCTGCGGGCACTATTTCGAAAAGGATTATCCTTCCCGTTACAGTGTCGTAGCGCTTGCCGTTTATCCTTACCTTAATCTCCGCGTGTACATCAAGCCTGCCCTGATCGTAGGCTATTCTGACCTCTTTGGGAGATGAGAACACTTTGCCTGCGCCTTTGGCGTTTTTCACGCCGCGGGTAAGGTAGTATATACCGAGAACCATATCCTGCGTGGGAACAGCCAGAGGCTTTCCGTGCGCGGGAGAAAGTATGTTGTAGCATGCGAGCATGAGGGTTCTTGCCTCAAGCTGCGCCTCATATGACAGAGGTACGTGAACAGCCATCTGGTCGCCGTCGAAGTCCGCGTTGAATGCGGGGCAGACGAGGGGGTGAAGCTGAATCGCCTTACCTTCAACCAACATGGGCTCAAACGCCTGAATACCGAGCCTGTGGAGCGTGGGCGCACGGTTGAGGAGAACAGGGTGCTCCCTGATAACCTCTTCCAGAACATCCCATACCTCGGGTCTCTGCTCTTCCACCATTCTTTTCGCCTGTTTTATGGTGGAGGCTATGCCCCTTTCCTTTTCCAGCTTGTAGTAGAGGAAGGGCTTGAAAAGCTCAAGAGCCATGAGCTTGGGTATTCCGCACTGGTGCATTTTAAGATGGGGGCCGGCAACGATAACGCTACGGCCGGAGTAGTCCACCCTTTTACCCAGAAGGTTCTGACGGAAACGTCCCTGCTTTCCTTTAATCATATCGGAAAGTGATTTCAGGGGGCGTTTGTTGGAGCTGCGGATTACTCGGCCTCTCCTGCCGTTGTCAAACAGGGCGTCCACCGCTTCCTGAAGCATCCTTTTTTCGTTGCGGATGATGATTTCAGGGGCGTTAAGCTCCATGAGCTTTTTAAGACGGTTGTTCCTGTTGATCACCCTTCTGTAGAGGTCGTTAAGGTCGCTTGTGGCAAACCTTCCGCCGTCCAGGGGAACAAGGGGGCGAAGCTCGGGCGGAATCACGGGGATAACGTCCAGAACCATCCACTCGGGTCTGTTGCCGCTTTTACGGAAAGCTTCAACAACTCTGAGGCGTTTGGCAAGCTTCAGTTTTTTCTGCATACTCGTGGTGTCTCTGAGTTCATCCTTCAGTTCAAGAAGGAGAATGTCGAGATCCACCTGTTTGAGCAGATCCTTTATCGCTTCGGCGCCGATTTTGGCGACGAATGCGGATGCACCGTACTCATCCACCGCTCTGCGGTAGTGGTCTTCCGTGAGGAGCTCCTTCTCTTTGAGGGGAGTGTCCTTGGGATTGGTGACTATATATGACTCGAAATAGATAATGCGTTCAATGTCCTTGATACTGAGGTCAAGGAGTGAGCCGATCCTGCTGGGCGTGCCTTTAAAGAACCATATGTGGCACACGGGGGAAGCAAGGTCGATATGCCCCATCCTCTCCCTTCTTACTTTCGACTGGATAACCTCAACACCGCATTTTTCGCAGACAATGCCTCTGTGCTTCATCCTCTTGTATTTTCCGCAGAGACATTCCCAGTCTTTCACGGGTCCGAAGATTTTTGCGCAGAACAGACCGTCCCTTTCAGGTTTGAAGGTACGGTAGTTGATTGTTTCGGGTTTTGTAACCTCGCCGGATGACCATGTTCTGATCTTGTCCGGGCTCGCTATGCGAATTCCTATAGAGTCGAAAAACACGGGTGATTTTTCGTCAAAAAGAGTACTCTTCTTCATAATTATGAGTCCTCCCTGGTATCGGCGGCGCCTTGGCCGTCCGATTCATCTTCGGGTAAATTATCAAGGGACATAAGCTCAAGATCAAGTGCAAGACCCTGAAGCTCTTTTATAAGTACGTTAAATGACTCAGGCATGCTCGGCGAGAAGCTGAAGTTTCCGTTCACGATTGATTCGTAAACAGTTGTTCTTCCTTCCACGTCATCCGATTTAACGGTGAGCATTTCCTGAAGTATGTTCGCTGCTCCGTATGCTTCAAGAGCCCAGACCTCCATCTCTCCGAGACGCTGACCGCCGAACTGGGCTTTACCGCCGAGGGGCTGCTGGGTAACGAGTGAGTAGGGGCCTGTTGAACGGGCATGGATTTTCGTATCAACAAGGTGGTGGAGCTTCATGTAATACATAACGCCCACAGTGACTTCCTGATCGAAGCGCTCGCCTGTTCTTCCATCGAAGAGGATAGTCTGTCCGTCTTCCTGGAAGCCTGCTTTGGTGAGCATTTCTTTAATGTCGCTCTCACGGGCGCTGTCGAAAACCTCTGTTGAGAACTTAACTCCGAGAGCCTTGCCCGCCCAGCCGAGGTGGGTTTCAAGAATCTGCCCGATGTTCATCCTTGAGGGAACCGAAAGCGGGTTGAGAACAACTTCAACCGGCGTTCCGTCAGGGAGATAGGGCATATCCTCTTCGGGAAGAATTCTGGACACAACCCCTTTGTTACCGTGACGGCCTGCCATTTTATCGCCTACGCTGAGCTTTCTTTTTATGGCCACATATACTTTGACGGATTTAAGAACGCCCGCGGGAAGTTCGTCCCCTTTCTCGACTTTCTTTTTCCTGTCTTTGTAGAGATCCTCAGCGTCCTTCACTTTTTTGAAGTAAACGTTGTTGATGCTCACGAGCTGCTCTTCAAAGTCTCTTCTGCCTTCGACGGGAAGGTTCACAAGGTCGGTGTAGTCAAGCCCTTTGAGCTCTTCCGCCTTAACAACCGCTCCTGAATCGAGGCTTATTTTTTCGCCTTTGAAAGCGTCTATAAGTTTCTTGCCCGCAAGAGTGGAGATAATTTTCGCCTTTCTTGCATCTTCAAGAGCGCGGAGAGAACGTTCATAGTCCTTTTTGATGTCCGCGTACTCTTTCATTTCTATTATTTCGGTGCGGCTGTCTTTATCTATGCCGCGTCTGGTCATTACCTGAACGCCGATAACCGTACCTTTTATGCTGGGGGGAACTCTCAGCGAAGCATCTTTTACATCGCCGGCTTTCTCGCCGAAAATCGCTCTGAGGAGCTTTTCTTCGGGAGTGGCCTGAGTTTCGCCCTTGGGAGTCACTTTACCCACAAGTATATCGCCGGGTTTAACCTTAGCGCCCACACGGATTATTCCGCTTTCGTCAAGGTCTTTCAGAGCCTCGTCACTTACGTTGGGGATATCAGATGTGATCTCCTCCGGTCCGAGTTTGGTATCTCTTGCTTCAACTTCAAAAACCTCAATGTGGATTGAAGTATAGGCATCCTCTTTGACGACCTTCTGTGAAATAAGGATGGAGTCCTCGTAGTTGTAGCCCATCCAAGGCATGAACGCCACGACGATGTTGCGTCCGAGAGCAAGCTCTCCGCCCTGTGTCGCGGGGCCTCCGGCGAGGATATCGCCTTTTTTCACTATGTCGCCTTTATCAACTATAGGCTTGAAGTTTATGCATGTGTCCTGGTTTGATCTTCTGTATTTAACGAGATCATATATATCCACACCGAAATCGTCTTTTTCGTTGTAGCGGACAACTATCTTGACCGCGTCAACAAAGTCAACGATACCTGCATGTTCGGCTATCACAACCGCGCCTGAGTCTATTGCGCACTTCATCTCCATGCCTGTTCCCACTATGGGGGATTCGGTACGGATAAGGGGCACGCCCTGACGCTGCATGTTTGAACCCATGAGAGCCCTGTTCGCATCATCATGCTCAAGGAAAGGGATGAGCGCGGAAGAAACTGAAACCATCTGCTTAGGTGAAACGTCCATATACTGGATGTTTTCACGGGGAGTCTGGAGAGAATCTCCCATATACCTTGCGGCTATGTATTCCCTTACGAATTTATTGTCTTTATCAAGGAGAGCGTTAGCCTGAGCTATGTAGAAATCCTCTTCCTCTATTGCGGACATGTAAACAACTTCGTTGGTAACTACGTCACCGACGACTTTTCTGTAAGGAGTTTCGATAAAGCCGAACTCATTAATTTTTGAATATGTCGTAAGAGATGTGATAAGACCGATGTTCGGACCTTCAGGCGTCTCAATGGGGCATATTCTTCCGTAGTGTGATGTATGAACGTCACGGACTTCGAAACCGGCTCTGTCACGGTTAAGACCGCCGGGTCCGAGGGCAGACAGTCTTCTTTTGTGAGTAATTTCACTGAGAGGGTTTGTCTGATCCATGAACTGGGAAAGCTGGTAGCTTCCGAAAAATTCTTTAATGGAGGCGCTGAGAGGCTTAGCGTTAAGGAGATCCTGAGGAGTAAGATCCTCAGTGTCCTGAATGCTCATCCTTTCCTTAACGGTTTTCTCCATTCTGGCAAGGCCGATCCTGATGTGGTTCTGGAGCTGTTCGCCTGCCGCCCTCACCCTTCTGTGTCCGAGGTGGTCAATGTCGTCAACGTTCGCGATACCTTTACGTATATTTTCAAGCACGCGCACGGTTTCGACTATGTCTTCCTTGGTCAGTGTGGTGTGGTCAAGGTTTATGCTGAGACCAAGTCTTTTATTTATTTTAAGGCGTCCGACCCTTGAGAGATCGTAGCGCTTGGGGTTAAAGAAAAGGTTGTCAAAAAGAGATTTAGCGGTGTCTGCCGTGGCGGGTTCGCCGGGGCGGAGTTTCCTGTAGATCTCGATAAGAGCCTCGTCCTGTGTTTTAACTTTGTCAACGAACAGAATGTCGCGGATAATGCTGTCTGAGGACTGTCTGTCTATAAACAGCACCTTAAACTCGCTTATTCCGTTTTCAGCAAGCTTCTCGAAATTATCCTCTGTAACGGGAGCTCCCGCCTCAAGAACAACCTCTCCGTCGCCGTTGACTATGTCCTCTCCGAAGAAAGTATCAAGTATATCCTCAAGGGTTATGGGGATACGGGTGATTTTAGCCGCGCTGATTCTTTTTCTGGCCGCTTTTGTTATCTTATGGTTGGCCTTGACAATCACATCGCCGTTTTCGTCAGTGATATCAAGACTGTTTCTCTGACCCACAACATGTGCTTCGTTGTAGTTTTTAGTCATGTTTCCGTTCGCTTCAACACGCACATTGACCATGTCGTAGTATGTGTTGAGGATGTCAAGCTCCGTCATGCCGAGAGCTTTAAGGAGAACGGTAACGGGTATTTTTCTCTTCTTATCGATACGCACGTACATTACGTTTTTCGCATCGAAGTCAAAATCTATCCATGAACCTCTGTAGGGTATGATTCTCGCACTGTAAAGGTGTTTCTCCACAACGCTTTTGGACGCCGTAATATCTTCGAAGAATATTCCCGGCGAGCGGTGGAGCTGGCTCACGATAACTCTTTCAACACCGTTGATCACGAAGGTTCCTCTGTCTGTCATCAGGGGGATGTCGCAGAGATAAACCTCGGACTCTTTCGCGGAGTTTACGAGTTTTTCTTCTGATTCCTCATTTATATCATAATTGACAAGACGCACCTTGACCTTGAGCGGAGCTGCAAAGGTCGTGCTTCTGTCGATTGCTTCTCTGGGCGTGTATTTGGGTTTTTCAAGAGTATAACTGATATATTCAAGAACTGATGTTTCATTAAAGTCGGTGATCGGAAAGATTTCCCTGAATACTTCATCAAGACCCTTCTGTTCTCTCTCGTCCGCGGGAACTCCTTCCTGAAGGAACTCAACATAGGAGCGTTTCTGAACCTCAATAAGGTCGGGCATATCAATTACTTTCTGGATTTTTGAGAAACTGACTCTCTCAATAGGCTTTCTGGTTGAATCCATATTTTATCACCTGTGGGATGTATCCGCTAAATGTTAAAGAAGGCATGGGGGCGCTTCTGGCGCCCCCGATTTATGCTGATCAAGTTTTCCTGATTTGAGAAGTAATTACTTAACTTCAGCAGTACCGCCGGCTTCTTCAAGTTTAGCTTTGATAGAAGCAGCTTCCTCTTTGGAAACGCCTTCTTTAACGGGAGCAGGAGCGCCGTCAACGAGTGCTTTAGCTTCTTTAAGTCCGAGGTTTGTAAGTTCACGAACAACTTTGATAACCTGAACTTTTTTCTCGCCGCCGTCTTTAAGGATAACGGTGAACTCTGTCTGCTCTTCAACTACTGCAGCTTCAGCAGCAACAGCGGGGCCGGCCATCATAGCAACGGGAGCAGCAGCGGAAACGCCGAACTTGTCTTCAAGTTCTTTAACGAAGTCTGCGAGCTCGATTACTGTCATGTTTGATATAAATTCTACTACTTGTTCTTTAGTTACAGACATTTAAGTCCTCCATTAACTTTGTTTTTGTTCTTTGATCGCGTTAAGCACATTCAGGAAGCTGCGGGGAACATTGCTGAGCAGTGATACGAAGTTTGACGCGGGAGCGTTCATCGTAGCAAGCACTCTTCCGAGGAGCACTTCCCTTGAGGGAAGGTCAGCAAGCCTGTTCACGTCTTCTCCGGAGAGAAGTTTACCGTCAAGGTAGCCGCCTTTGATTTCGAACTTGTCGTAGTCTTTGGCGAATTTTTTCATATCCTTGGCGACAGAGGCAACATCACCGTTTACGATGGTGCATGCCGTGCAGAGTTTGAGTGTCTCATCGAGAGACTCAATTCCGTTGTTGTGCAGAGCGATTTTGACAAGTGTGTTCTTGACGACTTTAAAATCGCTGCCTTTTTCTTTCACCGCAGTTCTGATAGCAGTAAGCTGAGGGAAAGTCAGTCCTTTATAATTTGCCAAGAACAGCGCATCACTTGTTTTGATTTCTTCAGTAAGCTGTTGGACATACTGTTTTTTCTCTTCTCTTGTCACGCTGTCCTCCATTTAATAACGGAAATCCGTACATCCTGTCGGATTTCCGTACACGCTCGCGCTTTGCAGAAGCAAAGCTGCGCTGCGCACGGCGTCGGCACATCAGTGTGCCTCCTGCATAATAACGAAAATCCGTATATCCCGCAGGATTTCCGTACACGCTCGCGCTTTGCAAAAGCAAAGCTGTGCTGCGCACGGCGTCGGCACATCAGTGTGCCTCCTGCATAAAAACGAAAATCCGTATATCCCGCAGGGTTTCCGTACACGCTCGCGCTTTGCCGGGCAAATAAGCGGGCGCCGACACATCGCTGTGTCACTGGAAAAGTTTTGCTCTAAGCCGGTTAGATATTCTATCTCAACCGATCTCCGCAGGATTTACGCTCCGGTCACCCGGAAGCACCTGCTTCTTAAACCAGATTGTCTACTGACTAAAGTGTGTTAACCACTTTCTGGTGATCTACCTTAA
Organism: Deferribacterales bacterium; assembly: GCA_050253335.1. Classification (GTDB taxonomy): domain Bacteria; phylum Chrysiogenota; class Deferribacteres; order Deferribacterales; family Geovibrionaceae; genus Geovibrio. Next base: position 8,556 of record JBFWJG010000050.1, on the reverse strand, counting down.
CGCCGGGCCCCATTGTGGTAGAAACTGTGATTCCTCTTACGTACTGTCCTTTGGCCGTTGAAGGCTTGAGACGGACGAGAGTTTCAAGGAGAGCCTTGATGTTCTCATTAAGTTTCTGAGCATCGAAGCTTTTCTTGCCGACGATAGCGTGGATAATACCGTTTTTGTCAACACGGAACTCAATCATGCCCGATTTGAGCTGCTTAACCACATTACCGATGTTAGGTGTTACCGTACCCACTTTGGGGTTCGGCATAAGTCCTCTCGGTCCGAGTACACGGCCGAGCTTACCGACGAGAGCCATCATATCGGGAGTTGCTACAACTTTATCAAAATCCATAAAGCCGCCGAGAACCTTTTCAACAAGTTCCTCGTCACCCACGATATCTGCGCCTGCGTCTTTCGCATCTTTGGCTTTGTCGCCTTTTGCGAATGCAAGCACTCTCACGGTTTTGCCTGTTCCGTTAGGAAGGCTTACTGAACCCCTCACCATCTGATCTGCGTGTTTGGGGTTTACTCCGAGTTTCACTGCGATGTCGACAGTTTCATCGAACTTCGCGAATGCAACTTCTTTTGCGAGGGCAATCGCCTCTTCCAGGTCGTAGAGCTTTTCGCTGTCTACTTTCGCGGAAGCAGCCTGGTACTGTTTCCCTTTTGCCATGTTAATGACTCCGTGCGCCCGTTGCCGGACACATCATACAAGTTTGTACAAGAGCTTATTAAAGCTCTACTTCCACACCCATGCTGCGTGCGGAACCTGCAACAATCTTAACTGCTTCATCAATGTTTTTGGTGTTGAAGTCAGGAAGTTTGTGCTCGGCAATTCTTACAAGCTGTTCTCTTGTGAGTTTGCCGACCTTATCCTTTTTAGGATTGCTGCTGCCGCTGTTAATCTTCAGCTCTTTTTTGATAAGCTGAGTAACAGGAGGGGTCTTGAGGACAAAAGTGAAGCTTCTGTCTTCAAAAATTGTGAGCTGAACAGGGATGATGTAATCTCCCATGTTCTGGGTTGCAGCGTTAAAAGCCTTGCAGAATTCCATAATGTTCACCCCTCTCTGACCCAGAGCGGGACCGATTGGGGGTGAAGGGTTAGCCTTGCCGGCCGGAACCTGAAGTTTAAGCTGTCCAAGTACTTTTTTGGCCATTTATAACCTCCCGGACTATCCGACTCTTTTTACTTGCAGATAGTCCAGTTCTACGGGCGTTTGTCTTCCGAAAATGCTCACGATAACGCGAACTTTCTCTTTATCGGGGTTAACCTCGTCAACAGTTCCGATGAAGCCGTTGAAGGGTCCGTCAACAACCTCAACCTTATCATCTTTGACATATTTAGCAGTCATTCTGGGAGCCTGTGATTTAGCGAGGTCAATCATTGCTTTAACATCTTCTTCTGGGATCGGAACAGGATTTATCCCGCCCACGAAGCCGGTAACTTTAGGTATGTTTTTGACAACATGCCAGTTTTCCGTGCTCATTTCCATGCGTACGAGAATATAGCCTGGGAAGGTTTTTTTCTTGCTGATTTTCTTTTTGCCTTTTTTCAGCTCAACTACGTCTTCCGTGGGGATAAGCACGTCTTCTATCTGGTCTTCGAGATTTGAGTTTCTGACCTTCTCTTCAAGAAGAGTCTTCACACGTTTCTCAAAACCCGAATAGGTATGGACTACATACCACTTTTTCGCCATAATATGCCCTTTCCTAGTAAATGAATTGGGTAAGCTTTGTAAGCCCGTAATCTACTACACCAAGATAGATTGCACAGATAAGGCAGATCGCAATAACAACTGCGGTGGTGCCTATGGTAGCGTCTTTGGTGGGCCAGATGACTTTTTTAAGTTCTTCTCTGACTTCGTTGATGAAAGTTTGTACCTTTCCCATAGTCAGCACATCCTTTATTTATAATAGTTCGCAAAAGCCTACATCCTGTGGCTTCTGCTCACACGCTCGCGCTTTGCTGAGCAAAGCTTCGCTTCGCACGGCGCAGCTTCTTCCTGAAGCTGTTTTTTCCCGAGAGAGTGCTAATTACTCTTAACACATCTCGAAAAAACATACATCCTGTAGTTTTTTCTCACTCACAGCCTGCGCGGCAGAGCCGCTTGCTGCTCTCGTTTCTTTTGCGCTCCTCGCTTACGCTCCGGTGCGCACTTCACGGGCACATCCTGTGCCTGTTTGATAACAACCACCCAAGGTCTGCAAAGAAGCCGTCCACATCCGCTCCGGCTTAATTTCGCACGGCGCAGGCAGATGCGTTCGTTATCGACACGTATAGGGCGAAACATGTCCGCCCTGAACGTGTGATTATTTAAAAAATGGCAGGTCAGACAGGAATCGAACCTGCAGCCTTCGGTTTTGGAGACCGATGCTCTGCCAATTGAGCTACTGACCTACTCTATCTTTTCAAAAACTATTTCGTTTCCTTGTGAACAGTGTGTTTTCTGTCCCACTTGCAGTACTTGCTAAGTTCAAGTTTACCGGTCATGGTCTTTTTGTTCTTAGTAGTGCTGTAGTTTCTGCGTTTGCACTCTGTGCATGCAAGGATTATTTTTTCTCTCATTTCAAGTTTCCTTACTCGATAATCTCGGTAACAACACCTGCACCGACTGTTCTACCACCCTCACGAATAGCGAAACGAAGTCCCGCATCCATTGCGATGGGTGTAATAAGCTCTACCACGCAGCTGATGTTATCGCCGGGCATTACCATCTCTGTACCTTCGGCAAGAGTGATGATTCCCGTAACGTCAGTCGTACGGAAGTAGAACTGAGGACGATAGCCGCTGAAGAAGGGAGTGTGGCGACCGCCTTCCTCTTTGGTCAGGATGTAAGCTTCTGCTTTGTACCTGCGGTGGGGTTTGATTGAACCCGGTTTGCAAAGTACCTGTCCGCGCTCTACATCGTCCTTTTTAATTCCTCTCAGAAGGATACCAACGTTATCGCCGGCAACGCCTGAGTCAAGAATCTTCCTGAACATCTCTACGCCTGTTACTGTTGTCTTTACTGTATCGCGTATTCCCACGATCTCTACTTCTTCTCCCACTTTAACCTGTCCCTGCTCTATACGGCCGGTCACAACTGTACCGCGGCCGGATATGCTGAACACGTCTTCAACGGGCATTATGAATTCTTTATCTATTGCTCTCTCAGGCTCAGGAATGTAGCTGTCCATTGCCGCTACGAGTTCGCCGATAGGTGCTGACCATTTCTCATCAGTGGGGTTCTCAAGTGCTTTAAGAGCGGAACCTTTGATGATAGGGGTGTCGTCTCCGGGGAATTCGTAAGTTGAAAGAAGGTCTCTTACTTCAAGCTCAACAAGCTCAAGAAGCTCCTCATCGTCTACCATGTCGCATTTGTTCATGAAAACGATGATGTAAGGAACGCCTACCTGACGCGCAAGAAGGATGTGCTCTCTCGTCTGGGGCATAGGACCGTCTGCTGCACTTACAACAAGGATAGCTCCGTCCATCTGAGCCGCGCCTGTGATCATGTTTTTTACGTAGTCGGCGTGACCAGGGCAGTCAACGTGTGCGTAGTGGCGAGCGGGTGACTCGTACTCAACGTGTGCTGTCGCGATGGTAATACCGCGCTCCCTCTCTTCGGGAGCCTTGTCGATGTTGCCGTAATCTACGAACTCTGCAAGTCCTTTCTTCGCCTGTACGCAGGTGATTGCTGCTGTAAGGGTAGTTTTACCGTGGTCTACGTGACCGATTGTTCCTACGTTGACGTGGGGCTTCGTTCTAGCAAACTTAGCTTTAGCCATCTGTATTCCTCCTAAAATTCTCTATTCTTATGAATTTGCTTTCTTAATTTCTTCAGCTACGCTGTTGGGAACCTGCTCGTAGTGGTCAAACTGCATGCTGTAAGTCGCGCGTCCCTGAGTGATTGAACGGAGGTTTGTGGAATATCCGAACATCTCTTTAAGGGGCACGAAGCAGTTGATTACCTGAGCGGAACCTCTCATTTCCATACCTTCGATCTTGCCTCTTCTTGAACTCAGGTCACCCATTACATCGCCCGTGTATTCATCGGGAGATACAACTTCAACCTTCATGATGGGCTCAAGGATAACGGGGTCAGCGTTTCTCATGCCGGCTTTGAAAGCCATTGAACCGGCAATTTTGAATGCCATCTCGTTAGAGTCGACATCGTGGTATGAACCGTCAACAAGCGTCGCTTTGCAGTCAACAACGGGGAAGCCTGCAGAAATACCTGATTCAAGGGCTTCTTCAACACCTTTCTGCACTGCGGGGATATATTCCTTAGGAACAGTACCGCCGACAATGCTGTTAACGAACTGGAAGCCGCTTCCGGGTGCAAGGGGTTCAATCTCAAGCCATACGTGACCGTACTGACCTCTACCACCAGTCTGCTTAATGTATTTTCCTTCGGTCTTAACAGCCTTTCTGAAAGTTTCACGGTAAGCAACCTGGGGATTACCCACGTTGGCCTCTACTTTGAACTCTCTCATAAGCCTGTCAACGATGATTTCAAGGTGAAGCTCACCCATACCGGAAATAACCGTCTGGCCTGTTTCCTCATCAACCTTAACTCTGAAAGAGGGGTCTTCGGAAGCAAGCTTGCCGAGAGCGATGGAAAGTTTGTCCTGATCGTTCTTGCTTTTGGGTTCGATGGCAACCGAAATAACGGGCTCGGGGAACTCCATGGACTCAAGAATTACGGGTTTGTTCTCATCGCAGAGAGTATCGCCTGTTGTGGTGTACTTGAGACCTACAGTAGCGCAGATGTCGCCTGCGTGAATCTTTTTGATTTCCTCACGCTTGTTAGCCTGCATTTTCACAAGACGGCCGATACGCTCTTTTTTATCCTTAGTGGAGTTAAGAGTGTAGTTACCTGCTTCAAGGCAGCCTGAGTAAACCCTGAAATATGTAAGCTGTCCCATGTAGGGGTCAGTCATAATCTTGAACGCAAGAGCGGCGAAAGGCTCGCTGTCGTCTGCCTTTCTTTCAATTTCATCATCTCCGCTCATGCTCTTTCCTTTTATGGGAGGAATATCAACGGGGCTGGGAAGAAGATCCACAACTGCGTTCAGAAGAGTCTGAACACCTTTGTTTTTGAAAGCAGTGCCGCAGGTCACAGGTATAAACTTGCGTCCTATGCAGCCTTTTCTGAGACCGGAGATGATTTCTTCTTCGGTTATCTCTTCGCCTTCGAAGTATTTGTTCATAAGATCATCGTCTGACTCGCAAACGGCGTCCATAAGCTTCTCACGGTATTCCTTAGCCTGATCAAGAAGATCAGCGGGAATATCGCTGTAAGTGTATTTAGCGCCGAGCTGCTCGCCGTCCCATGTTACAGACTGCATCTTAACGAGGTCGATGATACCTTCGAAAGCATCTTCAGCGCCCATGGGAAGCTGTATGGGAAGAGGGTTTGCACCGAGTTTAGACTTGATGTCATTCAGAACTTTATAGTAGTCGGCTCCGGATCTGTCCATTTTGTTTACGAACACGATACGGGGAACGCCGTACTTGTCTGCCTGTCTCCAGACTGTTTCAGTCTGGGGCTGAACGCCGCCCACTGCGCAAAGAACAGTAACAGCGCCGTCAAGAACCTTGAGTGAACGCTCAACTTCTATCGTGAAGTCAACGTGACCGGGGGTATCGATAACGTTTATGCGGTGGTTGTTCCAGAAGCACTGAACAGTCGCTGAAGTGATCGTGATTCCACGCTCTTTCTCCTGCTCCATCCAGTCTGTGGTGGCTCCGCCGTCATGAACCTCACCGATCTTGTGAGACATGCCTGTATAGAAAAGAATTCTTTCAGTGGTCGTGGTTTTTCCGGCATCGATGTGAGCCATGATGCCGATATTTCTCTGAAGGTTTAATGGTACGTTTTTTTCCACTTAACCCTCCCTTACCATCTGAAGTGAGCGAAAGCTCTGTTTGCTTCTGCCATTCTGTGGGTATCTTCTTTCTTTTTGAAAGCGATACCTTTTCCGCCTGCGGCATCTATGAGTTCACCTGCAAGACGGTCTACCATTGTTCTCTCTTTTTTGCTTCTTGCGGCAGCGATGATCCATTTGATGCTGAGCGCCTGCTTTCTGAGAGGACGTACTTCGATGGGAACCTGGTAGGTTGCGCCGCCGACTCTTCTTGATTTAACTTCAAGCTGAGGTTTAACATTTTCGATAGCTTTTCTGAAAACATCTATGCCGTTTTCGCCGGTTTTCTGGCCGATAGTATCGATTGTTTCATAAAAAACTCTTTCTGCAACGGATTTTCTTCCGTCAAGCATGAGGATGTTGATGAATTTGGTAACAATAGCATCTTTGTAAACAGGGTCGATGTTTACCTCACGCCTCTTAGCAACTCTTCTTCTTGCCATTTCCTATCACCTTATTTCGGTTTCTTTACGCCGTATTTGGAGCGGGATTTCTTCCTGTCCTTAACGCCGTCTGTATCAAGCGCGCCGCGAACGATTTTGTAGCGCACACCGGGAAGGTCTTTTACCCTTCCGCCCCTCACGAGAACAACCGAGTGTTCCTGAAGGTTGTGGCCGATACCGGGAATATAAGCTGTAACCTCGATACCTGACGTAAGCCTTACCCTTGCGACTTTTCTAAGAGCCGAGTTGGGTTTTTTAGGTGTAGTAGTATACACTCTGGTGCAAACTCCCCTTCTCTGGGGGTTGCCCTGCAATGCAGGAGATTTGGTCTTTTTAAGGACCTGTTTTCTTCCTTTTCTGACCAATTGGTTCAAAGTAGGCACCTAGCACCTCCAAAATTCTTGTGAGTTTCTATCAAACTCAAATCTTACGTGAACGGCCAACTGTAATTTCTTGCCGTCCCTACTTTGTAATTTAACTTTAAAATCTTTATGCAGCCTCAATTACCAAGCCTTTGAAGCTTTAGAGCGCATTTTGAGCGCAACTATACATTCAGGGCGAAAGAGCAAGAATAGTAGCAACGCTTTTATACAATGTCAAGAAGTTTTACCAAAGGATATTCAGTGCGGAATTACCGCGGGAAAGGGTGTTTGGAATGAGCCTGTTTTATTATCACAAAGAGAATGAAAAGAAAACTGTTTTCTTGAAAAAAAAGGCCGCCCTTTTGAGGCGGCCTCTGAATTATTACTTACCTGGGTTGATAAACTTGAACTTTTTGTTCTGGATGAATTTGGAGCCTGTTCCCGCCGGTATAAGCTTACCGATGATAACGTTCTCTTTAAGGCCCCTGAGTTCATCCATCTTCCCTGAGCAGGCGGCGTCAGTAAGGACGCGCGTTGTCTCCTGGAAGGAGGCTGCGGAGAAGAAGCTCTGCGTGTTGAGAGCCGCTTTTGTGATACCCTGAAGAACAGCCTTGCCCGCAGGAGGAGTAAGCCCCGCTGCCACCAGTCTCTGGTATTCGGCAACGAACTCTGCCTTATAAACCTCTTCATTGGGCATGAACTCGGAATCTCCGGGTTCTTCTATCACAACTTTTTTCAGCATCTGGCGAACGATTGTCTCGATGTGTTTATCGTTAATCGCAACACCCTGTTTGCGGTAAACTTCCTGAATCTCATCCACTATATATCTCTGGAGAGCATCCTCGCCGAGAACCGCCAGAATATCGTGCGGGTTCACAAGGCCGTCAATGAGAGATTCGCCCGCTTTAACCCTGTCGCCGTCGTGAACGTTGATGTAACGCTGAACGGAGATGCTGTAGGTTTTCTTAACGCCTGTCTCTTCGTTTTCGATGGTGAGCTTACGGAGACCGCGCGCGGTGTTCTCAATGCTCACTATGCCGTCAATCTCCGCGATAACCGCGGGATCTTTCGGTCTTCTCGCTTCGAAGAGTTCCGCAACCCTCGGAAGACCCACTGTAATATCTTTTGTTTTAGTGGTTTCTCTGGGTATTTTCGCAACTATGTCGCCGGGCTCGATCATATCGCCCTCGTCCACCTGAAGCAGAGCACCGATGGGGAGGATGTAGCGCTGGATCGTTTTGTTGTCATCGCCTTTAATGGACACTCGGGGCTGTTTCTTGCCTCTTGTGTTGGCTATGATAACTTTCTGGGAAAGACCTGTGATCGGGTCGATCTCCTCTTTCAGCGTCTCGCCTTCGACTATATCGCCGAAAGCAACACGGCCGGGGTACTCCGTAAGGATTACCGCAACATAGGGATCCCACTCGGCTATCAGGTCGCCCTGCTTAACCGTGTCGCCGTCTTTGATAAGCAGCTTGGTTCCGTATGCTATGTTATATTTTTCAAGGACTCTTTCAGATTTATCAAGAATCTGAAGAGAGCCGTTCCTGTTAAGAACCACAGGGAAGCCTTCCCTGTTCTGAACGGTTTTCATTTCATCAAACCTGATGGTACCGCCGAACTTGGCGTTAAGGCTTGACTGCTCGGCTGATGAAGACGCCGCGCCGCCGATGTGGAATGTCCTCATAGTAAGCTGCGTACCGGGTTCACCGATTGACTGTGCCGCTATCGCGCCCACTGCCTCGCCCACTTCGACAATACGTCTTGTGGCGAGGTCAAGGCCGTAGCACTGGCGGCATATGCCGTGCTCGGATTCGCAGGTGAGAACAGAGCGGACTTTAACTCTGTCAAGA
>JBFWJG010000049.1:0-16882 GCA_050253335.1 Deferribacterales bacterium | reverse complement strand
TTACGTCATATTTATATGCTATATCCAGAAGATCTTCGTAATATTCATAAAGAGGGTTCTCTTTGCCGTTTCTGCGGATCCAGTTGGCGGTGATTGAACCGCCCCTGCTGACTATTCCGCAGACCCTGTCTGTTCTGTCCATTCTGGCGACTGATTCCTTTGTCACTCCGCAGTGAACAGTGATGTAGTCTATCCCCTGCTCGCACTGCTTTTCTATGCTGCGCAGGAGAACCTCAGGATCCATCATCTCGGTGTATTTATCTGCCATGGCAAGCTCAGCCGCAACGGCATAAAGCGGAACAGCACCCACCATAACGGGAGAAGCCTCTAATATAGCCCTGCGCACAGCCTCAAGGTCGCCCCCGGTGGAGAGATCCATCACGCTGTCAGTGCCGGCGTCAAGAGCCGCTTTGAGCTTGTCCAGTTCGCAGTCGATGAACGGGCGGTCGCCGGATGTGCCTATGTTGGCGTTTACCTTGGTGCGCAATCCGCGGCCTATGCCCATAACCTGAGCGAAGTCTCTGTTTTTATTTTTAGGGATAACAACTTTGCCGTCCGCAATGAGGCTCATGAGCTTTTCAGCTTCCATGAATTCGTCTGCGGCTATTTTCTTCATTTCGGGAGTGATGATGCCTTTACGGGCTGCTTCGAGCTGAGTCATTGATTTATACCTGCCTTTAAGTGAACTATGGATTATATTCCGTAAGGGCGGGTAATGCGAAAAGGGTTCTGAGCGAAAAGACCAAAGAAAAACCGTTTCCCTACGCCGGCATTATCCGGATCAGGTTACGGGGACTCTCTCAGCCTGCCCTTTTTAAACGGCAAGCACCCCCACGGATGTTGGTTTAATCTACACTCTGATTTGAATGAATGCAAGGATAAGTGAAAGTTTTCTGACAATGGCTTGAAAAAGGAAGCTTAAAACCCTTAATAATTCGTTATCAGGAGCTCGCTGATGGAGCCGCGTTTGTCCGCACTGCTGTTTATGTTGCGGGCGGCCTTCACCCTGCGTATGCGGAAGCCCTCATAGAGTTCTTCGAAGAAGCAGTCGGCGGGGTCTGCGTTTTTAGGGTCGGAGTTGCTGAGCATCTGCACGGCTCCCTTTTCGCTGAGTCCGCGGAAAGAGGAGGCGAGGCGCACCTGCTCCGTGTCGTCAAAGCCGCCTGTGGAATATGTTGTGAAGCAGGCCGTCCTGTTCAGCGGCCTGTATGGAGGGTCGTAGTAGACAAAGCTGTTTTTTGACGCCTCGGCAAGAGCGTCGCCGAAATCGGCGTTGGTTATCTCCGCCTCAGTTTTATTAAGCGCTCTGCTCACTGCGTATATATTTTCGGGTTCTATGATTGTCGGTGATTTGTATCTTCCGGCAGGAACGTTAAACTCCCCCCTGCTGTTCACCCTGAAGAGGCCGTTAAAGCAGGTTTTGTTCAGAAAAACCGTTGCCGCGGCGCGGGTTACGGGCTCAAAACCTTTTCCTGCGTTGTATTGCCGTCTCTTGCCGTAGTAGTATTCCGCACGGTCACGGTCATCAAGGGCAAGGTACTCACGGGAAAGGGAAAGACACGATTCTATGAAGTCCGAAGGGGAGTTTTTTATAACCGAATAAAGACCTGCAAGATCCGAATTGAGGTCGTTCAGGAAGGCTTTTTTGATGAGCCCCTTTGCCGCGAGGTGGAGAAAAACCGCTCCGCCGCCTATGAAGGGCTCGAAGTAAACCGTTCTTTTCTTTGGGAAAAACGGTTCGAACTGAGGAATTAGCTTAGCTTTACCGCCTGCCCATTTCAAAAACGGACGGGGGCGAAACGCATCCTCCCTGATTTGTATCGCCTGTCTGACACTCAATGAATTCTCCGTAAAAAACGTTGTCAACCAAGTATATCGGTTAACTCCGAAATATCATTAAGCACGAATTTAACATTTTTGTTCATACACTCCGTTTCATTCCCGAAACCGTATGAAGCCCACGCCGCATCCATGCCGCAATTGAGGGCAAAACCCGTATCCTGTACAGCGTCGCCTATCATTAAACATTCAGACGCCGCCACGCCGAAACGGGGCACAATTATTTCCGTAAATGCCTGCGGGTGCGGTTTCTGGAACTGACCGTCACGCTCCCCCGCCACAAGTCCGCAGAAAGGCATAAGCCCCGTTACCTCCACAGACTGCACCACCACGGCGTGGTTTTTATTGCTTATCACTGCTATGTCATAGCCTGTGCCGTGCAGGTTTTTCACCGTGTCAAAGGCAGAAGGAAAAAGCCTAGTCATCGCCATCCCCTCTTTGCGGTAATATTTTCTGTAAATATCCGTCACTTCCTGAGCCGCCGCATCATCCAACCCGCCGAGAAGAGCGATCATCCGCATCAGCGGAATCCCGATGGCGTCCCGCACGGACTTCTCGTCCGGCGGAGTAAGGCCGTATTCCCTGAACGCTGTTTTCATGCAGAACTGTATGGCGGGTTCCGTGGCTGCGAGTGTGCCGTCAAAGTCGAATATCAGAAGTTTATATCTATTCATTATCAGTTTCTTATCTCAAAGGAGGAGAATTCGCCCGTGAGCTTTCCCTCCACAACGGTCATGTCCGTTACTTCGGAAAAGGGCGAGCCCGCACGTGCCTTTTTCAGCACTTCCGTGAGCTGAGCCTCAGTGCCTTCGGCAACAATCTCAACACTGCCGTCCGCAACATTGCGGATATATCCGCCCACGCCGAGGGGAGCCACGCCGTTGTGCACAAACGCCCTGTAGCCCACGCCCTGCACTCTTCCCTTCACACGTATTTCAATCCGTTTCATCACTCAATCTCAAGCCAGATTTCGCCTATCTCATTGCGGCTGTTGCCGGCAATCACGGGGTAGGCACTGCCTTTGCCGTCACGGGAGTATTTCAGCATGAAGTGATCCGTCATGCGGATTCTGTAGCCTCTGTCATCCCCGTTGTTCACTGCTCCGGCCGGAACATAGCCTTTCACGTTTACAGGGACGTCAGGCGAGCCGAAATCACCGCCGAGAGCTTCTATGAATTCAATAACATCGGTCTTTTTAACTTTCACTGATCCGCCGGAGGCGACACGCCTTTCGGCCCCGTTAATCTTCATCACAAAGATAACGTTTGTTCTGGAGGGGACAAGGTTTTCCCCTGCCTGCTGAACAGGCTGTTTCGGCTGTTCGGGAGTCTTCACAACAGGCTGAACAGGGGTTTTCACGGGAGCGGCGGAGGCTGTTTTTGTTTTGTATGCAAGCTTTATCTCGCCCATTTTCTGGTTGTCCTTGCGGAAAACGATACGGGATTCGCCCGAAACCTGAATCTGCTTCCCGCAGTCGTTCAGGTCGCCCATTCCGAGAATATCGCAGGAGATGCCTCTGTCGTAGTTGGCATCCACATTTGTTATCTCTATTATGTCTCCTCTGTCAGCAAAAACGGTTTTGCCGTCCTCCACAGTCACAACCTCGTCATTAACCTTGATGACTGCATAGTTAAGGCGGGGAGCCTTCAGAAAAATCCTCGGATGCTCGGGAACTATATCGTAATATCTCATAAATTCGTTCACAGCATAGTTATGGTGAAGAACCTTGAGCTCAACCGATGGGAGATTTTTTGAAGACTCCACGCCGAATGAGGGCAGACAAAAATGCTTCAGCGCGTAATATGTGGCTGTTTTGCGCATGTCAGTAAACTTAGTGAGGGGATCTTCGGTTTTGGTGTTGAAGTAATGCATGAAGTAGCGTTCCTCGCCTATGCTTCTGTTCACCGCCTCAAGAACCTTTTTTGCCGGAGTTTTGAGATCCAGAAGCCTCCCGTCGTCGCAGGTGAATATATCAGCATCGGTGATTATGGACTGTCCGAATTTTGAAGGGTTGCGCCACTGATCAATATATTTGGGGTTGTGGTATCCCCAGCCGTCATGAAGGTTGAGAAAAACATCCGATTCGCCCATAAGCTCTATGATAACCGCGACGACCTTGTCCATCTCCATAATGCCTAAGTCTTTGGTGAATCTTCTGTTCATGTCCGCTTCGGTTTCACGGTCAAAGAGGATCACAGACTTGAAGTTCGCTCTGGGGATAACTATAAGATTCCCCTTCTCAAGGCGCATATCCGCATAGAGATCGGCAGAGAGGAAGCCTCCCGGCTCGTCCCCCTGAATACCGCCCATGATAAGCATTGTTCTTCCGTCCTGCCTGCCGTAAATCTTGTAGACATCCAGTTCATACTCCGTCCCCTTGAAATACACCTGATTCTCGGTGTAGGGGCGTGTCTGGGCGAATGACAGAACTGCGGTAAAAAGCAGAATTAAAAGCGTCAGGGTTTTCTTCATCGGGCTCTCCAGGTTTCGCTCCTGATTTTGTAATCCCCGGGGCAGCCCTCAAGTTCAAGGGTTTTGATCCCCGTATCACTGTAGGAGTCTCCGCTGAAGTGCTGAGTGAAGCTCACTCTCACCCTTTTGGGGGAAACTTGCGAAATTTTTATATTATCTATTCCAATCTTAATTTCAGAATATTTCTGAAACTTGTCTGTCTTGTCCGCTTTCCATGTTTCATAGCTGAAACCGTCGGAGGAAAAGGCTGGGGAGTAAGCCGCCATGTATTTCTCCATGTCCATGCTTTCCCATGATTTTTTCCAGTTTTCTATGAAGTCCGCCGCCCTCTCCCGCATCAGAGCGTCATAGGGTTCGGAGAAAAACTCCTCGGCGATTATTTTAAGCTCGTCCACTTCTTTTTTCAGATAAAGCCTCTTGTTGCCGTAAGCCAGTATGTTGTCAGCGCAGTAAAGCTGGTCAAAATCATAGACAAACTCATCTCCGTTCTCTTTAAAGGCCCGCACTGAGGAGATCTCTATCCTGCGTTCGGGGTAAAGCCTCATAAGCGTCTTCTTCTTGCCGAGATACTGCGCGTAGTTCTCGCCGGAGCCGCTTCTGAACTTTATGTGGTAATGGGATGCGAAGTTTTCAAAGTCAAGCCCTTCCCATGAGGCCACGAGATCATCCAGCTTCTGTTTCAGGAAAGCCTTTTCGGACTCGTAGTTATGAAGCTGCTCAAACTCAACCTTTCTGGCGATCACAACCGGAACGCCCCGTTTAAGATACTGCTTATATTTATCAAGAACATCGTTCTCAAGGGCGACACAGCCCCTTGTGGTCTGCTCTTTTCTGTCCACCCTTTTTCCGTGAATCCAGATTCCGCTGCCTGTTTTGCCGCTTATACGGTCGAAGAAGTTGGGATAGTTCAGGGGAAAAGCTCCCGTGCCGTAATCATCCGCCACACTGCCGTAAGCCTTTCTCAGCTCCTCCGGAGAAAGATAGCCCGTGATGTAGTAAACCCCTTCGGGGGTTTTCATATCGCCGGAGACCTTTTTATCCCCGCCGCCGCCGCCGACCAGAACGGAAGTTTTGGCGATTATTTCCGGTCTGCCCTCTTTCATTTCAACTATGTACAGAACACTGGTGCTTTTATCCACCACCACGGCAACGAAAGGCTCGCTTCTGTAGGCAAACACATTGCTTGAAAGCTGCTGCTGCGCCTGAGCGCCGAAAGCGGTGAGAAGAACCGCAAATAATATGAAAATTGCTGAAAGTTTAGAACTCAATGTTTTTTCCATACAAAAAATACCTGTCCAGCTTGTTTTTAAATCTGCCGTCAACTGTTTTGACTGTTCCGACCGGAATCTCCCCGTAGTAAAGAACCGGAGTATGATAATCGGACGTTTTATCCGTGTCAAATCCTTTAAGATAGCGCACCGCACCGCTCAGATCCGTCTCCGCGCGGTATTCGGGGCGCAGATTCGCGCCCAGTTCCCAGGCGCACTGCGCGCTGAGTTCTCCGGGGCGCTTCCAGAGGAGTATGCCGCTTTTACTGAGGCGTACCCTCGCCTCCAGAACACAGCCTGTTTCTATATATGCAATGTTTGACCCCTGAGAAACGGAAAGGTTTGCCGGAAGCTCGTAAAAAAGGGAATCAAGCTGTTTGTCTCTCTTCACTTTTAAGGCGCAGCCCTCAGCCTCGTCCCCTCTGCGCCTCAGTGCGGCTATGAAAAAACCGTCATAGGGGAGCTTATGGGGCATAACGCGGAGCACTTTCTCATCCACGGCGGAGTTGCCGCTGATCCCGTATGTCGCCTCGCCTTCGGAGATGTCCAGAAGCTCAGCCTCGTCATTATCAGCAAGGAACGAGCCGATAACCCCTTCGTTCTCCTCCACCGAGAAAGTGCATGTGGAATAAACCAGCACTCCTCCTTTCTTGAGGCATCTGAAGGCGGAATCCAGAATCTCCCGCTGGAGCTTTGCCATGCGCTCCACAAGGGCTGGCTCCCATGAGGCGTTCACTGTTTCGTTGCGGAATATTTTATTTTCGTTGCTGCACGGGGCGTCCAGAAGTATGCCGTCAAAGGTTTCTTCCATGTGCCTGTCCAGCACGCGCCCGTCAAAGGAGACGGTTTTAGCGCTCCAGCAGCCGTATTTCTCAAGGTTAAATTCCAGAGATCTCAGCCTTTTCGACGAGGGCTCGTTGGCGACCACGACACCGCTGTTTTTCAGCATATCGCAAAGAGCGACGGTCTTCCCCCCGGGAGCGGCGGAAACATCCATGACAGCGGGGTTTTCAGGAAGAAACCTGCACAGAACATCCGGCGGAAAGACAGACGAAGGGTTCTGGATATAAAATCCTCCGGTCTGAAACGACACTGTGGAGGTGAGCTTTTCCGCCCCTTCAATCACCTTGTAAACCGCGGGGAAACGCCTGTCATTCTCAAGGATTATGCCGTGCTCCGATATTTCGGGCAGGTAGTTTATGCCGCGCTTGGTGTTCATGCGTATATGCTTTGAGGGCATAGGCTCAAGGGAAGCGAAAAACGCCTCGGAATCCGTACCTAAAATTCTGCTGAAATGCTCTGTGAATGCGCGGTTTTTTTCCATCCGGAAAGTAAAGCCTGAAAAAGGATCGCAGTCAATAAAAATCAAATTTCCATGCTTTTAAAAAAGAACGGGGAAACCTTTTTGGAACAAAGTTTCCCCGAACCCTTCAAAACCCGTTTATTTTTCTATGCTGTAATACTTACTTAAAAAAATCCGCAACGGCGTTCGCCACTGTGCTTATCTCTTCTTCTGTTTTGTATGCGCACATGGGGAGGCTCATTATATGCGCCGCCACTTTTTCGGAGACGGGGAGCGCACCCTTTTTAACGCCGAGGTCAACGAAAACCTCCTGCATGTGCAGGGGGATGGGGTAATGAACCGCAGTTGGTATGCCTTTTGAGCCGAGGTGAGCGGCGAGACCGTCCCTGTCCTTCACCATAATGGAGTACTGCGCCCACACTGAGCGGTTAAAGTCTGTAACAACAGGAGTTTTCACGCCATTTATCTTAGAGAGCCTTTCGGTGTACATAGCGGCGATTCTGTCGCGCCCTTCTATCTCTTTGTTTACGAAAAGATCAAACTTGCCGAGGAGCACTGCCGCCTGAACACTGTCCAGCCTGCCGTTTATGCCGACTATTTTGTGGCGGTATCTCTCGTTCTGCCCGTGGTTTCTGATCCAGCCCATCTTCTCCGCCAGAGTGTCGCAGTCGGTGAAAACCATTCCGCCGTCCCCGTAGCAGCCGAGAGGTTTGGAGGGGAAGAAGGATGTGGCGGCTATGTTCCCGAAGGAGCATGCACGTCTGCCCCTCTGCACGGCACCGAAGCTCTGCGCCGCATCCTCCATGAGGAAGAGATCAAGACCGCTGTCAGCTATAACCTTTTCTATTGCCGCGTAATCGGGCATCTGGCCGTATAGGTCAACGGCGATGACGCCTTTGATCTTCGCTTTGTCCACAGGAGGATTTTTCAGCAGTTCCGCAAGCTTCGCGGGGTCGATGTTGTATGTTGTCTCTTCTATGTCGACAAAGAGAGGCACAGCGCCGAGAAGGGCTATCATCTCGGCGGTTGCTATGAATGTGAAAGGGGTGGTTATTACATAATCCCCGGGCTTAACATCATAAGCCATCAGCCCCATAAGCAGGGCATCAGTGCCGGAGGAAACGGCGAGGGCGTGCTTAACACCACAGAATTCGGCGCATTTTCTCTCAAGCTCCGTTATTTCGGGGCCGAAAATGTATCTTCCGTGTTCAAAAACGGCTATGACACGGCGGTCGATGTCTTCCTTTACTAATGAATACTGGCTTTTAAGATTGCAAAAATCCATCTGGAAATCCTCGCAGGTTTATATTGTCTGTCCATTCTACCTGACAAAATTGACGCAACTAAGTTTACGCCTATTTTAATTTTTGGCAAGGGTATTCAGGGGCGGACACCGGGGCATCAGAGACAATATTTATCTGTCAATATATTGTTGACATTTAATCAGCGGCTATTACTATTGAAATACATTCAGTTATTCAGGCGGTAAAAGAGCATGTTCTCAAAAAATCTTATTATAGACGGAAGAACCTTCAGAAGCAGACTCATGGTGGGCACGGGGAAATTCGCAGGAAGCGGCGTTATGGCGGCCGCGGCTGAGGCAAGCGGTGCCGAGATAGTGACCGTTGCCCTGCGCAGGGTGGACATAAACAACCCGCAGGACGATATACTCAATCATATAGACACTTCAAAATACCTCCTGCTCCCCAACACATCCGGCGCAAGAGATGCGGAAGAGGCTGTCAGGCTGGCGAGAATTGCCCGCGCCGCAGGGTGCGAACCCTGGGTTAAGCTTGAGGTCACCCCCGATCCGTATTATCTTCTCCCTGATCCCATCGAGACATTCAAAGCGGCTGAGATCCTTGTGAAGGAAGGGTTCAAAGTTCTGCCCTACATCAATGCCGACCCTGTTCTCTGCAAGCGGCTTGAGGAGATAGGCACCGTCACTGTTATGCCCCTCGGCGCGCCCATCGGCAGCAACAAGGGGATAAGAACGGAAGACAACCTGAGAATCATAATAGAGCAGGCAAACGTTCCTGTTGTGGTTGATGCGGGAATAGGCGCACCCAGCCACGCGGCGCTCGCCATCGAGATGGGGGCGGATGCGGTTCTCGTCAACACGGCGATAGCAACAGCGGGAGACCCCGTAAAAATGGCAGAGGCGTTTAAGCTGGCTGTGGACGCGGCTGTGCTTGCACGTGATGCGGGAATGCCCTCCAGAAAGGAAAAAGCTGAGGCATCAAGCCCGCTCACCGGATTTTTAAGAGATTAAAATGACATTCACACAGATACATAAGGAATACGACTGGAATGAGGTCAAGAACTTCATCCACTCAAGGACAGCGGCGGATGTTGCCGCCGTAATGAATAAAGACACCCTGACAGAGACCGATTTCGCCGTTTTGCTCTCACCCGCGGCGGAGGCTTTCCTTGAGCCCATGGCACGGGAAGCAAGCCGCATAACTTTGCAGAGGTTCGGCAAAACAATCAAGATATACGCCCCTATCTACACATCCAACGAGTGCACAAACTCCTGCGTTTACTGCGGATTCAACAAGCACAACGAAATCCCCAGAGTTACCCTGACGGATGAGGAAATACTCGCCGATGCTAAAACAATCGCCGATATGGGGATTCAGCATCTTCTCCTTGTAACGGGGGAATCGCCTAAGGTGGTGAGCGTTTCGGATCTCGCCAGAACCTGCGACATGCTGAGGGATATGTTCAGCTCACTTTCCATAGAAGTTTTCCCTATGAGCACAGAGGAATACGCCGCTCTGCGCAGTTCCGGTGCGGACGGCCTGACGATATATCAGGAAACCTACAACAGGGAAACCTACGCCAGAGTGCACCCAGCGGGGAAAAAGCGTGATTTTGACTGGCGCCTTGAAACGCCGGACAGAGGAGCGTCCGCAGGCTACCGCACAGTGGGCATAGGCGCGCTTATGGGGCTTGAGGATTTCCGCACCGAAGAATTTTTCGTCGGCATCCACGCCCGTTATCTTATGAAGCAGTACTGGAAGACCCACGTCACCGTGTCATTCCCCCGCATACGCTTTGCCGCGGGCAATTTTACGCCCTATGAAATAATAAAAGACAAAAACCTTGTTCAGTCCATGCTCGCACTGCGCCTTTTCCTCCATGACGCGGGCCTTGTAATCTCCACCCGTGAGCCCGCCGAGATGAGGGAGCACCTTCTCCCGCTGGGGGTAACGCAGATGAGCGCAGGCTCCAAGACCGAGCCCGGCGGCTATAACAAGGAGCACGAAGGCAAGCAGTTCAAGGTAGAGGACGACAGGACTGTGGATGAATTCTGCTCCATGCTCCGCTCCAAGGGCTATGACCCTGTTATGAAGGACTGGGATAAAAACTTCCTCGTGAGGCCGTAATATGTACATGGTTCACTTAACCAACAGGCACATAGGCGATGTTTTCCCCGTGTTTGACGATGCGGGCAGGCTCATGGAGGTCTGCCTCATACGTCCTGAGGAGTTCGACACTGCGCCTGTTAAAAAAGAACATGAGGCAATATGCGCCTATCTGGAATCATACCCCGACGGCGAATGTCCGCTGAAGTTTGACGAACTTGTCTTTGAAGGCAGAAGTGATTTCCATAAAACGGTTTATAAAAATCTCTTCCTCCTCCCCAAGGGAGAGGTGATCACCTACGGCAGACTCGCCGAAATAAGCGGAAGCAGAAACGCCGCACGCGCAGTGGGCACGGCAATGGGAACAAACCCCTATCCGCTTATCGTTCCCTGTCACAGGGTTGTGCGTTCGGATTC
The DNA here is from genome assembly GCA_050253335.1 of Deferribacterales bacterium. GTDB lineage: Bacteria > Chrysiogenota > Deferribacteres > Deferribacterales > Geovibrionaceae > Geovibrio. The sequence continues at coordinate 6,215 of JBFWJG010000049.1, read as the reverse complement.
CCTCGGAAACTATTCCAGCGGAGTACATAAAAAAGTAAAACTTCTCGAAGCGGAAGGAGCTCACTGGAAATAGCGGGATTTTTTTGGTAAAATTACCAAAAAACGGCGGTGCTTCCATGGACAAAGCAGCGGAGATCATTCACGGCGCAAAAACCTGCCTTTTCCTCACCAGTGCAGGGATGAGCGCCGAATCGGGCATCCCCACATTCAGGGACAAAGAAGGCTACTGGCGGAACTTTCCCGCTTACAGGCACCTCAACCTTGAGGCGGTGGATCTCGCAAACCCCAGAAGCTTCAAAGTCCGCCCCGCCCACGCATGGGCGTTTTACGAATGGCGCAGGCGCAACGCCCGCGAAAACAGGCCGCACGAAGGCTACGCAGTCATAAACGCCCTCATCGAAAACCACTTCCGAAGCTCTTTCATCCACACCACCAATACAGACGGCTACCACATGATCTCAGGCACATCCGCCGATCATGTTTATGAAATCCACGGCAGCATATGGCGTTTGCAGTGCATGGCGGGGCTTGGGTGCAGCTACACATACGAAGAAAATGACGATGTGCCGCTCTGCGAACTGAACAGCGAGAGCATGACCGCCTCAAAGCTGCCAATATGCCCCAAGTGCGGCGGTCTTCTGCGGCCGAATGTGCTTATGTTCGGCGATTTTGACTATGTGGAGCACGCCTATCAGTACAATAACTTCCGTGATTTCATGGACCGTTCGGGCGTTCCTGACGTTGCGCTTCTCATAGGCTCAAGCGGAAGCATACCCACCAACGATTATCTTGCCGTGCGCCTGCAGGCATCCGGCTGTAAAATAATCACCGTAAATCCGGACGAATCATCCCTGAGGGTATGCAGACCGGATGTGTTCATACAGACCGGAGCAAAGGCCGCCCTCACTGAGATAGCGGACAGCCTCGGCATAAAATATAACTGAAGGTGCTAAGTTGAAAACAAGTGCTGCGATACTGAAAAAAAATCCCAAATTCGCCGATTTTTCCGCTGCGGAAATGGAAGAATTCCTGAACTATTTCACCAAGGAATCATACTCTGCCGGAGATATTATCCTGAGGGAAGGGGACAAAGGCGATAAGTTCTGCATCATAGCAGAGGGAGAAGTGGGAATATCCAAGGATGTCAACGAGCAGACGTGCATCTTCCTCAACAACCTCAAGGAGGGCGATTTTTTCGGCGAGATGGCGATCCTGACAGGCTATCCCCGCTCCGCAAACGCCGCAGCCTCCACAGAGGTCATCCTGCTCTCTGTCTCTCCTGAAGGGCTAGAGAAGATGAAGACGGCACATCCGGTGCTCTTCGGCAAGTTTGTGTGGATTGTGGCGAAAACAGTGTCTGAAAGGATGTACAAACTTGAAGAGAGGCTGTCCGGAATCCTCAGTGCTTCGCTTTCGGAAAATTTCCTTTAAAAAATTACGGACAAAGATAAAATTACGTTGACTAGGACGTGAAAATAGTTTAATAAATCAGTCCCGATATAAGGCGGTATAGCTCAGATGGTTAGAGCATGCGGCTCATATCCGCAGTGTCCGGGGTTCAATTCCCTGTACCGCCATTAATATCGAAGCCCTGCGCGAGTTTTCTCCGCAGGGCTTTTTTAATGCGGGTTACAGAGCTTCATGATAATTCTTATTCATACCCATTATTCTTCTGGAAACTTTATCCTTTAAATGTCATAATAATTTCCACACAATTTTTATCCGGGGATTAACCATGTACAAAAAGAAACAGGAACGCCGCAGACACAAACGATACAGCGGTGTGCCTCTCAAGCTTTATTTAAAGAAGGACGGGGAATATACCCTTGTGGAGCTTGTCGATGTCAGCATCGGCGGATTTCTCTCCAACACCGGCGTATCTTTTGAAATATATGACGACTACGAAGCGAAGATACAGTTTCCCAACCACGGTGTGAAGGATGTTGTCCATGCCCACGCCGTTGTCTGGCGCATTGAGGCGAACAAGGACGAAATGAGCTCCAAAAAACGCTTCGTTGCGTTCAAATTCACCAAAATTTCCGATGTGGACAAGCATCTTATAGATGAATTTCTCCGCCATTATGAGGAGAATGTACCCTACAAATAAGAACTGGGGTGGTATGCCGCTATCAATCTGTCTCCGGAAGACGTGCCAGAGCAGATTTATATGCGGCTGATTCCTCACGCTTGTCTATAGCGATCACGATAACAAAAAGCTGTCATCCTCAACATAATAAACAAGTCTGTACCCCTGCTTGCGCAGCTTGATTTTGTAGCAGTATTTGAGCTCTCCGTGCAGTGCGGAACCCGGGGAATGAGGATTGGTCAGCTTCTTTTTCAGCAGTCTTCGAAAAATATTTTTCACACCTCCGTCAAGCCTGCTCCACTCTTTGAGCGCTTCCGGGTGAAATTTCAGTTTATACGGCGGATTGGCTTCAGATTTTGTCAATGTCAACCTCAACCGCATCCGCAAGGCTTTCTAACCTTGTTCTAACCTTGCTTATAAGCTCTTTATCAGCAATCTCCTCCAGCATAGCTTCGAACATTTTCGGAGTAACCATATAAAAAGCAGGGCGGTTATGACTCAGCACCGCCACAGGTTTTTCACCTGCATTACGGAGCACCTCTGCCGGATTTTTCTTAAACTCAGACATACTTACTGAATAGTCAGCGTAAATAACATCCATATCTCACCTCATATGCAGAGCTTAATATAGAGCTAATTTCAGAGCTTTTCAAGATATACGTCAAAACTCCGGCCGATTTATCCTGAAATCGTCCCTTTGAACTCCTCGGGGATATTTATATTTCGCTTTGCCGAAAAGAAGGGCATAGGGCGCTTCGTGATCATGCGGAATCCCCAGAACCTCCTTTATCTCCGGCATGAACTCAAACATAAACGCCAGAAATCCGAGCCAGACAGTGCCCACCTTGAGGCTATATGCGTACAGTTCAAAATAGCTGAGTGCTATATAGCAGTCGGCCGCGGGGGTTCCCTCCCCCTTAGGGGCGGAAGCGACTATGAGGTGCGGCGCACCGCGGAAAATGATATCCCTGCCGCCTTTATATCTTTTGAGAAGAGTTGCGTAAAACCTGAACTCATCGGGCAGAGTGCCTTCCTCCACTCTCTTTTCAAGCAGAACGTAAGCCTTCGTTACAAACTTTTCCATATCAGCGCGGTTGTCTATTATGGTGAAGGTGAGAGAACGCCTGTTCTCCCCGGTGGGGCAGTTTGCCGTGACACAGAGAAGAGAGCGGATCGTTTCAAACTCCACATCGTTCTTCTTAAAATGCCTCACTGAGCGCCTGTTGCGGATTAGCGCCTCTGTCTGCCTCGCAGTGGGCATATCCGAGACCGACATGCTGTCCTCCGGTTTTTTGCCGAGGATCGAGAGGGCGGCGTCAGGACAGATAGCCAGACAGTGCTGACATCGGATGCAGGTTTCCTCCTTCTCTTCCGCTATAACGGGAAAACCTTCTCCGTCCTTCTCTATAACCCCCACAGGACAGTCCTCCATGCAGAGCGAGCACCTGCGGCATTTTTTGCGGTCAATGACGAATTCCAGCATAAATCACCTCATTAACAGGATATTGGCATGTTTCTTGATTATACCTCAGTGACGGAGGATAGGATGAAGAAAATATTTCCCCTGCTGCTTGCGCTTGCTTTATTTGCCGGATGTTCATCCAAGGTGACCGACCCCGGCAAACTGGCCTCAAGCATTGACGACACCCTGACGGAGATTATAGAGCTCACAACCCGTCTGGATTCGGGTGTTTTGTTTGTCCTCATAAGCCTTGAGGCAAACTCGAACATATCCTCCCTCATTTTCGACAAAACAAAAGAGAAGGTGACAACTTTCTATGCTCAGGCGCACGAGACGCTCCCCATAGGAAAGACATACTACATTCTCCCCGCCAGAATCACAAGGGAAGGGAAAACATATTACGATGAGGAAACCGGAAGGATGATGCGGAACTATTTTCAGCTTTCCAAACTGGGCAGAGTCACCGACAAAATACAGCAGGCGGACTACATAATCGTTTCCCGCATTAACGAAGGTGTTCAGAGAAGCTATGACAAGAACTCAAGCACTGTCGTGCTGAGCATAATGACAAAGAGCGACATACCCGTTTTCTCCAGCGTGATCACCCTTGAAAGCAGAGCCGATTCCAACTTCTGGTACTATCCGGCGAAAAACGCCATCCCCTCCAGCACCCTTTCCATGAAGGCAATGGGACAGATGTTCGCCGTTGCCCTCCCCAGAGCATACGGCATCCCCGTGACCAAGATGGAAAAATTTGAAAAACGCATGGAGGAGCGTGCCGAGGCGAAAAAGGCAGGAAAGGCCGCCGAAGCCGAACAGCGGGAGATCAGCGAGCTTGAGCAGAAAGGGGAAACAATGAGAAAAGAAGCCCAGTGGCAGAAGGAATTTGATGAATACCTCAGAAGTCTTGATAACGAAACATCCTCACAGGGGGAATAGAATATGCTGAACGGACTCTATGTAGCCACCAGCGGCCTCATGATGCAGAGCAGGCGGGTGGAAAACATCGCCAACAACCTAGCCAACGTGAATACCGCCGGCTATAAAAAGGACGTGCCGGTGTTCACGGAATATTTCCCGACGGAAAACGAGTTCCCGCAGAACTTTATCCGCACAACGGATTACAATAAAGCCATGAACTCCACAGTAAAAATGTCTGAAAACAAAACAGACTTCTCCATCGGTTATCTGAGGGAAACAGGAAACAAGCTAGACTTCGCCCTGTCTGACCCCAATACATTCTTCACGGTGGAAACTCCTTTCGGGATCCGCTACACCCGTGACGGCGCCTTCACTGTGAATCAGGACAACCAGCTTGTCACGGCGGAAGGCTACCCTGTCCTCTCCAACATAGACGATGCCAACCCTCAGCCGATTATCCTGCCGGATAATTATACAGTGAGCGAAACAGGAGTAATCCTTGTGGACGGCGGGGCAGTGGATCAGCTCGGCATAGCTTTTTTTGAGGATACGGACAACCTCCAGAAAGTCGGACACAACCTTTACGCCGCGGTGAACACAATCCCCGAACAGGCGGAAAACCCCGGTGTGACGGCGGGATATATCGAAGGCAGCAACGTTAACTCGGTAATGGAAATGGTGCGCATGATAGACGCAATGCGCGGCTTTGAAACATATCAGAAAGTAATTCAGAGCATAGATTCAATCAACGGAACAGCAATCAACACCGTCGGTAAAGCGGTGTAAGGAGCATATAACATGATGCGGACACTCTGGACAGCCGCCACGGGCATGACGGCTCAGCAGACAAATGTGGACACAATCGCAAACAACCTCTCAAACGTTAACAACGTGGGTTTCAAAAAATCCAGAGTGCTGTTTGACGATCTTATGTATCAGGAAGTCAGGCGGGCAGGCGCAATTACCGCCGCAGGGCTGGAACACCCCACGGGCATAGAAATAGGTCTCGGCACAAAAGTTACAGCCATACAGAAAATACATTCTCAGGGCTCCTTCCAGTACACCGGAAACACAATGGACGTGGCAATCGAAGGGGACGGCTATTTCCAGATAGCCCTGCCGGACGGCAACATAGGCTACACCCGTTCAGGAGCGTTTCAGATAGACGGAAACGGAAACATAACAACCCCGAACGGTTATCTTCTCGAACCGGCCATAGTGGTTCCCGAGGACGCAACGGAGATCTCATTCGCCGAAGACGGCACGGTGAGCGTTGTTCTTCCCGGGGATGAAGAACCCACGGAAATCGGCGCCATAGAGCTTGCCCGTTTCATAAACCCTTCGGGTCTGCATTCAATGGGTAAAAACCTCTATCTGGTAACGGGAGCCAGCGGTGATCCGCAGGTGGGCGTGCCCGGGGAGGAAGGCTTCGGCGTGATAGCCCAGAACATTCTGGAAATGAGCAACGTAAGCCTTGTGGAAGAGATGGTGGCGATGATCACAGGTCAGAGAGCTTATGAAATCAGCTCAAAAGCTGTTCAGACCGGAGATGATATGCTCCAGATAGTCAACAACCTTAAACGCTAGTAAACGGAGTATGATATGAAAAACAGGAAAATCATGACCCTTATCCTCTCTGCGGTATTCATGGCGGCATCTTTTTCCGCTCATGCGGCAAATGTAATCACTGTCGAGAACGAGTGCGTAACCGTCGAGGATATTTTCCCGAACATCGGCATAAAGGAT
>JBFWJG010000048.1:0-16899 GCA_050253335.1 Deferribacterales bacterium | reverse complement strand
CAGGCCGTGCAGATAGCCGCCGCAGGACAGCAGATGGCTGTTTCCGTGGAGCATGTGACTGGCAGCACGCTGGAAGCCACTCAGTATTCCTCGCAGATAACCAAATCAGCAGGCATAGCCATGGAAAAAAGCCGCCTCTCCGAGAAATCCATGCTTGAAGTCAGGGAGATGGTCACGGGGCTCAAAAACCAGATGGAAGCACTCTCCGAGCAGTCCGGCAAGATAGGCTCCATAATGGAGATGATAAAAAAGATAGCTGACCAGACAAACCTGCTCTCTCTCAACGCATCCATAGAGGCGGCAAGAGCGGGCGAAGCCGGACGCGGGTTTGCCGTTGTGGCAACGGAAGTGCGCAAGCTGGCGGAGCAGTCCATGGAAGCCACAAACGGGGTGGAGGGGATTCTCTACAGCATCAAAAGCAGCATAGAAACATCAATGGGCTCCGTGGGGCAGGTGCTTTCATCTGTCGAGAAATCGGCGGAAATAAGCGAGGAGGCGGTGGAGCTTCTGGAGGATGTGGCAACTCACATGGACGAGCTTGACAGACACCTGAACACCATAGCCGCGGCAGGACAGGAGCAGGATGTTACCGTGAAGTCCGTTGTCGGGGAGATAGACGGCATAGCCGCAGCCGCGGAGGAGCAGTCGGTACTGGCGACCCAGCTTAACGGTATAGTTGATAAGATAAACAGCGGGTGCGACGACCTCCTTGTTTCAGTCGGTGTTTTCCGCACAGGCTCACACGAAAAAGCCATGAAAGCTGCGCAGGAGGCCGCGAAAAGCAGAGAAGTCACCTCCATGAACGCCTCCTCCATAGAAGGCTATATGAACCAATTCATCAAACGCAACAGCTACATAGAGCTTGCATACATAACTGATGCCAGAGGCAGACAGATAACGCCCAACATATGGAACAGAAATGTGCGCGATTCCAATGACAGCCTTTCCGTCGGTTCCGACTGGGGCACGAGGGACTGGTTCAGAAAACCTAAAGAGACAGGAGATGTTTACGTAACAGATATTTACAGGTCTGTTGCCACTGACAACTTCTGCTTCACCGTGGCAGTGCCCGTGAAGGATGCGGGGGGCAGCTTCGCCGGAGTTCTGGCTGTGGATATAAGCTTTGCGGATATGATGTAGAAGACTTTTCAGAAACTTTTGTTATAATAGCCTCTGGTTGGCGACATCTGTAAATCCCCCTCCCGTCCCCCTTTGATAAAGGGGGAAGTTGTTGCAGACAAACGCAAAACACCCTCCTTTCATTAAAGGAGGGCAGGGGAGGATTTTCCGAATATATTAAATATAATTATTGAAAAAGAAAAACTCTCTTATTTCTTCTGCGCCAGAAAAACACCTGCGGCGATAACAGCGGAGCCCGCAAGCTGGGAAACTCCCAGTGACTCACCCAGTATGCCCCACCCCATAAAAACCGCAAAGACCGGAACAAGGTTTATGAAAACCGCCGCTCTGGTGGCGGGTATCTTGCTTATCCCCCAGTTATACAGCCCGAAAGCGCCGACTGTGACGAACACGCCCAGATAAACCACGGCAGTAATCACCCGTCCGCTCCACTCCGCGTCAAAGGCATCAACCGCACCGCCGGAAAAAAACAGAAATCCCGAAGCCGCCTGAATAAAAGTGAGCACCCAAGGATTAAACTTCGCTGAAAGTCTGCGGGTGAGCACCATGTAGCCTGCGGCGCAGACCATGGCGCCAAGCTCCATTATATTGCCCAGAGCGGGGTTTGCCGCTTTTGCGTCCGCACCGCTGCCGAAAGTGAGCCAAGCCACGCCCAGAACGGAAACCGCAAGACCAGCCATGGCTGTTTTGCCTGTTTTTTCACCGAGAAACAAAGCAGAAAGCACAGCGACAAACATAGGTACTGTGGAGGAGATTACTCCGGCCTGAGAAGCGGTGGTGAATCTGAGCGCGTTAGCCTCAAGGAGAAAATACAGACACGGCTGAAAGAGTGCCATAAGCACAAGGAGCCTTATCTCCCCCATTGTGATATTTTTGGGAAAAAGCCTGAAGCAGAAGGGAAAAAGCAGTATAAAGCCCGATGCCATCCTTATCCATACAATGGTTGAAGGGGGCAGTTCGGTGAGCGCTATGCGTGTGGCGGTGAATGAGCCCGCCCAGAAAATAACCGCCGCAAAAACGGCGGCAAAAGGCATCAGAGCGGATTGTCTTTCGGTCATAAATCAGTCCTCCTCAATGTGAGGAGGCAAGGATAGCCCCTTTTCATCCGTGAGTATTGCAGAAAATTGCCCCTGAGCAGGAATCAGCGTACTGCGCAGGGGTTGAACCTGTGAACTGTCTGAATTTATTGGAGAAATGGCTCTGATCCGCAAATCCGGCCTCAAGGGCGGCCTCGGCAAAAGGCATACCCTGACGCAGAAGCCTTTTTGCAAGCTCGATGCGCTTGCCTGTGCGGTAAACATGGGGCGGAACGCCGACCTCTTTCCGGAAGGTGCGCAGAAGGTAATACCTGCTCACGCCCAGTTCCCCCGCCATATCCTCCAGAGTGACCTTGCAGGAGAGATCGCCGCTGAGAAACTCCTTTGCCCTGCGGACCAGCCTTCTGTCGCCGGATTTGCCGGATGTCCCGCAGGCGCGTATAACCTGAGAAAGGCTCTCGGTGAGCGCGGATTCAAGCTCCATGCTCTCCTCGGAATGCAGAAGTGCGCTGTAGAGGTTCAGGAATGAGCCGTGCACCTCAGGCGATGAAACCACCATATCGGAAAATTCAGGGTGAAACGGCTGGCGCTCAAGAATATCCCCCGCCAGTTTTGCCATAAGCTCATTTTTGAAGTAAAGCATCGTGTATGTGGCGCGCCCTTTTCCGAGGGGAATCCCTGAGTGAACCTGAGAAGGGTTTATGAAAACTGTTTCATCAGGCAGAACTATCGTGTCGGAATCCGCATTGCTCACGCAGTAGCAGCCGCCGCAGTGCATCAGACCGATGGAGTACATATCATCATGCACATGTTTGGGAAAGGCATGCTTGCTGTCCGTTACACGGCACGATTCAAACCCTTCCAGAAAATCTTTGTGCCAGTAGGCTGCATTCACTCCCGCTTTCATGGGTGAATTATACTCTCAAAAAGCTGAAAATGATTGAAAAAAATTGCACTGAATTTTCAGAGAAGCCTCCCCAGAATGTAAGGCACTGCGCTTTCCACATTCAGCACCCTTTCGCCGAAGGAGAAGAAGGAAAAACCTGTTTCCTCCAGAGTGTCCAGCTCCTTCTGGATAAAACCGCCCTCAGCGCCTATAACAAGGGTCACAGGCTCCTGCGGCCTTGATTCGAGAGGACTGCCGGCAGGATGAGCGGCCAGACGCAGGGTATCTCTACTGATTTCCGGCAGAGTTTCACGGATGAACGGGGTAAAAAATCTGTGGAAAGCGACTGTGGGGAGGATTGTGTCTTTTGCCTGTTCAAGGGCGGGTATGAGAAAATCGTCAATCCCTTCAAGGAGCGGACTTGACCAGTAGCTTTTCTCAACCCGCCAGGAGTTGAATATATGAATATCCTTCACGCCGAGACAGGTCAGGGTGTAAAGGACGCGTCTTAAAACCTTCGGGCGGGGCAGAGCGAGTGCGAGGCGTACATTCAGGGGAACGGGCGGGTCATTATCCGGTGTGAACATCAGAACGGCTTTTTCATCGCCGATTTGTTCCACATGCGCCGTTCCGAGCTTTCCGCCCAGAACCCCCGCTTTAAGTTCATCTCCATCAGTTTTTCTGAGCGTTTCTTTCAGGTGTTTAAACCGCCTTCCCGAAACTTCCGCTCTGCCTTTTTTCAGCTCACTTTCTTTGAGAATGATTATGTTCATACCTGGGATGATACTGCCTTAAATATCGGCTGTCAAAGAGTTAAGCTGAAAACCGCCCGAAGGGTAAAACTATCTCAGTTCGGTTTCGTAAACACTTCTCCAGTATCTGGAATTTTCCGTTTCATGCCCCTGAAGGCCGTAAGCTATGTTCTGATACAGGTTGCTGTAGTAGAGCCCGCTTTCAAAGCCTTTTTCCATGAGAATTTCGGTCATTTCCATGCCCACGGCGGGATCGCCTTCCTGAGCCATAGTATAAAGACCGGCGGTATCGCACATGTTCCTGAGGTATTCGGGGCTGGTGTGGTGATGTCTGCTTCCCATTGTGCACCTCCGCGAAAGAATAAAGCGGGATACAAGGTTAAGTTCAACGTGACGGGTCGCCGTAAGGAGATACTTATATTATAAGCAGAGCAATGAACATCCGCAAGGGAGATTGAAAAAAAAGCCGCCCCTTTTTGAAGAGGCGGCGCTGAGTGTCTCAGAACCTGAGGGTAGCGAAATAGTCCTCAGGGGTTTCAGCCCTTCTGATCATTTCAAAAGAGCCGTCCTCATTGAGGAAAAACTCTGCGGAGCGGAGCTTTCCGTTATAGTTGAAGCCCATTGCGTGTCCGTGGGCGCCTGTGTCATGGATTGCGATTATGTCGCCTTTTTCGATGACGGGCAGTGTTCTGTCCACCGCGAACTTGTCATTGTTTTCGCAGAGCGAGCCCACGACATCATAAACCGTGTCAGCGGGCGCATTCTCCTTGCCGAGAACCGTTATATGGTGATAAGCGCCGTACATGCCGGGGCGCATAAGGTTCGCCATGCACGCGTCAACGCCTATATAGTTTTTGTATATCTTCTTTTCATGCAGAGCCTGAGTCACGAGGTAGCCGTAAGGACCTGTGATCACCCTTCCGCACTCAAGGTATATTTTGGGGTTAAGCCCTTTTGCGGAGAGTATGCCCTGATATTTTTCCTTGATCTTGGCGCCGAGAACCTCAAGGTTCACAGCTTCCTGCTCAGGTTTGTAAGGTATGCCGATTCCGCCGCCGAGGTTGATGAACTCAAGCTCTATGCCGACTTTTTCAGCTATTTCAGCAGCCATCTCAAAGAGGATGACCGCCGTTTCCACGAAATAGTCAACATTAAGCTCGTTTGAGGCCACCATAGTGTGCATGCCGAAGCGCTTTACGCCTTTTGCCTTGCATTTGCTGTAAGCTTCAAACATCTGCTCACGGGTGAGGCCGTATTTTGCGTCCTCAGGGTTGCCTATTATAGCGTTGCCGCCTTTCAGGGGACCGGGGTTATAGCGGAAGCAGATCAGCTCCGGCAGGCCCGCGACCTCTTCGAGGAAGTCTATATGAGTTATGTCGTCAAGGTTGATTACCGCACCCTGCGCTTTTGCCTTCTGATATTCCTTCGCGGGGGTCTCGTTGGAGGTGAACATTATGTCCTCCCCGCTTATGCCCGCCATATCGCAGAGAAGAAGCTCGGCATGTGAACTGCAGTCCGCACCTATGCCTATCGATTTAAGAGCCTTCATAACGGAAGGGTTGGGCAGAGCCTTCACAGCGAAATATTCCTTGAACTCAGGAGCCCATGAAAAAGCCTTCTGGAGCCTTTTTGCGTTTTCGAGAATCGCTTTTTTGTCGTATATGTGAAAAGGCGTAGGGTATTTCTTGATCAGTTCTTCGATCTGCTGTTTGGTGAAAGGGACTTTCTTTTCTGCCATCTTACTCTTCTCCCGCTTTAAGTTATCATTTTTTAACTAATGCCTTTAACATTCTTCCGCCGCCAATTCAACGAAAAAAAATATTATGAAGCCTTTTTCAGCCCATGTGCTCCTTTATTATGGACATTTTAAGCTTTTTGAGGTTGTTGGACAGGCTCACCTTATATATGTGAGGGTTGAGAAACCTTTTGTATGTGCCGTGCAGGGCAGAGAGCTCCGCCTTTGCGTGTGCCTGAATGCTTTTAAGATCGGCCGCGGGCTCCGCTCTTCTGCCGTTCTCCATCACTTTGCCGAGAAGAAGCCTCGCTTCCGCGTAATTCTCAAGTGTTTTAAACGAGTATTCTATGGAGGGATGGTTGAGCCGGATAGGCTTTTTCTCCGCTATGAGTTCTTCGACCTCGCCCATGCTCTCCTCAAGGAGAACCAGATCGGAAATCATCATTCCGTCCTCCCCGTAAAACCTGTAAACATTTTTTATGCCGGGGTTGGACATTTTTTCGGGGTTGTTGGTTATCTTCATTGCGGGAACAAATCTCCCGCCTTCCTCTTTCGCAGCCAGCTTATAAACTCCGGAAAGTGCAGGGTCTTTATCGGCAGTAACCAGCCTTGTGCCCACGCCGTAGGCGTTTATGCTCGCACCTTCACGGCTTAGCTGTTCTATGATCCACTCATCAAGGTCATTGGAGGCAACAATTCTTGCATCCGTAAAACCCTCACTGTCAAAAATCCTGCGTGCTTCACGGCTGAGGAAGCTCAAATCCCCGCTGTCGAGCCTTATGCCGTAGTTTTTATGCCCCGCGGCCTTCAATCCGGCAAAGACCTTCAAGGCGTTGGGAACGCCCGATGCAAGCGTGTCGTATGTATCTGCAAGGAGAATGCAGTCATCCGGATACATGGCGGCAAAAGCCTCAAACGCCGCAAGCTCGCTTTCAAAACTCATCACCCAGCTGTGCGCCATTGTCCCCTTGACGGGGATTCCGTATTCCTTCCCGGCCAGAACGTTTGAGGTGGCGTTCACTCCGCCGATGAAAGAAGCTCTGGCGGCGGAAAGAGCTCCGTCTGTGCCCTGCGCCCGCCTAAGACCGAACTCCATAACCGAGGCACCGCCCGCCACACTGCATACCCTTGCGGATTTTGTGGCGACAAGTGTCTGAAAATTTATGAAGTTTAAAAGAATCGGTTCAATGATCTGCGTTTCAAGGAGGGTTCCCTTAACACGCATAAGCGGTTCGTTAGGGAACACAACCGTGCCTTCCTTCACCGAGTGGATCTCGCCCCTGAAACGGAAATTTTGAAGATAGCCGATGAAAGAGTCCGAGAAGTAGTTCAGGCTTTTTATATAGTCTATATCGCTGTCGGAAAAGCTGAAATTCTCCAGAGCATCCAGAAGGGGGTCAAGCCCTGCGAAAACCGCATAACCGCCGCCGAACGGCTGTCTGCGGTAAAACATATCGAAAACAGCCTGCCTGTCCGGATCTTTTTCCAGAAACCCCTGCATCATGGTGAGTTCGTAGAAGTCCGTCATGAGAGCGGAGTATGAACATTTCATAACCTTACATCCGCAGACTGAACAACCCTTATCCCTGCCTCCTTCATTGAGGAGAGAGCCTTCGCGACATTTCCTTCAGGAAAGTCAACACCTTTACAGGCATCTTCAATCACATAGGTTTCAAAGCCGGCCTTCACAGCGTCCAGAGCGGTGTAAAGCACGCAGAAATCCGTGGCAAGGCCGGTGATATACACTTTCCTTATGCCGAGTTCATTCAGCCACCCCTTCAGGCCCGTTGAGGAAATGCCGTCATTCTCGGTGAATGCGGAATATGAATCTACATCGGGATTTGTTCCTTTCCTGATGATGATATTGAAGGCGTCAGCATGAAGATCAGGGTGAAAATCAGCCCCTCCGCTCCCCTGAATGCAGTGTTCAGGCCACATGACCTGATTAATTCCGTTCAGCGTCTTCACACTGAAAGGCTCAGCGTCATTGTTTGATGCGAATGAGCTGTGATGCACCGGATGCCAGTCCTGCGTGCCGACAATGACATCAAAGCTGTCTATGAGAGAATTGATAACGGGAACTACCCTGCTCCCGTTTTTGACCGCCAGCGCTCCGCCGGGGCAGAAATCATTTTGAACGTCCACTACTATTAATGCGGTGTTTTTTCCGTAAGTCATATTTCACCTTTTGCCATAGTTCGTAAAAACCTGCGTCCATTCTGAGCGCAGGCGAAGAATCTCCGCCGGAGTTTTTATTCCGGCACTCCTCCCTGATCGTAAAAGTGAAATAAAATACGTAAGACAACTATACTACCATTAATTTCTATGTCAAAGGGGTAAGCGGGGATTTTACAAAACTTGAAAATAAAAAAAGCTGCCCCGTGAGACAGCTTTTATATTCTTTGTTTTATTTCAGGATTTTTTTACTGACTTATTTCGCCACTTTGTTAAGAAGCAGACTGTCGAAATCTTCTTTCAGCTCGTAAGCATTGCCGAGGTATGTTATATCCACTGAATCGGCAAGGTAGCTTACTTCGTCAATAGTGAGGGAAGTCTTTTTGAATATGTCCTTCGTGCTGAGAACCCTTTCGCTCCACGGTTCGAATGAGTGCATGCTGAGAAGGTAAAAGTGTTCTTCCGTGATAATGATCCTGACAAGGATGACATTTCTGTAGGATTCGAGAGCTCTGTCATAAATCCTGAAAATATCACCCACACCGTAACGGGTTTTCTGTTCCATACTGCATCACCTCTTAACTTGACAATACACCATTCCATCCGCTTTTCAAGACAGAATAAAAAGTTTTTCACTAATAAAACAATCACCCTCTATTTAATAATAGGCGTATAATTTAACATTAAAAACACGCCAAAAATAAAACACGATTATTATTGTTAAATATATGATATATTGAGTCTTTTTTGACTATAGAAAACACCTATACCCATTATTAAAAAACTAATCAATAAGCATATGCTCAGACACTCTTAAAAGATTAACAATGTTTTAATAATTTTCGGATAAAAGTTAACCCAAAGTTGAATACGGTTAAAAGACAATAAAGTTTCTTTAAAAACATATTGATTTCGGACAGGCATTTTTTACGCAATCTTATACTTTTCACTTATTTTTACCTTAATTTTGGATTCATATTTTCATAAAAATACATTTTTCAAGAAATCGCCTCGCATATACCGCCCTGAAACGCACTTTTTCACACATGAAACAGAAATTATGAACATGGATTTTGTCAAGAATCTGCAATATGTTATGAAACACTTACTGAAAAACTTGACATAGTTTGCAATTTTCCTGTAAATACTGCGGAATGAAACAGAATGCACCTTTAATAGAACTGAACAGCATTACAAAATCATTCGGCGAGAATACCATTTTGAAGAATCTCAATCTCTCCATATCAGACGGAGAGTTTGTCACCCTTCTCGGTCCGTCCGGATGCGGCAAAACAACAATCCTCCGCCTCATTGCGGGGTTTGAACAGCCCGATGAAGGGAGAATCCTGCTCGCAGGAAACGACATAACAGACCTGCCGCCTAATAAAAGGCATGTGAACACTGTTTTTCAGAGCTATGCTCTTTTCCCCCACATGACAGTTTTTGAAAACGTCGCTTTCGGGCTTAATATGGACAAAATGCCGAAACACGAAATCAAGACCCACGTGGACGAAGTTCTCCGCATGGTCAAAATGTCCGAATACGCGGACAGAAAACCGGGTCAGCTTTCAGGCGGACAGCAGCAGAGGGTGGCCATAGCCCGTGCTGTGGTGAAAAAGCCTCGCATCCTGCTCCTTGACGAACCCCTTTCCGCCCTTGATTTCAAGCTCCGCAAGCAGATGCAGGTTGAGCTTAAACAGCTTCAGCGCAGGCTGGGGATAACTTTCATCTTCGTGACCCACGATCAGGAAGAAGCGCTCAGCATGTCCGACCGTGTTATCGTTATGGACGAAGGAATCATTCAGCAGTCAGGCACGCCCAAGCAGGTTTATGAACAGCCTGCCAATCTTTTTGTAGCCCGCTTTGTGGGTGAAATAAATATTCTGAGTACTCAGGTGGAAAAGCATACGGACAACGGATTTGCCTGTAAAATTGAAGGCTTTTCATGTGAAATACATACAAAGAAACGCCCTGCGGAGGGTGCAAAGGTTAATATACTTCTCCGTCCGGAGGATATCCGTGTGGAAGAGCTGGCCAAGGCGGAAAAGCCGGAGGCGGGCTCTATCTTCGGCCGTGTGGAGGAAACCACCTACAAGGGCGCAACCCTTGAGTCCATAATAGTCCTGCCTTCGGGCAAAAAGCTTCTGGCAAGCGAGTTCTTCGATGAGGAATATGAGGAGTTTGACTACAAGCTCGGACAGGATGTGGCGGTGAGCTGGGTTGACGGCTGGGAGGTGGTTCTGGTCGATGAATGAGAGAAGCCTCTTTAAAACAGCAGTAATATCCGTAATATCATTATGGTTTCTGATTTTTGTTTTTGTTCCCAATATACTTGTATTCGGAGTGAGCTTTCTTGAAAGGCACGAAAACAATTTCGTAACTTTCACGTTCACTCTGGAAAACTATCAGAGAATATTCTCAAGCGTTTACTTTGAGGTATTCGCGGATTCCTTCAGGCTGGCCTTCATCTCGATGCTGATATGCCTTGTTGTGGGCTATCCCTTCGCCTACCGTCTGGCCAGAATGAAAGGGCGTGTGAAAAATGTTCTTTTCATGCTCATAATCATCCCTTTCTGGACAAGCTCCCTCATACGCACATACGCAATCATGATTGTGCTTAAAACAAACGGACTGCTGAACACTGTGCTTCTTGCGCTCGGGGTTATAGATGAGCCTCTTCAGCTTCTGTACACGGGAACAGCCGTGACAATAGGCATGGTTTATTCGCTCCTGCCGTTCATGATTCTGCCCCTTTACGCCAGTATAGAGAAGCTGGACAAGGTGTATATCGAAGCGGCGGGTGATCTCGGCGCGGGCAAGATTCAGACTTTTATAAAAATAATAATTCCCCTTACAATGCCCGGAATAATAGCCGGATGTACTCTGGTTTTTCTCCCTTCGTTCTGCCTGTTTTACATACCGGATCTCATGGGTGGCGCAAAGGATCTGCTTATCGGCAACCTGATCAAAAACCAGTTCCTCTCCGCCCGTGACTGGCCCTTTGGCTCCGCCGTGAGCGTTGTGCTCACCGGCATAATGGCGGTGCTTCTCTTCGCTTACTACAAAAGCACCAAACTTGTGCAGAAAGCCGGGGAGAAAAACACCCTATGAGCAGATTTTTCAAAAGCATGTACATGCTGATGGTGTATCTTTTTCTTTATATACCGGTCATAATCCTCGTTGTAAACTCGTTCAACTCCTCCAAATACATGACTGGCTGGCGCGGCTTCACCCTTGACTGGTACGGCAAGCTCGCCTCCAACACCATGCTCATTGACGCCGCCGTAAACTCGTTCACCGTGGCGTTCCTCTCCGCGTCCGCCGCGACTGTCATAGGCACACTGACGGCGGTAACACTTTACAGATACAGCTTTTTCGGCAAAAAGCTCCTTTATGCCCTCGTATATGTGGTGATAATGTCGCCGGATATCGTGATGGGCATATCGCTTCTGGTGCTGTTTGCGTCAATTAAGATTGAACTTGGTTTCTGGACTCTGCTTGTGTCGCACATAACCTTCTCCATCCCTTTTGTGGTGGTTACGGTTTTTTCACGTCTCAGCGGGTTTGACAAAAACGTGATCGAAGCGGCGAAAGACCTCGGCGCGGACGAAATGAGGATTTTCAAATCAGTAATCCTCCCCATGTCCCTGCCTGCGGTGGCTGCGGGATGGCTTCTCAGCTTCACCCTTTCGCTGGACGATGTTATTGTGTCCTTTTTTGTAACCGGACCGGGGTTTGAGGTTCTTCCCCTGCGCATATTCTCAATGGTCAGACTGGGCGTTAAGCCTGAAATAAACGCGCTCTGCGCGATTATATTACTGTTTTCGCTCGTCATGGTTATGACGTCGCAATTCTTGATGAGGGAGAGAAAATGAAACTGTTTAAAATTCTTGCACTTCTTCTGGTTATGAGTATGCCCCTTGCGGCATCCGCAAAGGAACTCTACCTGTACAACTGGTCAGAGTATATGCCTGAGGAAGTAATCCAGAAGTTCCAGAAAGAGACCGGTATCAAGGTCATCTACAACACCTACGACAGCAACGAGGCAATGTATGCCAAAGTCAAGCTCATAAGCGGCAAAGGGTACGACCTTATTGTCCCCTCCACCTACTATGTGAGCAAAATGAGGAAGGAAAACCTCCTCGCCAAGATCGACAAAAATAAAATAAGCAACTTCAAAAACCTTGAGAAAAGTCTGCTGAACAAGCCCTATGACCCCGGCAACGACTACAGCGTTCCTTATCTCTGGGGAAGCACCGGACTTTCATACAACGCGGATCTTGTGAAGGATAAAATTGACAGCTGGAGCGTTCTCTGGCAGCCCAAATACAAAGGAAAAATTCTTCTCACGGATGATGTGCGCGAGGTTTTCCAGATGGCGCTTGTTCAGCTCGGCTACTCCGGCAACACAATAAAGGAAGCCGAAATAAAAGCCGCCTATGAACTGCTGAAAAAGCTTATGCCCTCAGTGCGCACATTTAACTCCGAGTCCCCCAAGGTGCCTTATATCAACGGCGAAGTGACAATCGGCATGAACTGGAACGGCGAGGCTTTCCTCGCTCAGGAAGAGATGCCCTCCATGAGATATGTTTACCCGAAAGAAGGCGTAATCCTCTGGATGGACAACTTCGCCATTCCCAAAAACGCCAAGAACATCAACGAGGCGCACGCTTTCATAAACTTCGTTCTCAGACCCGAGATAGCGAAAATAATCAGCGAAGAGATAGGTTACGCCATCCCTAACAGAGAGGGCAAAAAGCTTCTTGACCCTGAGGTGAGGAACAACCCGATCTCCTACCCTTCTGATGCGATTGTCGCGAAAGGAGAATTTCAGGAAGATGTGGGCGATGCTATCCTGATATACGAAAAATACTGGGAAATGCTGAAAACAGGCAAGTAACATGAGGGGGCTCCGGCCCCCGGCTTGCTTCAAAGCTCTTTTAAAGTATACCTTTGGATAAATCCTCCCCCGCCCTCCTTTACAAAAGGAGGGTGTTTTGCTTTCAGCAGACATAGCTTCCCCCTTTTAGCAAAGGGGGATTGAGGGGGATTTATGGATATTATGGAAAAGCCTTTCGCTGCGCACGGCGGCGGCACATCCTGTGTCTTATTTAACAATAAAAAATTCTCCCTCCGTGGGAATTTTTTATACACGCTCACTCCGCAATGAATGCGGCTTCGCTGCGCACGGCGGCGGCACATCCTGTGCCTTATTTCTTCTCCGGCTTGCAGAGGTGCTTTTCTTTTACGGCTTCTTTGCCGCATTTGCAGATGTATTTCGGTTTTTCGCCGTCCAGTTTTTCTTTCCGTTCGGATTTTGAGAGTTTGCACATCTTTGCCATGACCGCACCTTAATAGGATGTATTTTATCTTATTAAAATACACCCTGAGATAATAAAAGGCAACGGAAGCTTACGGCTAACTGCATATCTGTTTTCCGATGAAGAACTCCTGAGTGTTATGAGGCTCTTCACCATCTGCGGGCTTCAGCTTTCTGTATGTTTCCCCTTCCAGAACCCATGACTTGGTATTGTCTCTCAGATTACTGGAAAGTATTGTCATCATAAATTCTTTGGCGTTTTTATCCGTAATCTCGAAAAGCTGTTCCACCCTTGAGTGCATGTTGCGTTCCATCCAGTCCGCAGTGGATATGAAAAGCCGCTTTTTGCCGCCGTGATAAAAACAGATTATGCGTGGATGTTCCAGAAAACGGCCTATGATACTGCGGATGCTTATGTTTTCCGTCAGCCCTTTAACTCCCGCAGTCATCCCGCAGATTCCGCGTATTATCATCTCTATCTTAACGCCCGCCCGGGAGGCATCGTGGAGCTTCATGATAAGCTCCTTATCTATCAGCGAGTTGATTTTAACGATCATCTCCGCCTTTTTGCCCGCCTTCGCGTTTTCTATCTCGTAGTCTATGAGGGAGAGTATTTTAGCTTTAAGCCCTGTGGGAGCGACGCTTATCCTGTCCCAGTCAGCATAGTCAGTATAACCCATCAGCAGGTTGAACAGATTCGCGCACTCCTTGCCCACGGTTTCATCCGCCGTGATGTAGTCTATGTCTGTGTATATCTTCGCTGTCGCCTCGTTGAAGTTCCCTGTGGAAAGATAGCTGTAGCGGACTATTCCCTGCGGTTCCTTCCTTATTATCTGGAGGTTTTTGGAGTGGATCTTCAGTCCGGGTATGCCGTAAGTGACTATGCATCCCGCTTCCTCAAGCTTTTTTGCCCAGCCCACGTTGCGCTCCTCATCAAAGCGCGCCTTGAGTTCTATCACCACGCAGACCTGCTTGCCCCTCCTAGCGGCCTCGGAAAGGGACTCCACAATGCTTGAGCCGCGGTTAGCCCTGTAGAGGGTCATTTTTATCGCCAGAACCTGATCATCAACAGCGGCGCGGCGTATCAGAGCTGAATTAAACCCGAAATCGTGATACGGGCGGTAGAAAATAAAGTCCCGCTCCTTGAGCCTTTCGAAAATATTTTCATCCGCAGTCAGTCCGTAAGGCACAAAGGGCTTGTGTTCAGGGTACATAAGATCCGGATTGCCGTCTGCTATGGAGAAAAGGAAAGTGAGATCCAGAGGTTTGTCCACAATGTAAACATCCTCGTCATCAAATCCGATATGCTCCTGAAGGAACTTCAGCACCGCATCCGGCGCGGTTTTGTCAAGCTCAACCCTGACCACGTTCCCCTTCTTGCGTGAGGGGAGCTTCTTTTCTATTATTTTCAGCAGATCCTGAGCCTCGTCCTCCTCCACAGTGAGGTCGGCGTTTCTTGTGAGACGGAGGGTGTAGCTGTCCGTTACCTTATAGCCCGGATAAACCTGCGGAAGGCATCGGGCGATTATCTCCTCGCTGGTGATGCAGTATGTGCGGTGCAGGCGGATTTTGAACACCCTCTGGAGGTTTTCAGGGATTATTATTATGGAGTAGTGGGTTTCGCCCCCTTTCTCAAGCTTCACAAAAATGCACTGGCGCAGGTTGTATATAAACGGAAAAGGGTTCGCCGCACTCAGGGTAACGGGGGATATGAGGGGCTGTATCTCGTCATTGAATATGGATTCGACTATGTCTGAGAGCTCGCCGTCTATCTCCGGCTGGATGACTATGTGGTGGCGGGCGCATTCCTTTATCACTTTGCGGAAAATTTTCTGCTGATCCTTAACCAGCCTGTGCGCCGTCTCTGATATTTTCGCAAGAAGCTCTTTCGGGGTGTGTCCGGAGGCATCCTTTATGTTGTACTTCGCGTCCACCTGATCATAAAGCCCTGCAACGCGGATCATAAAAAACTCGTCCAGATTGGACGAGAAGATAGCCAGAAACTTCAGCTTTTCCAGAAGCGGAACACTCCCGTCCTCCGCCTCTCTCAGCACCCGCTCGTTAAACTGGAGCCAGCTTATTTCCCTGTTTATAAATTTATACTCACTCATATAGTACCTTCATCTCCAGTTCAACGGGAATACCGAATGTTTCAAGGAACATATCCTTCTTCTGGTCAAATCCCAGCTTTTCCAGATAGGCGTGCTTTCTGGTTCTTGCCTTTATTATTATTTTACTGCTCAGCACCTCGACATCAACGCTCTCCACAAGCTGCATGTGGCTTGTGTCCAGCGAATCCGCAATGCGCAGAATGCTCACCAGCTTTCTGATCGTAAGCTGTGTCTCCATATTGAGGTATGAAAGCCTCGTCTCCGCGGTTTCATCAGTGCCCACCCTGTGCATGAGGACAAGGAAGGCGATTATTTTTATCTGCTCCTGATCCAGACCGGGCATGTCAAATGCCTTAGCTATGTAGTAGGAGTGTTCGTGGTGCATTTTCGCATCAATATAATAGCCTATGTCATGGAGAATCGCCGCCGCTTCAAGGAGCATCCTCTCGTTCATGCCGAGGTTGTGGAGATCGCCCAATGCATCGAAAATCTGAACGGAATAGTCGGTCACCACCTTTGAATGGGGCTCGTCAAAGTTATAGCGTCTGCCCAGATGGTAAAGCGTGTTGCGGAGCCTGCCCCTGAAGCCGTTGTCGCGTATATTATTTGAGTAATATCTCGTGAGCACGTTGGGAAAGGACTTACGGCTGAACTGCACCTTGTCCGTGCCCACAAACTGCATAAGGCGCAGATAAGTCTCAAGCATGGGCACAAGCACCTTCGCCTCGCTTATCCTTATGCCCAGCATGGTCATATTCTCCTGAGAAGTCTTGTCCTTCACCCTTTCGTAAAGCTCCTCAAGCTTGGTTCGGTGGAAATAGTTCTCCTTAGGGTTGAAGATGAACTGGAGGGTGTTTACCGAACTGCCGGAGCAGACAAGATATTTTATCTTAGGCGAACCGCCGAGGGACGAGTTTATGGTGTTGAACATTGTCTCCACATACTGGTTATAGGCCTTGTACCTGCTGTGTATGGGTATTCCCTTGAAAAGCTGGCGCAGGCGCAGGCTTCCGTAAGGGAGTGAGCCGGAGAAGATGCTTGTGTCGTCCTTGAGGATGTTAATGGACACGTTGCCGCTTGAGATATTGGCAAAGAGAACGCCCTTTTTCTCGTAGCTTTCAAAGTTCTTTATGTCGTTCTTAACGCCGATGTATTTTATGTATATCTCATCCGAAGGCTCAATAACGTCAAGCTTGAGCCCCGTTTTGTTCAGCACATGGTCTATGAGGAAATAGCGGTTTCGGGCTTCTCTGACCCCGCTGGTGCAGACGCATTTGTAGTTCTTCTTAATGCCGTATTCGTCCAGCTTATGGCGGAACATCTGTAAGATATTCGTAGCCTTGTAAACACTGTCCAGCGTTATGTAGCCCTTGGTGAAGGTGTCCTTGCCGAGGCCGAGGGGCTTCACCAGAGTTTCCATTATGCGCTCCTGACCGTCATTAAACTCGGAGATCTGCATACGGAAGGCGCTGGCGCCTATATTGATCGTAGCAAAAAGACCGTTTTTCATAAAATAATCAGCTCCTTCCCGCTTATCTCTTCCAGAAGATCCTTTTTCATCCCGAACTTTTTCTTTTCGAGGGAAAGGTTGTGCTCGGAAACAAGCTTTATCTCAATTTTCTTTGGTTTGACTGTGACTTCAACATCCTTCACAAGTGATTTGTGCGACCTGTCCAACCCGTCCGCCGCGCGGAGAACGGCGCTCATTGCCGCTGTTTTATGCTGTTCGTTCTCGCTCATCAT
>JBFWJG010000047.1:0-17183 GCA_050253335.1 Deferribacterales bacterium | reverse complement strand
CCCCTCAGTCCCCCTTTACAAAGGGGGATGTTATTGCCGGTAAGAGACAATCTCCCTCCTTTTCCAAAGGAGGGGCGGGGAGGATTCCCTGATCATTAACCAAACATTCTCATGCCGACGTTTCGTTTGGGAGGATATTCAATCCCCCTCTGCCCCCCTCTACAAAGAGGGATGTTATTGCCGGTAAGAGACAAACTCCCTCCTTTCTCAAAGGAGGGGCGGGGAGGATTCCCTGATCATTAACCAAACATTCTCATGCCGCCGTTTTGTTTGGCTTGAGATTCTCCGTCAAAGCCCCGAATAACCCTGAAGTTTCTCACTGGGAAGAACCGTATACCGGAACCTCGGCAAAAAGCCCCGACCTTTTTCAGGAATCGGGGCTGGTATGCTAAAATATCACAACAGCATCAGAACGCAACACTGATTGATGCCTTACCGTGATGCTCCGTAATATAATCACCGAAGCTTCCGCCGTATCCTACACTCAGATTAACCGCCTCGGTGATACTACAGTTTATATCTGTACCAATGATAAAGCTGTTCCTATCCAAAGGAAGACCCTTTGTATCGAATCCGCTTCCTCCTGATACAAAACGGCTTTTTCTTTCCGGCTCATAGCCTTCGGCAATATGCTGATAAGCGGCATATGCACCCAGACCGAAAATATCGGTAAAGCTGACATTGCCTCTGAGACCGAAAGATGCAGTAAGTAAATTGCCGCTGTAGTCACTTACCTCCAGTGCCATGTCGCCCCCGTCCTCAGTAAAGGAATCAGCCTCCATATATACATGAGCGGCGCTGATAAAAGGCATAATGTATCCTCTGCCTAAGCTTATTCTTTTACCCGCCTCGGCAAATGTCTGGAATATTCTTGCTTTGTAGTCCCCGTTCAGGGTTTCTCTGAACCCTCCGGCTTCTGCTGTACGTTCAGTTTCCACATCTGCAAAGCCCATAAGCCCGCCTGCCCTGAACTCCGCAAAACCAGCATTGTATGAGCCGTAAGCACCGAAATGGATTGTTTTAATATCCGCATCGGAATTACGCCCGTCATTAACCTCAACATCTCCGGATTCAAAGCCCAAAGTTATACCGAAACGTCCTGAAGACGCAGGCTGAAAATCCACACCGCCAATCAGAATCTGCCCGTCTGCATTATATTTTGCAGCATTGCCGTCAGAGTCTGTATCTGTTGTAAAGCCGAAAAGCTTCACCCAGGCGCTGTTCTCCGCAGTTATTCTTAAAGCTGACCTTTCAATAAGATGAGCAGTCAGCGAGTCTCTGATCAGTCTGCTGTTATTCAGGGCAGCAGAGACAGCGGTTGCGTGTATCTCCCCGTTCATGCTGTCAAAAGCACTGCGGGCTGAGGACGCACTCATTCCCAAAATTTCTCTGTATAGACCGCTGTCTGTGCCGAAGCCTGCCAGCGCGCCGGAAATCATTTTCTGGTTATATGTTCTGGTTACAGATTCGAAGCTTGCATTATTTCTGTAAACATCAAGGATAACCGAATTATTCTCATATTTCAGAAAAGGGTCAAGAAATGCGAGATTGCTTGAAATATTCTGAAATTCACCTGTTAAGCTCCCTGCTTCCAATATTGTATATGAGGCAAAGTTGCCCCAGTTGCCGCTTTCAGCCAAAACAGAAACACTTCCGCCGGAGAGATCGGCATTTCCTGCAATTACTGCAAGGTCGTTTGCTCCGTCAGGACTTATTTCGACCTCATAAACAGAATCAGCCTGAAAAACCACACTGTTCATATTGATAACGCCGATTGAATTTCCGGGAGAAAGTCTGCCGGAGAGACTAATGGTATTATTAACTGTTCCGCTTCCTGCTATCACCGCATTTTCGCCTATACTGACTGAGCCGGCAGAAATTTCTCCGAAAGCGACACCTTTTTCACCGCCAAGGGAATCATACCCGTTGGAAACTTCATTTTCTCTGTATAAGTAAAGAGTCCCCTCCGCTATTTGCAGGGAACCTCCGCCAAAATCATTAACACCGCCGAGCTTCCATACTCCCGAACCTGTTTTAACAACATTAACCGATGCTGAATCCGTCACGGACACGGAATCACGCATATCAACGACAGATTCATCTTCAGTATTAACGGTTAGTATTGAGCCGTCCGCCGCGAAGAATATTGAATTGGCCTCGCCTCCGGCAAGATTTCCGGAAATAAGCGTAACACCGTCACCTTCGGCATTAAATGTAACATTTCCTCCTGCATAGACTGCGCCTCCGGAAACCGAGGCTGTATTGTCAGTCAATGAGGTATTATTCCCGAAAACGACATCCCCCGCGGCTGAATAAACGGCACCGCCGTGAGCTGCCGTGTTATCAGAAAGCTTTGCTTCCGTTCCGAAGCTCACTGCGCCCCCTGAATAAACTGCACCGCCGGAGCCGAAAGCAGTATTACCAGACAAAAGCGCATTGTCTCCGAATGAGGCTGTCATTCCAGAGAGAACAGCGCCTCCGTTGCCGTTTTCCGCTTCATTTCCGCTAAGCGATGCATTATCCCCGAAAGTAATATTTCCTGCTGAGGCATAAAGGGCTCCGGCTGCTCCGGCAGTATTGTTCATAATAACCGCGCCGTCACCGAACTCAAGATCACCGCTGACAACATAAACAGCTCCGGCAGTGTAGTCTGCCGTGTTATCCTTAAACTCTGTGTTATCACCGAAAACAGCACCGTTATATGTGAGAAGCGCACCGCCGTAAGCAGCGGTATTATCAAAAATCTTTGCGCCGTTTCCGAAAGTAACCGCATCCATTGAATAAACAGCACCGCCGTATAAATAAGCACTGTTACCGCTCAGCTCGGCATCATCGCTGAAGCTTACCATTCCCTCTGAGTAAACGGCACCGCCATGACCGCCGGTTGAAACATTCTCCGAAAGTTTCACACCATTGCCGAAAACCGCACTGGCATATGCATATACTGCTCCGGTGGTGTAAGCGGTATTATTTGTTATCTCCGCGTCCTCGCCGAAAATAACATCCCCTGCCCACACGGCACCGCCGTAGTTGAAAGCCGTGTTATCCGACAAAAGCGCATTGTCTCCGAATGAGGCTATCATTCCCGAGAGAACAGCACCGCCGTCGCCGCTTTCCGCTTCGTTTCCGGTGAGAACTGCGTTGTTCCCGAAAGTTATACTCCCTGCTGAGGTATAAAGCGCTCCGGCTCCTCCGGCAGTATTATCAATAATAACTGCGCCGTCACCGAACTCAAGATCACCCATGACAGCATAAACCGCTCCGGCAGTGTAATCTGCCGTATTATCCTTAAATTCTGTGTTATCACCGAAAACAGCACCGTTATATATGAGAAGCGCACCGCCGTAAGCAGCGGTATTATCAAAAATCTTCGCACCGTTTCCGAAAGTAACCGCACCCATTGAATAAACGGCACCGCCGTAAAGATAAGCACTGTTACCGCTGAGCTCGGCATTATCGCCGAAGCTTACCGTTCCATCTGAGTAAACTGCACCGCCATGACCGTTGGTTGAAGTATTCTCCGAAAGCTTCACACCGTTGCCGAAAACCGCACTTGTTGATGAATATATGGCTCCGGAAACAACAGCCGAGTTATTTGTAATTTCTGCATCCTCGCCGAAAATAACATCAGTGGCAGAAACAGCACCACCGACACCGGTGGCTGTATTGCCTGATAAGAGCGCATTGTCCCCGAATGAAGCTGTCGCTCCTGAGGAAACAGCACCGCCGTGACCGCTTTGAGCTGTATTTCCGATAAGAGCAGCGTTATTTCCGAAAGTGACACCCCCGATGCCTGAATAAACCCCGCCTGCTCCACGTCCTGCGGTGTTGTTCATGATAACTGCATCATTACCGAATTCCACACCGTTGTAGGCGTTGAGAGCTCCTCCGCTTCTTGCTGTGGATGTATTGCCTGTGAGCGATGCATTATCTCCGAAAACAATATCATTACCCGACCAGAGTGCACCGCCTGCCTGATCAGCAGTGTTGTAGGAGACAATTGCTCCATCCCCAAAGATTATGTCACCCATGCCGGATACAACTGCTCCGCCCTGTCCGAATGTTGCTATGTTGCCTCTCAGCTCAGCATCATCGCCGAATATAACACTGCCCACGGCTGCGAGTGCGCCGCCTTCCCCGCCGCTATTATTCTCCACAACAGCACTGTCGCCGAACTCAATATTTTGGGCAGCGAATATCCCGCCTCCGAGATTCGCTGTAGAGTTACCTGAAAAACGTGTTCCGTCAGCCAGATATACACTTCCGTTATTGGAGAAAAGAGCACCGCCGCTGCCGGTTAAAGCAAAGTTGTTTGAAAAAACTGCCGAACTGCTGAAAGATATATCCCCTTCGGCATAGACTGCACCGCCGAAAATATTCTCAGTATTACCGGAAAAGTTTACTTCTCCGGCACCTGTAAAGCTTATTTGCCCTGAGGTATTAAACGCACTGGATAAACGGTTTAGAACAGAAAAGGTTACTCCCTCCTCTATTCTGAACACTGCATGGGTATCAGCCGCACCGCTGAACAAACCGCTCATCGTATCCGAAGTGTCAATTACAAAGCGTCCCGGCTGGAGGCTTGATACAGGAGAGGTAAAGTTCAGATCCGATAAAAGTATGCCCGGGTTATTGCTTAACAAAATCTCGTCATTTTCTGCAATATCAAGCGCTGATGCACTTGATGATAAGAAAACAATGAATATCAAAATGCTCAGCACCCTGAAGCAGGATATGGGTAATGATAAAAAAAATCTTTTAATGCAGATATTAACAAACAGCATTCAGCATCCTCCGAATAAATATTGTTGTATTTTACACGAACTGAACATTAATATCAAATTAAAATTATGTTCTAATAAAAACTAAACGAAACAAAAAATTCTCAAATAAAAAAGGCAGAAAGCATACGCTCTCTGCCTTAAAACTACATGATTAGAAAAAGCTGAAAATCAGAAGCTGTAACCCGCATCAAACGCCGCAAGGTTCATAATCGCCGTATCAGCTTCCTGTGATGCGGCTGAAACCGCCCGCCCGCAAACAAGTTTCCTTATAAGTCATTCTGAACCCTAAGGGTGAAGAATCTCAAACTATTGAGAAAAGTTTATCTGAGGATATTAAATCCCCCTCAATCCCCCTTTGCAAAGGGGGATGTTATTGCCGGTAAGAGACAAACCCCTCCTTTCTCAAAGGAGGGACGGGGAGGCTTTCCTGTTCATTAAGCAAACATTCTCATGCCGACGTTTCGTTTGAGAGGATATTAAATCCCCCTCAATCTCCTTCACAAAGGGGGATGTTATTGCCGGTAAGAGACAATCTCCCTCCTTTTCCAAAGGAGGGGCGGGGAGGATTTCCTGATCATTAACCAAACATTCTCATGCCGACGTTTCGTTTGAGAGGATATTAAATCCCCCTCAATCTCCTTTACAAAGGGGGATGTTATTGCCTATAAGAGACAATCTCCTCCTTAGCTGGTCACTGCGGGGAAGAATATTAAAGCTGATAACCCGCGTCAAACGCCGCAAGGTTTACTTCAACTGTTTTGGGCGGAACCTTTTTGGAGATCACGCCGCGCCAGAGCTCCGCATCAAAAGGAAGCAGGGCGGCAAGTTTGCCCAGCATAACCATTCCGGCCACTTTTGAGTTGCCTATGGCTGTGGCGGTTTTCATGGCGTCTATCTCGAAGACCTCTTTAAAAGCCTTTTTTGTATCCTCCGCCTGTTCGGCAGGATATATCTCCTGACCGCCCGCAACGGAAGGGGGATAAATCCGGTGTGTGCTGACCACCAGAGATGTGTTTTTTCCGGCGTAGTCAGGATAACGCAGAAACTCCATGTTCTCAAAAGAGATAACAATATCCGCCTCGCCGACTGGAATAACGGGGGAAAGAACCTTAGCCCCGATGCGCACATGGGAAACAACACTGCCGCCTCTCTGCGCCATTCCGTGGATCTCGCTTTTCTTCACATCCGCGTCACCCGCAAGGGCAACATCGCAGACTATATCGCTGGAGAGAACAGTTCCCTGTCCCCCCACGCCTATCATTAATATGTTAATATCTTTCATTTACTGCCCCTTTGATGAATTGCGTCAAACCTGCATACCTTAACACAGAGCTCACAGCCTGTGCAGAGGGATTCGTCTATGAACGCCCTTTTCTCCTCTTTGTTCCAGAGAATAGCGGGGCATCCGAGCCTTGTGCAGATTGTACAGCCTGAACAGTTATTCACATCCACAAAGAAAGGAGGCCTGATAACGCTTCTGTCAGCGAAAATACAGGGCTTATCAGTAATAATGACACTGAGTTCCTCTTTTGCGGTTTCCTCTTTCAGCACTTTTACGCATTCATCGGGATCAAAGGGATTCACTGTTCTGATATTCTGAATACCCATAGCTTCAAGAAGCTTGGGGAAGTTGATTCTCTGTGTCGGCGCGCCTTTTATGGTGCACCCGGTTCCCGGGTTCGGCTGGTGTCCGGTCATGCCTGTTATTCTGTTGTCCAGAATTATGACTGTTGATGTTCCTGCGTTATATGCAGAGTTAAGCAGACCGTTTATCCCTGTGTGGAAGAATGTGGAGTCGCCTATAACAGCAACCGACTTTTTCGCCAATGCGCCGTCAGTGGCCTTATCCATACCGTGTGCCATGGGGATGCTCGCTCCCATGCACACCGTGGAGTTGATAGCGCTGAGAGGCGGCAGAAGACCGAGGGTGTAGCAGCCTATGTCCCCGGCGGCGAAAAGTTTAAGCTTCGCTATGGCATAAAACATGCCCCTGTGCGAACAGCCCGGGCACATGTTCGGCGGGCGCGCCGGAAGCTGTTTGGGATCGAAAGCGGGTTCCTTGACGCTTTTTCCGAAAAGCTTCCTAACCTCATCCACGGAAAGCTCGCCGCAGACGCTTCTGTTCAGAGGCTGAACTTCGATTCCGGCTGCTTTAAGCTCGTTTTCTATGAACCTGTCAAGCTCCTCAACCACATAAAGTTTCTTAACCTTCTCGGCGAAGCGTTTTATCTTTTCAAAACAGATAGGATAAACCATCTCCAGTTTAAGGATCGACGCTTCGGGCATTGCTTCTTTAACATAGTGATATGTGACTCCGGCACAGATTATGCCTATCTCATCACTGCGGAACTCCACGGGGTTGATGGTGAGCCTGCCTGTGTCCGCGCAGTCGGAGAGTTTTTCAAGCCTGTTTTCAACAATCTTGTGGCGCACTCTGGCATTTGCGGGAACCATAACCCATTTTTTTATGTCATTTTCCGGTTCAAATACCGGAGGAGTGTTTCTGGCTTTAAGCTTCACAACAGATTTGCTGTGGGAAATCCTTGTGCATGAGCGCACAAGAACCGGAGTGCAGTATTTTTCGGACATTTCAAGGGCGATGCCGATGAAGTCCTTGGCTTCCTGGCTGTCTGCGGGCTCAAGCATGGGAACCTTCGCCAGACGGGCGTAATGCCTGCTGTCCTGCTCGTTCTGAGAGCTGAACATGTTGGGGTCGTCAGCGACAACAATCACCAGACCGCCGTTCACGCCGGTGTAGGAGACTGTCATCAGCGGATCGGCCGCGACATTCAGCCCCACATGCTTCATACAGGTCATGGCGCGCCTTCCCGCAAGGGATGCGCCTATAACCGTTTCAAGGGCAACCTTCTCGTTGGTCGCCCATTCGCTGTATATTTCGTCATACTGAGCCACATGCTCCGTAATCTCGGTACTGGGCGTTCCGGGGTATGAGCTGACAACCTTCACCCCGTATTCATACGCTCCTCTGGCAAACGCCTCGTTTCCGCTTAAAACTTCCTTCATTTAGCTTTCCCACCTTTTAACCATTTCATAGAGAGCATTTTCGGGATATTTTGAACCGAACTCCTCAAGGAGCTTCGTTTTTTCCTCACCCTGAGCGGCAAGTACCGCTCTGTAATACCAGAGGGGCTTCATTTTACCGGAAGCGATGTAAGCCTTGGGATCAACATCCGATGAACCCATGTCATAAGCAAGCCCTTTGGCAAGCTCAGCAAGCTCGCCTTCAACAGAGCCGAGGGTTTTCATCGCATCGGGCAGACCGTTGTTAGCTTCTATAATTCCCGCTTTGAGATATATATAATTTTTTGAGGCGGATTTTTTGCCTGCAAGAGCCTTAAAGGCCGCGAGACCTTCGGCATTTGCGCCGCTTGATGCCATCTTCGCTTCTGTTATTCCGATTTCCGTATCGGCTTTGGCGGCACTCACCGCCATAATCTGGCGCACTGTGTAAGCCGCCACAAAAACAAGCAGACATGCGCCCACGATCATCACTATTTTTTTGTAGTTCTGAAGCATAAAGTCTTCGACTTTATCGATCGGCACTTCCTGAACGGGCTGTTTTCTCTTCCTGACCACCTTAGCCTCCCAGTTTTCTTAAAAAAAGTTTTTTATTATTTTCAAAAACTTCTGCCGCCTGCTCATTGCTGAGCCCCGCGCCGAGAAGTATTCTTTCCGCCTGCTGTGCGCTCACCGCATCCCCGGGAGCGTGAAAATCGTTGTTGATGACAAGGGACGCGCCGTTTTCAAGGGCCGTTTTCGCAACATAGCCGTTTGAAAGGGAGTGCCCTTTTCTTGTGGTTATCTCAAGATGAACGCCCTTTTCCGCCGCAAGCCTGCAAAGCTCCGCGGAAATGAGTCCCGGATGCGCCAGAATGTCCGCTCCGGCTTCTATGGCCGCACGGTTTGTGCCCTCCGCCACCGGCTCAGTGAGGGTTTCACCGTGAACAATAACCAGATCGGCGCCGAAGCGTCTGGCCTCGTCAACTAGCCTTGCCACGGACGAAGGCAGAACATGGGTGAGCTCAACTCCTGCGAGCACCTTAAACTCCGGCGATTCCATGTTGAAGCGCTCCTTGAACCGCAGCAGATTCTCAAGAACCAGAAGCAGGTTGGAATCATCCGCATGGTCGGTGAACGCCATGCCGCCATAGCCGGCCTTTTCCGCCCTGCGCGCAGATTCGGCAGGGACAAGGACTCCGTCGCTGAAAACCGTGTGGGTGTGCAGATCATACATCCGCATAGTGTGCCCCCTGTTTTATATCACAAAACTTCACTTTGCAAGGAAACGCTTAACAGCTTCAACCGCTTCATAGGGGTCGTCCTGCATCTGTATAAGGTCAAGGTCGGAAGGGTGGATAAACCCTTTTGAAAGCATACTTTCCTTAACCCAGTCCAGCATTCCTTTCCAGAAGTCGCTGCCCATCATTATGATGGGGAAAGGCTTGATTTTTCTGGTCTGGATAAGAGTTATCGCCTCAAAAAGCTCGTCCATGGTTCCAAAGCCGCCGGGCATTATTATAAACGCGCTGGAATACTTAACCAGCATAACCTTGCGGACGAAGAAATAGTTGAACGATATGCTTATGTTGGTGTATGGGTTCGGCTTCTGCTCATACGGAAGTTCAATGTTGCAGCCGACGGAGCGTCCGCCTTTTTCAAAGGCTCCTCTGTTTGCCGCTTCCATTATTCCGGGTCCGCCGCCTGTCATAACCGCTATACCCTCATCGGCAAGAAGTCTCCCCACCTTGCGGGCAAGCTCATAGTCATAGTCCCCTTCCCGCACACGGGCAGAGCCGAAAACCGTGGCGCATGAGCCTACTTTGGAGAGGGTTTCGAAACCTTCCACAAATTCGGCGAGGATTTTAAACACACGCCATGTATCCCCAACCTTCATATCATCTATGAGGTATTGAAGCCCGTTGAGATTAAGTTCGCCGTTATTATTCAATTGAAGCACCCTCTGTATTTTGTAAAACGTACTGTTTTTGACCGATAAGAAAAATATAATAATTCATTTTTGCAAAAGCTTCAAAGAAAAACATTTCCTGTTCATAACCTGACAAATAAACAGCCTGTTTTTATCACTATCTCGGAAACTTTATTGCTGTTTAAAGGTCATTCACATGCGGCACACAGGCGGAAGGAGCCTTCTTTCCTGTTTCCCGCGCGGTTCTGTTTATGCTAAGATGCTTTAATTACTGACAAAAAGGTGACCGACAATGATGAAAAAAACTGCGGCAGCCGTTTTCTGCCTTTCATTTGCTGTTTCCGCCCATGCTCTCACTCTGGACGAAGCTGTGAGCAGAGCGCTTGCGAATAACCATGAAATAACCGAATACAGATACCTCACCGAGCAGAAGGAAAACCAGATCGGCGCGGCGCGCTCGCCCTTCCTTCCGCAGCTTGATGCATCATACGGCTACCAGCGTTCCAGCGAGGACAACAAATACGGCTTGGGCAAAAATCAGGCTTCCAGCGCGGATGTGACCGTGAGCTATAATCTTTTCAGAGGCGGGGCGGACAGCCTTAACCTGAAGGCGGCGAAATCCTCCCTTGAGGCGCAGAAGTTTATGGAAGAAAGCATAAGAGCTGATGTTGTTCTGGATGTTAAGAAAGCTTTTTTCAGCATTCTGCAGGCCAAAAAGGATTCACAGGCCGCCAGAGAGAGCGTGGCTCTCCTTGAAAGCCAGCTTAAAGACGCAAGACTCACTTATGATGTGGGAATATCTCCTAAAAACGAAGTGCTGAAGGTTGAGGCGGAACTTGCTTCACAGAAGCA
Organism: Deferribacterales bacterium; assembly: GCA_050253335.1. GTDB lineage: Bacteria > Chrysiogenota > Deferribacteres > Deferribacterales > Geovibrionaceae > Geovibrio. Next base: position 6,599 of record JBFWJG010000047.1, on the reverse strand, counting down.
GGCGCTTCTTCAGGCGCAGAGTGCGGAAAATATCGCCGTTCTTGAGCTTGAAAGACTCATGAGCGCCAACATTCCGGCGGATGAAGTCTACGAGGATTTTACCGAACCGGAGCAGACAGAGATGAACCCCGCTTCGCTCTTTGAAAGTCTCAAAGCGAACAGGAGCGAGCTGAAATATGTACGTGAGCTTGTGAAGGCTCAGAACTATTCCGCAGATGCCACCAGACGCGGCGGTCTGCCCTCTGTCAGCGTGTCGGCCTCCTATAACTCATACGGCGATGATGCCAAACCGGCAGACAGGGAAAACTCATATGATGACGAAGTGATCTTCGGCGCTTCCGCAACATGGAGCATTTTTGACGGAAATGCCCGCAGAAGCACAGCCGCGGCTGAAAAATCATATGCTATGTCTCTGAAGCATCAGGAACTCAAAACTACGGCACAGATGAAATATCAGCTTGAAAACGCCATCGAGCAGTATTCACTGGCGGCGGGCAGTCTCACTGTTGCTGAAAAAGAGGTGGAATCAGCGGAAGAGAACTACCGCATAACGGAGAGCCAGTACAAGCAGCGCGTAACCACCGCCACAGACCTTCTTGACGCACGCGTCATGCTCACCAGAGCCAGAAACAACTATAACAAGGCGCTGTATGACATTTACAAAGCTATGGCGGAAATAGAAAGGGTTGTGGAGCAGAAGGTGTTTTAGAAAGATTCCTCATCCGGACAGGTCATTCTGAACGCAGTGAAGAATCTCTCATCCAGCACCAGATAGAGATTCTTCGGCTAAAGCCTCAGAATGACCGGAATACCCTTACTGTATGACATCCCCGAGTTTGAAGATCGGCAGATACATCGCAATGATTACAAAGCCCACTGCACCGCCCACAAAAAGCATGAGGAACGGTTCGATAAGCTTGGTAAGCCCTTCCACTGCCCTGTCCACCTCATCGTCATAGAAATCGGCTATTTTCTGAAGCATCAAATCAAGGGAGCCTGTTTCCTCGCCCACGGAGATCATCTGGATAACCATTGACGGAAAAACTCCTGATTTTTCAAGCGGTTCAACGATTGTTTTACCGGATTCAATGTCCCTCTTGCTGTCCAGAAGCGCTTTTTCGATAACCTTGTTGCCGCTGGTTTTCGCGACAATATCAAGAGCATCCAGAATGGAAACACCGCTTGAGAGCAGGGTTCCGAATGTTCGAGAAAACTTGGCCACCGCGACCTTGCGGATCAGATCCCCTATTTTGGGGATGCGCAGGAAAACCTGATCCATCTTGTAGCGTCCGGCGGGCGATCGTGTATATGTCAGTTTCAGAACAGTAAACGTAACTATAATGCTCGCAAAGATAAGCCCCCCGCCGTACCACTTGCTCAGAAAGTCGCTTATGGAGATTGCAAGCTGTGTCAGCGCGGGAAGCTCTCCGCCGAAACCTTCGTACATCTCTTTGAATTTGGGGATAATGAAAACCATAAGCCCGTAAACAACGGCAACCGCCACGATAAGAACCACGGTCGGGTAGGTCATCGCCGCTTTCACCTTTCTGCGGAGGGATATGGCTTTTTCAAGGTAGGTGGCGAGCCTGTCCAGAATCGAGTCCAGAAGACCGCCCGCCTCGCCTGCGGCGATCATGTTGACATACAGTTCGCCGAAGTCGTTTTTATATTTCGCCAGAGCTTTATTGAACTCCGAACCTGTTTCGATTCCGCCTTTGACATCCGTGAATATCTTGCGCATACGTTTTTTTGAGGCCTGAGTCGCTATGATATCCAGAGCCTTCACGATGGGCAGACCCGCATCCACCATAACACTAAGCTGTCTGGTGGAAATCAGGATATCCTCGTCTTTTATCTTTTCCGGCAGGCTGAATTCCGCTTTGCTGAAATCTCTCTTAATCTCCCGCACTGCTATTCTGCGGTTCTTGAGGATCTCTGCAGCCTGCTGTTTGTTGTCTGCCTCGATTATACTTTGTATGGGCTGACCGCCGGGGTCTGTCCCTCTGTATTTATAAACAGCCATGAATCCTACCTTCTTTTGCGGGGTCCGCCCGCCCTGTCAATAAACTGCCTTACTTCATCAGGGTAAACAGCACGGTTGACTGCGTCTTCGTATGTGATAAGCCCTTTGCTGTAGTTTTCAAACAACGACTGGCTCATGGTCTGCATTCCGTGTTCGGACTGGCCGGACTGCATCATGGAGTAAACCTGATGAAGCTTGTCCTCCCTGATCAGGTTGCGTATGGCCGAGTTGGGAACCATAACTTCGCAGCACATAACACGCCCCTTGCCGTCCGCCCTCTGAATAAGCTGCTGGGAAACAACGCCTTCAAGAACAAAGGAGAGCTGCGCCCTTATCTGCGGCTGCTGATGCGGGGGGAAAACATCTATGATACGGTTGATTGTCTGCACGGCGCTGTTTGTATGGAGGGTTCCGAAGGTAAGGTGGCCAGTTTCGGAAACAGTGAGCGCCGCCTCTATGGTTTCTAGGTCTCGCATCTCGCCGATGAGAACAACGTCGGGGTCCTGGCGGAGAATGTATTTCAGCGCGCTGCGGAAAGATTTCGTATCCGCATGGAGCTCCCTTTGGTTTACCGTGGCTTTTTTATGCACATGAACATACTCTATGGGGTCTTCCACTGTGACTATGTGAACCGGTTCCTCGGTGTTTATTTTATCTATCATAGACGCCAGAGTTGTTGACTTACCGCTTCCTGTGGGGCCTGTAACAAGGATCAGTCCTCTGGGTTTGTCGCACAGGGATTTCACCACTGCCGGCAGGTGAAGCTCCTCAAAGGTAAGGATTTTGTAGGGAATACGGCGGAACGCGGCGGCTATTGCGCCTCTCTGCATGAAAAAGTTTGCCCTGAAGCGGCTTACCCCTTTGAGCCCGAAGGACAAGTCAAGCTCCCAGTCCTCCTCAAGCCTCTGTTTCTGCGCCTCGGTGAGTATGCTGTAGCAGAGCTGCTTGGTTTCATTGGGCTTCATGGGTTCGCCCTCGATTCTCACAAGATCTCCGCTGACACGGTATGTGGGCGGTGTCCCCACGGTTATATGCATATCACTTGCGTCAAGCTCCACCATTTTGGAAAGAAGTTCCTGAAGGCTGTACATTTCCTATCCTCCGCATCAGTCGGTGAAGGTGACTCTGACCACCTCTTCCACCGTGGTTATGCCGTTCTTGATCTTTTCAAGACCGCTGCGTCTTAATGATATCATACCGTCGCCGAGTGCCGCCCGCTTAATTTCGCCTGCGTTTGCACCGCGGAGAATGCATTCCCGTATATTTTCCGTAATTTCCATTACTTCGTAGAATGCCACCCTTCCCTTGTATCCCGTGCCGCCGCATTTTTCACAGCCTTTGCCCTTGCTGGGTTTGAAAGTGCCTACCTCGTCCTTCCTGAAGCCTATGCTCAGAAGAGCTTCGGGCGGCATGTCTATCTCCTCCGTGCATGACTGGCATATTCTTCTGGCCAGTCTCTGGGCGAGGATAAGGTTGGTGGATGAAGCCACAAGGAAAGGCTCGATACCCATGTTGAGAAGCCTGTTTATAGTGCTGGGCGCATCGTTGGTGTGGAGGGTGGAAAGTACAAGGTGTCCGGTGAGCGCCGCTTTGATGGCGATTTCCCCTGTTTCGTAGTCCCTTATCTCCCCGACCATTATGATGTCCGGGTCCTGACGGAGAAATGAACGGAGGGCGGCGGCGAAGTTCAGACCTATCTCGTCCTTCATCTGCACCTGATTGACACCGAAAAGGTTATACTCCACGGGGTCTTCAGCGGTCATAATGTTTACATCTTCTTTATTGAGACGGCTGAGGGCGGAGTAAAGCGTGGTGGATTTACCGCTGCCCGTGGGGCCGGTTACAAGCACCATTCCGTAAGGGCTTTCTATTGCTTTTACCAGACGATCCAGAGATTCCTTTTCAAAGCCCAGCTTTTCCATATCAAGCTGAAGATTGCTCTTATCCAGAAGACGGATAACCACTTTCTCGCCAAAGAGAACAGGCAGTGTGGAAACCCTCATGTCTATTGTGATGGAACCCAGACGAAGCTTGATACGGCCGTCCTGCGGGAGCCTGCGTTCGGCTATGTCAAGATCGGCAAGGATTTTTATACGGGAAATAACAGCATCCTTGATGCTTTTCGGCGGATTCATAAGTTCCTGCAGAACTCCGTCCACCCTGAGACGCACGCGGAACTCTTTCTCGTAAGGTTCTATATGGATGTCGGAGGCGCGTCTTTTCACGGCCTCGTTCATGATATGGTTAACCAGTTTTACTATGGGGGTGTCTTCAATATCCCTGCGGAGCTGTTCGAGAGCCACACTGCTCTCCTCCACAGTTTCTATCTCCAGATCCTCCATGTCAAAATCACCGATCTCCTTCATCAGATCGGTTCTGCTCTCCTCGTCCTTCTCCTGACGCTTGCGGAGAAATTCGTTCATCATGGATTCCACAGTCACGTACGGTTCCATGTTGAAGCCGGAAACAAAGCGGAGCTCCTCAAGGGCATACGCGTTGGACGGATCGGTTATGGCGACTTTGAGCGTTTTTCCCTGTCTTGCGAAGGGGACAACATTGTATTTTTTGCAGAGGTCTGTGGAAAGGGCGTCCGAGGCGGACTGATCTATTTCAATTTCGGCAATGTCCACATAGGGCACACCGTACTGTTTGCTGAGAAGCTTAGCTATGGACAGCTCATCCACATAGCCCAGATCTATGAGAACCGTGCCGAGCCTGCCGCCTTTATTCATCTGATATTCCAGAGCTTTCTCAAGCTGCTCCTGAGTGATCAGATTTTCCTGAATAAGCATGCTGCCAAGCTTGGTGCTTTTCCTGACGGTGTTCAATTAGCGGCTCCGCTCAGTTTTATTAATTCCTGCATATCAAAGCAGGCTTTTCTGTCTGTCCAGATCTCGAATGCCTTGTGCGCCTGATGAACCAGCATGGAAAAACCGTTTATTATTTTGCATCCGCTGTTTTCATAGCATTTCAAAAAGGGAGTGACCCACGGTTTGTACTGCAGGTCAACAGCCGCCTGAGTGCATTTTATCCTGCTCATATCGGCAAAGGGCGAACCGTCCAGCCCGAGGGAAGTGGCGTTAATGACTGAGTCAAAAACCGCTTCCCTGCTGATGTAATTATAATCACATATTTCTGCATTGTCAAAATTAAGAAATTTCAAAATATTTTCCGCTTTCGCAGTGTCTCTGTTAACAACGGTGAGTTTAATGTTTCTGAAATCTTTTAAACAGCGCAGAACAGCCTTCGCCGCTCCCCCGCACCCCAGCATAAGCACCCTTGCCTCTGCAAGATCAAGCCTGTTTTCCCGCAGTGTTTCGGCAAATCCGTGAACATCGGTGTTGAAGCCTTTTGTACGGCCGTTATTAAAAAGTATTGTGTTGACAGCTCTCAGTTCCTCCGCGAGCGGTTCAAGCTCGTCCATGAAGGATATGACATCCTCTTTGTAAGGAACGGTGACATTAGCCCCTCTGAACCTGAATTTTTTCATTATATCAAAAACTTCAGGCAGGTCATTCTCAGACGGGGCTTCAAAGCAGACATAGCCGCCGTTTATTCCGGCGGACACAAGAAAGCGTGAATGAATCGAAGGGGAAAGGGAGTGTGATAAAGGGTTTCCGATAAGCCCGAGATTAAGATACATTTTCTGCGTCCGGTTTGAAGTCTTTGTCAAAAGGTTCCAGAATCCCGGCGGAAATAATGTATTTTACCCCTTCTTCAACGGGTATTTTCAGTTCTATCAGTTCGCATTTGGGTATTATAAGCACAAAGCCGGAGGTGGGGTTCGGCGTGGTCGGCATGAACACGCTCACGCAGTCCTGCCCTGTGGCTTTTGTGAAAAAATCCGAGGCGTCTTTGGTAATAAACCCCATACTGAATATTCCTTTGCGGGGATATTCAACAAGAACCACTTTTTTGAAGTTTCCCCCGCCGGCGTTCTGAAATGTGTCGACAATCTGACGCATAATGCCGTAAACACTTTTGGCAAAAGGAATCTTTGATACGAACGCCTCAAGGATATTAAAAAACTTTTTACCCACGTAATGCTTCGCCACAAGACCTATGCAGAGTATGGCAAGAAGTATGACAATAAAGGAGAAAAGTTCCATGATATATCTGGGGATAACTAGATCGTACCTCACTATGAACATATCAAAGTAAGGCAGAAGAAAACCGGAAAATTTATCAAAAACAAACCGCAGAAACCATACGGTTACCACTATGGGCAGACACGACAAAATTCCGGCTATGAAAGCGTTGCGTAGAAATATTCTGAATTTTTTCATGAAGAAAAGCATACGACAGGAAAAGGAAGTTGTCTAGACCTATTATAGTTCGTAAAAACTTACATCCATGTAGTTTTTTCTCACTCGCAGCCTACACGGCAAAGCCGTTTGCTGCTCTGGCTACGTTTGCGTTCCTCACATATGTTGCGGTACGCACTCCGCGGATACATCCGTGTATCTTTTACGCTTCGCTGCGCACGGCGGAAGGCGCGTCCTGCGCCGTTCGTTTACACTTCTTCCTTGTAGCCGTGTTTGAAAATCTGACGCTCAAGGAGCCTGTCGTAACCGCT
>JBFWJG010000046.1:0-18270 GCA_050253335.1 Deferribacterales bacterium | reverse complement strand
CCGCCATGTTTATCAGGTTTTGGAGAATGAAAATCGGTTAAGATCATAAGACTCCGGACTCATTACAGGTAAACTGTTAAATCCGCACTCCCACCCCAAAAACCGCATGAAAAAAATCGTTTTTACAAGTATACTTGATTCACATATAATTTTTTCTATATAATTTTCAGGGGGTAGAATATGAGGATTTCCGAATATAATGTAAGGCCGGACCTGCCGAACGAGCTGAAAGCCCTTGAGGATATTGCATATAATCTCTGGTGGTGCTGGAATGATGACGCGCTTGAGCTTTTCAGAAGCATAAGCCCCGCTTCATGGGAAAAATCCCGCCACAATCCTGTTGCCGTTATCGGCAGTCTGACAAAGGAAAGCTACGAAAAACTGATGAAAGACCCTGTGTTTATGTCCCGCCTTGAGGCTGTGCATAAGCAGTTTGAAGAATACATGACGCTTCCCCGCTGGTTTGAGCTTGAACATGCAAAAAAAGTCGAAGAAAAGATGCATGTCGCCTACTTCTCAGCGGAATACGGAATACACGAATCCGTTAAGCTCTATTCCGGCGGTCTCGGTGTTCTCTCCGGAGACCACTGCAAATCCGCCAGCGATGTGGGCATACCCTTTTCCGCAATAGGCCTGCTCTACAGAAACGGCTATTTCCATCAGTATCTTAACTCCGACGGCTGGCAGCAGGAATATTACCCCTACAACGAGTTTTACAACATGCCGATGCGCCGTGCCCTTAACCCCGAAGGTCAGGAAGTCTGCGTTGAGGTCATGGTGGAGAACCGCAATGTTAAGGTCAATGTCTGGCGCATGGCGGTGGGCAGGATAGAGCTTATCCTCCTTGATACTGATGTTGAAGGAAACTCCAAAGAAGACAGGCAGATAACAGGCCAGCTCTACGGAGGCGACTCGAACATGCGCCTCAAGCAGGAGATAATCCTCGGTATAGCGGGCTACAGGGCGATCCGCGCCATGGGCAGAAAACCCACGGTTTATCACATAAACGAAGGACACCCGTCTTTTGTGAACCTTGAACGCATAAGAAACTATGTTTCAGAAGGAATGGAGTTCCGCACCGCTGTTGAAGTTGTCCGCAAAAGCACCATCTTCACCACCCACACTCCTGTTCCCGCAGGGTTTGATATTTTCGGAACAGATCAGGTTAAGCGTTTTCTCGGCCCGCTTTTTGAAAACTGCGTGCTGAATATAAATCAGCTTATGGGCTTCGGCAGGGTAAACCCCTTTGACGAGAGCGAAGGCTTCGCCATGGCTGTATGCGGGATAAAGCTCAGCACATACAGAAACGGCGTGAGCCGTCTGCACGGCGAAGTTTCCAGAAAGATGTTCAAAAACATCTGGCCGAACGCTCTTGAAAACTCCATACCCGTGGGGCATGTGACAAACGGCGTTCATTTGCCCACATTCATATCCGAAGAGTTTAAAACCATATACAACAGATATATAGGCGAAAACTGGTACTACAAGCCTTATGACTTCACAATCTGGAGCAAGGCGGAGAACATCCCCGATGCCGCTCTCTTCAAAGCCAAACAGAGGCAGAGGGAAAAGCTCATCGCATTTGCCAGAAAACACCTGAAAAGCCAGATTCTCCAGCGCGGAGGCACATCGGGCGAGCTTGTGAAGGCGGACGAGGTTCTCAACCCCGATTACCTCACAATAGGCTTCGCCAGAAGGTTCGCCACTTACAAAAGAGGCTATCTGCTCTTCATGGACGAGCAGAGGCTCCACCAGATACTGAACAACGCCGACCGCCCTGTGCAGATAATAATAGCGGGCAAAGCACACCCCAAAGACAACGGCGGCAAGGAGATTATCAAAAAGATTTTCCACATCTGCCGCAAGCCGATGTTCAGGGACAAGGTTGTTTTTATAGAGGATTATGACATTGAAGTGGCGAAATACCTCGCTCAGGGCGTGGATATATGGCTGAACACGCCTAAACGCCCAATGGAAGCCTCCGGCACAAGCGGAATGAAGATAGCCGCCAACGGCGGGCTTAACCTCTCCATTCTTGACGGATGGTGGGACGAAGGCTACAACGGCGAAAACGGCTGGGCAATCGGCGCAGGCGAGGAATACGAGAAGGAAACCTATCAGGATCATGTCGAGAGCATGGAGCTTTACGACAAGCTTGAGAACGAGATAATACCGCTCTTCTACACCAGAGACAGAGCAGGCGTTCCCCGCGAATGGACAAGGATGATGAAGCAGGCGATCAAAACCTGCGCCGCTTTCTTCAACACCTCAAGAATGGTTATGGACTACACTAATCAGTATTACGTTCCCGTTCACGAGCTTAACTCCGCCTTCCGTGCCAACAAGCATGAGGAAGCGAAAGAGTATGTTCTCTGGAAGGACAGCATAATCCAGAGCTGGGACAATGTGCAGTTTGTTGATACAAAAGTTGAGGCGGAAGACCTCAAAATGGAGTCCGGAGTGACATTCAGCGCGGATGTGCGGACGGATGCCATCAGGCCTGAAAATCTTTCCGTCTGCGCTATTGTCGAGTTTGACGGGGCAAGCGGCGAGTTCAAAGACCCTGAGTTTGTGGAGCTTGAGTTCAAAAGCGCTGAAAACGGTGTTTACAGCTATTCAACCAAAACAAAGCTGAAAAAAGCGGGCAAAATGAAGGTCGCTTTTGCTGTTCTGCCAAGGCACAAGTTTATAAAGGAGCGCTTCGAGCTTAATCAGATAAAATGGGCGTAAGATACTATCTCCCTCACTCCAGCGGATGCTTTATCTGCGGTGAGGAAAACACTTTCGGCGTGGATGCGCGCTTTTATGTGGAAGATAATCATGTAAAGGCGGATTTGTGCATCCCCGCCCGCTTCTGCGGTTTTAAGGGCGTTGTGCACGGCGGAATTGTTTCCGCCCTGCTGGACGAGTGCATGGGCTGGAGCGCCAGCGTCTTCGGCACAATGGACACGCTCTGCTTCACCAGAAATCTCAATGTGAAATTCAGAAAAAACACCCCTTCCGAAACTCCCCTCACGCTCATTACATCATATTCGGGAAAAAACAGGATGTTTTATGAGGCCTCGGGGTGTATAAAAGACAGTGAAGGCACGGTATATGCGGAAGGCTCCGGACAGTTCATCGCTGTTCCGGAGGAGAAGATGGACGAAACAATGAATTATCTCCGCATGGATCCATCGCTCAGCTACCATCCGGTTTTTATTAAGATATACGAAAAATGGAAATCGGAACACAAAACAAGGACAGGAGCCGGCAATGCTTAAAATTCTTGTCAACGGAGTAACCCTAGGACTGATAAAAGGCGATATAACCGAATCTGATACTGACGCAATTGTGAACGCCGCAAACACAAACCTGAAGCTGGGCAGCGGTGTTGCCGGAGCCATCAGGGTGAAGGGGGGCGAAAGCATCCAGAAGGAATGCGATGCAATTGGCTACTGCCCTCTGGGTTCAGCAGTTATCACAGGCGGCGGAAATCTTAAAGCGAAATATGTCGTTCACGCTGCAGGCCCCAGATACGGAATAGACCCCGCACCGGAGAAAAATCTTTACGGCGCAGTTTTCACAAGCCTCATGACCGCAGAGGCAAAGGGGCTTTCCTCCATTGCTCTCCCTGCTGTTTCAATGGGCATAAACGGCTTTCCCGAGGACGAGGCGGCGGAGATAATTATCAAGGCGATAACGGATTTTGCGGAGAACGCTCCGGAAAACCTGAAAAAAATTGTCATATGTCTGTTTTCCGATAAAGACCTCTCCGTGTTTGAAAGAGCGGCGGCGAGAAAATTTTAAGCATCTGTCTGAAAAGATGCCTTTTTTCCTCTTTAATACTATGAATAAATGTGCTATCTGATTTTTATTATTAGATGATTTTTTAAGAGGGTGCGGTGACAAGAGACAATAAAATGTATTTCTTCCTGTTTCTTCTTACCGTTGCATCCATAGTCGGCCTCCAGACATGGCAGACGCTTTTCAACAACTTCGCGGTGGAGCAGGCGGGTATAAACGGCTACCAGATGGGGGTCATTCAGTCCGTCAGGGAGATTCCCGGCTTTCTTGCGCTTCTTGTCATATATGTGATCAGGTTCATCCCCGAGCATAAGCTGGGGGCGCTTTCCATAATTTTCCTCGGCATAGGTGTCGGTCTCACGGGGTTCATGCCCACTTACTACGGGCTGATTTTCACCACCCTTGTGATGTCGTTCGGCTTTCACTACTACGAAACAGTTAACCAGTCGCTCACCCTGCAGTATTTCACCAAGCAGGAAACGCCTCTTGTCCTCAGCAGATTCAGAAGCATCTCCGCCGCATGCAGTATCATTGTCGGCCTGATTGTGATGGGGATGCTCAAAGTGTTCGATTATAAAACAATCTACCTGCTTGTGGGCGTTTTTCTCACCGCGGGCGGAGTTTACTGCCTTTTCATAGACCCCACCCAGAAAAACATGCCTGTTCAGCGCAAGAACATGTTCCTGCGGAAGAAATACTGGCTGTATTACGTGCTCACGTTCCTTGCCGGAGCAAGAAGGCAGATATTCGTGGCGTTTTCCGTGTTTCTCATGGTGGAGAAGTTCGGTTTCTCCGCCTTTGCCATTGCTGTGCTTTTTGTGGTGAACAACGCGGTGAATTATTTTCTTAACCCTATGATAGGCAAGGCAATCAACAGGTTCGGCGAAAGGGGTGTCCTTTCGATGGAATATGTGAGCCTCATCGGCGTTTTCCTTGCTTATGCCTACGTGGACAATAAATGGATAATCGCGGTTATGTATATACTGGATCATATATTTTTCAACTTCTCAGTGGCTGTGAGAACTTTCTTCCAGAAGATAGGCGATACCGGCGACATAGCCCCCACAATGGCTGTGGGATTCACCATAAACCACATAGCGGCGGTTGTGATACCGCTTACAGGCGGGCTTTTGTGGATGCTTGACTACCGCATCCCTTTTGTGGCGGGTGCTGTTCTGGCTCTTGTTTCACTTATATTCACCCAGTTCATCGACAGAGAAGTAATGCTGAACGGTCAAAGCTGATTCCGGACAGTCCGGACTATAAAATAAATTTGAATTTTTCATAGTTATTATTGTCTTGTAAAAACCAGAGGCATATTTTAGATTCGGACGGCATACGGCGGATTCTCTTGAAGAGTTTCTGCCGTTGATATATTCTGAAATAACGGACGGGGATTTTGAATAATTATCTGACTCCATGGATGGAGTCACGCCGTGCGCAGCGAAGGCTTGCTTTGCAAGGCGCGAGCGTGTATTCAAAATTTCCATGGATGGCAAATTTTGAATAATTTATAAAAGGGTTGTTTACCAGTCATTCTGAGGGCTCAGCCCGAAGAATCTCTGTATTGACGGACGGAGATTTTGAATAAAGAACAGACCCCATGGACGGCAAATTTTGAATTATTATATAAAGGAGCTTAGACAACATGAGAACATCAAACCCCATGCTTACGGACAAAGCATTCGAGAAAGCGGCCGCAGCCGCCAGAGGGGAAAGAGTGGCCGCATCCAGCGCCACATATTCCAGAGGAGAGAGCGGAGCCTCCCTCGGAACAGCCGCCGCGAGATTTGACGGCGAGATGACAATAAGAGGGACGGTTAACAAAACCTTCATCCTCACCGCCATCCTGCTTATCTCAGGCTATATTCCATGGAACATGGCAGTCAGCGGAAATGTGCAGTATCTCTATCCGCTTATGATCGGCGGCATTATCGGCGGTCTTATCGTGGCTGCTGTAACAACATTCAAAAAAGAATACTCCGCAATAACCGCTCCCCTTTACGCCGCTCTTCAGGGGCTTGCCGTGGGCGGTATATCCATCATGTTTGAAATGCGCTACCCCGGCATAGTTCTTCAGGCGGTGATGCTCACTGTCGCTGTGCTTGTGGCTCTGCTTCTTGCTTATTCAAGCGGATACATCAAAGCGACAGAGAACTTCAAACTTGGCGTTGTTGCGGCCACTGGCGGAATAATGATTCTGTATCTGGCAAGCTTCATTCTCGGTTTTTTCGGCATACAGATGAATTTCATGCACGATTCCAGCCCGCTCAGCATCGGCATAAGCGTTGTAGTGGTTATTATCGCCGCGCTTAACCTTGTGCTCGATTTCGACTTTATCGAAAACGGCGCTGAAATGGGCGCTCCCAAATACATGGAATGGTATGCGGCTTTCGGCCTGATGGTAACGCTTATCTGGCTTTATATCGAGATACTCAGGCTCCTTGCCAAGCTTCAGGACAGGAAGTAGTTTTGCTTGTTTCAAAACACGGCGCGGAATACATCTGCGCCGTTGACGACAAAGATATTCTGCAGATAACCTCCACAAACAGAGGCGGGTATTCAGAAGGGGAATATGCCTCGTTCAATGCCGCTCTGCATGTGGGGGATGACTGTTTTAAGGTGCTGAAAAATCTTGAGAAGCTTAAAACAGCGTGGAATATAAACAGACTTGTGACCCTCACTCAGGTTCACGGTGACGTGATCAGGGAAGTCACTGCGGATAATATTGCTGATGTGATGTTCTCCGAAGGTGACGGACTCTTCACCCGTGAGCGGGGAATAGCATTGGGCATACTCACTGCTGACTGCTGGAACGTACATCTGATAGGCCGTGAGTGCATCGCCAGCCTTCACTGCGGCTGGAAAAGCTTTGCGGCGGGCATCACGGAAAAGGCGCTTGAAATGTTTGCAAAAGCCGGCGACAGGGTTGTTAAGGCTGTTATCGGCCCCGGAATAAGCACCGCGAACTTTGAGGTGGGAAGCGAGGTTGCCGATATTTTTAAAGCGGCGGGTCACGGCGAAAGTGTGGAGAATATCTGCGGAAAAACCTGCTTCTCCATAGGCGGAAGCATTGAAAAAGTGCTGAAAAACGCGGGTGTGCCCGAAATCATCATGGTTAACGACTGCACATATGCCTCTGATTATCTCTTCTCATACAGAAGGGACAGCGGCAGAACAGGAAGGATGATCTCCGTCCTGATGAGGAAGTAAATTGTTCAGCGAACGGAAAGAAAAAATAATGCGGGAAGCCGCCGAAGCCCTGAAAAGGGCAGGGCGGACAGACAGCGTGACTCTCCTTGCGGTGAGTAAAACCTTTCCCGCAGAAAGCATAATCGATGCTTACGGACAGGGGCAGAGGCTCTTCGGTGAAAACAAGGTGCAGGAAGCTCTGGAAAAGCGTGAGAAATTAAGAGATTTAAAGGATCTTGAGCTCCATTTCATCGGACATCTGCAGACTAATAAGGTAAAATATCTTAAAGACAGCTTCAGCCTGATCCACTCTGTGGACAGGATTCCGCTTCTTAATGAAATGGAGAAGCATTTTGCCCGTGAGAACAGGGTGCAGGATGTGCTGATTCAAGTTAACGTGGCAGATGATCCCGCCAAATCCGGCGTGGATGTCGCGGAACTGCCCGCACTGCTTGAAGCTGCCTCAAAATGCAGACACATAAGAGTAAAAGGCTTCACCATGATGCCCCCTTTGGTTAACGAGGCAGAGGAGAACAGAGTTCATTTCGCACGCACAAGGGAGCTTATGGAGGAGATGAAAGGAAAATTCGCATCGGAAAATATAGATCTGCAAATCCTCTCCATGGGGATGAGCGATGATTTCACTGTCGCCGTGGAGGAAGGCTCCACGCTGATCAGAATAGGAACTGCCCTTTTCGGCGGGCGCTCCTGAAAGGAGGAAATTGTTTAAATGATTATTATAATCGGCTTCGCTGTAAAGTTTATAACATGCGTGATTCTGCTCCATGCCGCAATGACCTCGCAGGAGCTTCACTTTAATCCGCTGGGTAAGCTGGTTGCTTCCGTAACCAACCCGATATATATGAACATGCTTAAAATGACCAAGAAGCGCACGGACACTCTTGCGCCTTTTTTTGTGGCGGCTCTGGCTGTTTTCTACGGACTTACTGTTTCTTTTCTCGGCGGAACCGGACTTGTCTGGGGCTTTTTCTATGCCTTTGACGATGTTCTTCGTTTTATCCTGCTTTTTTATGTGATTGCGGTTCTTGTCGGCAGCACAACAAACCGTTTCGGCTCCACAACATATTCAACGTTTTTCTACCGCATAGCACTGCCTTGGGTGAAGCTTACAAGAACATTCATAAACCTTCCGGGAAACACAGTCGTTCTTCCGGCGCTGATTGTTCTTTTCGTTCTTTTTGTAGCTGTGGACACACTGTTTCATCTGGGCTTCTATATGACCACGACCGGCGGAATCCAGCTTGTTCCCGCCGTTAAAGGCGCCGCCGCGGGCGGGGTAAGGGTTCTTGTGGATCTGCTGAGCCTTTTCACATGGCTTATTATTATCCGCGCGCTTATGTCATGGGTGAGTCCGGATCCGAGAAACCCTGTGGTTCAGTTTGTCATCGCAATGACGGAACCTGTTATGGAGCCGTTCAGAAAAATTATTCCGCCTCTGGGCTTCATAGATATCAGCCCTATAATACTGCTTATCGTGATATATTTCGCCCGTCTTATGCTGGAAAGACTTATCGGTTTGCTGTAGCTTGCTTTTTTTATAAATACGACCATATTGGGACTATAGTCTTTTTCCCCGCCGCTTAGACTGACGGCGGGGCTGTTTTTTCTATTCAGGGGGAAGCTATGTGGCTTTTCAGGTTTTTATACTCAGTTATGATTTTTCTTGTATTTGTCCTGATGCACGAGTCTCTCGGCATCGACATTTACTACGCAGTGACCTACGCGGTCGTGCTGATTTTCTCCATCTACTTCATAGAAAGTCTTTTTTCGGACTTTAAGAGCTACAAGTTTCTGGCAGGAGCAGTCGGGGGGGTGGTTTTCTCACTGATTGCCTATCTTCTGGCGACTATTTTCGACTCTCTGGTGACTAATGAGGCGGTCAAGCTCGGTCTCTATTTCTTCATGCTTTATCTGGGCATAATTCTCGGAATGAAGGTTCACTGGGTGTTTGAGCTTCTGTTCTCCAAGATACTCAGCTCAAAGCAGAAAACAGTGAAATACGCCGCCCAGCAGAAGGTACTTGACACATCCACGCTCATAGACGGCCGCATTGCGGATATTGTTGATACGGAGCTGATGGAAGGCGCGCTTGTTATACCCACATTTGTGCTCAAGGAACTTCAGAACATTGCTGATTCCCATGATCATCTGCGCAGGCAGAAAGGGCGCAGAGGACTTAATGTCCTCAAGAAGCTTCAGGAGCAGACAAAGATTCCGGTTGAGATAAACCAGACGGATTTCACCGATATGGGAACCGTGGACGAAAAGCTTGTGGCTCTGGCCAAGAAGCTCAAAGCTTATATAATAACCACTGATTTCAACCTGCTCAAAGTGGCGGAGATACAGAACATCAAGGCAATCAACCTCAATAACCTCGCCATGGCAATGCGCCAGAACATTCTCCCCGGGGAAGACCTCATGATCACAATTGTGAAGGAGGGCAAGGAACACGGGCAGGGTGTGGGCTATCTGGATGACGGCACAATGGTTGTGCTTGAGAACGGCCGCAAGATGATGGGCGAAACCGTGAAGGTGAATGTGACAAGCCTTCTTCAGACAGAATCCGGGCGCATAATATTCACCAAGGTGCGTTCTTGAGCGTGACCGCCGTCATACCGGCAGCAGGAGTGGGGAAACGCTTCGGCGGGAATGTGAAAAAGCAGTTTGCCGAGTTTAACGGGCGCCCGGTTCTGTATTATGCCCTGAAATGCCTCCGTGACGCATTTGACTTTGATGAATTTCTCATCGGCGCGGGCGGAGACGATTTCGACACCGTTAAGGAGGCGGCGGAGCCTCTGGGTATCAGCTACCGCATGGTAAAGGGCGGGGATGAACGCTGGAAAACCGTGCTTAACTGCCTTCTGGAAGTGAGAAGCACCCATGTGCTGATTCATGACGCCGTGCGCCCTTTTGTTCCGGCAGAGGTCACGAGGGAAACAATAAGCACCGCCTTGGAATCCGGCGCCTGCATATGCTGTGTTCCTGTGCGGGAGACTCTGAAGAGGATCACCGCAGACGGCATAGAGGGCACAGTGGACAGGAACAGATATGTTCTCAGCCACACTCCGCAGGTGTTTGAGCTCCGCAGGCTTCTTGCCGCGGTTATGGACGCCTCAAGGCAGAGGCTGAACCTCACTGACGAGTCTATGGCGATGGAGATGGCGGGGCACAGGGTTCGCTATGTTCAGTCCACTCCGGAAAACATAAAGATAACATATTCATCCGATATTGAACTGGTTAAGAGTCTGATGAGCAAATACCACGGTAATATATGAAAGTTATATACGCTTCAGGCACACAGGAAGAGATAGCAACCTCCGTCTACGGGCAGATTACCCACAGGGATACACTGGACTACTTCATGGACTTCCCCCGCAAGGTTCTGGGCGGAATCGTGGGGAACAACCTTCTGGGTAACATGGGGCTGTTCGCCCTGAAAAAGCTTACGGCTGTTATTTCATCCAAATACAACAAAAACGACCTTCTCTTCTGGAAAACATATTCCGAGCTGCTGGGGCTTGACTATTCAGTTGTTTCCAAGAGCCTCTCCTATCCCGACATGCTTCTTTATCTCGTGGGCAAGTCCGGCTACTTCATAAGCGGAATGCCCCAGATTTTTCTCGGCTGCTCAAGCCTCGCTGTGAAGAAAGGGGACGGAATTATCCACGGCAGAAATCTTGATTTCTACGGCGGAAAATACTGGACAAGGGATCACTCTCTGCTTGTTATCAAGCCCAAGGACAAGATAGGCTCAATAACCCTCAGCGCGGACGGGCTTCTGCTCCCGGGGCTCACAAGCATAAATGAGGAAGGGCTTGCCGTTTCCCTCCATGTTCTTTTCACAAGGCAGGTTTCCCTCAGCGGCGAGCCTGTTCTGGGCATTGTCTCCGACATAATGGCAACATGCAGAAGCATTGCCGATGTGCGTAACCTCCTTGAATATAAGAAAACCGCAGGCGGATGGGGAATCCTCATAACCGACGGCAAGACGGGCGAATGCTCCGTCTTTGAGATGAACAGCAGGGGCATGAGCGAGTTTAAAGTCACCGAGAACAAGTTCAGCTACGCAAACATGGCGCACACGCCGGATAAACGGTCGGATGAGTTTGTGCCCGCCTATATCTGGGTGCAGAACAATTTTTACCGCAAAAAAAGAATGGACGACATGCTCAGCTCCATGTGGTTCGGCGTGGATCATATAAAAATGTTCAAAATTCTGGGCGACTTCCACGATATAGGTATGAAGAGGGATCTTTACGCCGGATGCACGGTGGCCAACAGCAACACTATTTCAAGCGCCAGCTTCAGCTTCGCGGACGACCGCATAGCCGTTGCGGACGGCACGACCCCTTCAACAGCGGGGGATATTTATGATTACTCGATCTCTGACCTTTTCGCCGGGAAAACCGAACCCATCAGGGTGATAAAACCGGATGTTCCGCATTCCGAAGTTATGGAAACCTACACCCTTTCAGGGTGTGACCACTCCGAAACCCATAATTATGAAGAGCTTGTGAGCATAATGTCCGGCCTTAAAAATATGAAGCATGATGAATATGCCTTTCCTCTCTTTCTTTCAGTTTCCTATGCGAAGCTGGGGGAATATCACAAGGCGCTGGAATTCGCGGACGAAACCCTCGCCCAGAATCTTGACCACTACAGGGAGGGGACAGTGCTTATGATGCGCGCCATGCTTATGGATATTTCCGGCAGAAGAGGGGAGGCGATGAAAGAGTATGAGCACATCCTCAAGGAATACCGCTATCCCTGCCTTACGAGGAAGTCTCTGAAATATTACTCCGCACCCTGCGGACAGAGGGATATAGACAGAATAGAGCTTAACTGGTTTATGTCCTTTGTGCTGCTTCTGTGACGAGGTATCATAAATTGACTGAAACCCGTTTATCTGGTATGAATTTCTGATGGATTTCAATATTACGGAATATATAAGATTTATGTCTCTGGCCATTGTGCCGTTCTTTTTTGCCATCACCGTGCATGAGCTTTCCCACGGTGCGGCTGCGTATATGCTCGGGGATGACACGGCGAAGAAACTCGGCCGTCTGACCCTCAATCCGTTTGCCCATATCGACATCATGGGGCTGCTGTTCCTGCTGATTACTCAGCTTTTCGGCTGGGCAAAGCCTGTTCCCGTCAACTTCTCCCGCATAAGGCACAATAAATACGGAATGGCGATCGTGGCCGCCGCAGGGCCTGTTTCGAACATAGCCGTTGCTCTGGCTTCTGCTCTTCTGCTTCAGGCGATACTCTTCATCCCTATTCATGCGGACACCATGCTGGCAAGGGTCGCCATGCCTGTCGCCATAATGCTGAAACTCTCCGTGCAGATAAATGTGGCGCTTGCCGTGTTTAACCTGATTCCGATTCTCCCCCTTGACGGCGGGCGGATACTCACCAACTTTCTTCCGTTTGAGAAGGCTTATAAGTTCTCCCAGACGGAACGCTACGGCTTCATCATTATTATTCTGCTTTTCCTCACGGGCATTTTCGACAAAACGGTTCTCCCCGTGATCCGCTATCTCACGGCATTTCTCCTTTAAGAATTTGATAAGAGGTAAAAATAGATGAAAAGAGTTTTAAGCGGAATGCGCCCCACGGGCAAACTCCATATAGGACATTACTTCGGCGCCCTCAAAAACTGGGTGAAACTGCAGGACGAGCATGAATGCTTTTACTTCGTGGCGGACTGGCACGCACTCACAACCAATTATGAAGACCCCGAAAACATCATAGAAAACAGACGCGACCTTGTGCTTGACTGGCTTGCATCAGGTGTTGACCCCGAAAAGGCCACCCTGTTTGTTCAGTCCAAAAACCTGTACCATGCGGAGCTTTTTCTTCTGCTCTCCATGATCACCCCTGTGAGCTGGCTGGAAAGATGCCCGACCTACAAGGAGATGAAGCAGGAAGTCACTGACAAGGATCTCTCTAATCTCGGTTTCCTCGGTTATCCCGTGCTTATGAGCTCAGATATAATAATATACGGCGCAAACTACGTGCCTGTGGGCATAGACCAGCTTCCCCACCTTGAGATAGCCCGTGAGATAGTGCGCCGCTTCCAGTTCCTTTACAATGCCGAGGTGTTTGTGGAACCCGAAGGGCTTCTGACGGAGATTCCCAAGCTTCCGGGGCTTGACGGCCGCAAGATGAGCAAAAGCTACGGCAACGCCATCATGCTTTCCGAAGACCTTGATGAAGTGGAGCAGAAGCTCAAGCGCATGAAAACAGATACCCGCCGCCAGCGCAGAACCGATGTCGGTGATCCGGAAGTCTGTCCCGTTTTTGACTATCACAAGGTTTTCTCCACGGAAGAGGAGAGGGCGTACATAACAACCGAGTGCAAAAGAGCGGGCATAGGCTGTATGGACTGCAAAATGATCCTGATTAAGCACATGAGAGCCTTCCTAGAGCCTATTCAGGAGCGCAGACGCAAATTCGAAACAGAGATAAAGGATATGGACGGGTTCCTTGAAAGTTCGCAGAAAAGAGCGAACGAAGAGGCGGGAAAACTTATGGAAAAGGTGCGTGAAGCCATTAAAATATGAACAGCGAACTTCTTGATGTTTCACTGGAAAACTTTGAGGGACCTCTGGATCTCCTGATCCACCTCATATATAAGAACGAGCTTAATATTTACGACATTCCCATTGCGATCATTACCGAAAGCTTCATTTCAGCAGTGAAAAAGATGGAGCAGCTTGATATAGAAGTCGCCTCGGATTTCATAAACATGGCGTCATACCTTGTGTATCTCAAATCCAGAATGCTCCTTCCCAGAGACACCTTCTTTGAGGAGGAGCTTGATCCGGAAGAGGAGAAATATCTCTTCACACAGAAGCTTGTGGAATACTCTTTTTACAAGGATGTCTCCCTTTTTCTCAGGAAGAGCGAGGAGGAATCCTCCAAGTTTCTCATGCGCACCGAAACGGTGTTCATCGCCAAGGAGCAGGCGGACACGGAAGACCCGTTTCTGCTGGCCGATTCGTTCTTTGACCTCACCACAAAGGAAAGAAAGACAAAAATGGTGGTTGAGAAAAACATTGTGGATTTCAAAGAGGTTGTGGCGAGGCTGAAAAGCCTTGTGACAAGGAAAATCCGCATGTTCTGGAGCGAGATAGTCAGCTCATGCAGAAGCAGGAAAGAGGTTGCCGTTTCACTTCTGGCGGTTCTTGACCTGCTTAAAAACAAAGAGGCAAACGCCTCCCAGACTGAAAACTTCGGTGAAATTCTTATAGAGAAGGCGGAGGGTGAGGATGGATAAAACACGGGAAAAGAAGATTTTTTACGCCTCGCTTTTTCTCTCCGGCACTCCGCTGGAGAAAAAGTTCTTCCGCGCCTTTTTTGAGCCTATGAACCTCGAAAACAGGCTGCTGGAATATGCGGAGGAATTCAACAGGCTGGACACGGGGCTTAAAATACGCATGGTATCAGGCGGGTTTCAGCTTGTTACCGAAAGCTCGCTGGTTGAGGAGCTCCGCCCCCACTTCGGCGAAAAGTCCGATGCGCTTGGCAGAGCAAGCCTTGAAACAGCGGCGATAATAGCATACAAACAGCCTGTGACAAGGCTTGAGATAGACGAAATAAGGGGCGTTAACTCCTCCGGCACGGTGAAGTACCTCCTCGACCGCAACCTGATCAAGGTTGCAGGCAGGAAGGATGTTCCGGGCAAGCCTCTTCTTTATGTCACCACCAAGCAGTTTCTGGAGTATTTCGGCATGAACGACCTTTCAGAGATGCCCACCTTCCGCGAGTGGCAGGAACTCAAGCAGAGCGGCGGATGAGTGTGAGGCTTAATAAATTTCTCTCGGCAAACTGCGGTGTTTCCAGACGCGAGGCGGACAGGCTTATCGAAAGCGGGCTTGTCCGCATCAACGGCGAAAGGGTGAGCGAACTCGGCGTTCAGGTTGCAGAAACGGACAGGGTAGAACTGGACGGCAAACCTGTGACAGAGACAGAGCTTGAGTATTACAGATTTTTCAAACCCCGCGGAATGCTCACCGCCTACGGTGACGGAAGAGGTAAGGAAACTCTGGAAGCCATTCCTTACCTGAAAGAAAAAAAGCTCGCCTACTCCGGCAGGCTTGACTATGACAGCGAAGGTCTTATTATTTTCACAAACGACGGTGATCTGATCCTCAGGCTCCAGAAGTCCGAATTCAAGGCGGAGAAGGAATATCTCGTCTGGGTGAACGGTGATTTGAGCGAAAGCGAGCTTGATGAAATCAGAGATGGTCTGCAGACGGATGAGATGCATTATCTTCCCTGCGGGGCGGAACGGATAAAGGCAGGACATTTCCGCCTGATACTCACCGAAGGCAAAAAACGGCAGATCAGGGAGATTTTCCGCTTTTTCGGCCTGCGTGTTTCAAGGCTGCTCAGGGTAAGAATAGGCAATATAACTATAGACGGACTCAGAACAGGGGAGCTTAAAAAGCTCTCCCTGAAAGAAATCACGGAGCTGAAAGAATGTACAGAGTAAGAGTTATAAAAAGTTTCGCGTCAGCGCACAACCTGCGCGGATATGAAGGTGACTGCGAAAACCTCCACGGACACAACTGGAAGGTGGAGGCATACCTCGCTTCAGACAAACTGGATAAAATAGGAATGCTTGTGGATTTTAAGGTGCTGAAGAAACACCTCAATGAGATCCTTGACGGGCTTGATCACAAATATATCAACGAACTGGAATACTTTAAGACAGTTAACCCCACCAGCGAGAACATGTGCAGGTTCATCTACGATAAGCTTAAAGAGCACTTCGGATCCATGGTTGAAAGGGTTGTTGTGTGGGAGAGCGATAATGCCGCAGCGGAATACTGGGAATAAGGGGAGCATAAACGAGGTTTTCCACTCTGTTCAGGGTGAGGGACTTTATGCCGGAGCCCGTCAGCTTTTCGTGCGCCTTGCGGGGTGCTCTGTCGGCTGCGACTACTGCGATACTCAGTTCGGCGCACCGGAAAACTTTGATGTGTATGGAAAAACAATCCTCAATCCCGTTACGCCTGAGGAGTTTTTTGTGGCGGTCTGCGCCGGAACGGATCTGAGCCTTTTTCATTCGGTGTCTTTCACCGGAGGCGAGCCCACGGAGCAGATCAGGTTTCTGAAAGAGACTGCGCTCCTTTTCAGGCAGGCCGGATGCCGCCTTTTTCTGGAAACTTCGGGCTACAGGCATGCCGAGCTGAAAACGCTCAAGCCTGTTTTTGATATATTCAGCATTGATGTCAAACTCTGCCGCGCGGACTGGCGGGAAAATCTGGCGAAGCTTCTGCCTGTGCTGAAGTTTCTGGGCAAAGAAAAATATTACCTGAAAGCTGTTTTTGACGATAATAACACGGAGGACGAACTCACGGAGGCCGCCGCCGCTCTTCACAATGCGGGTGTTAAGGAAATTTTCGCCCAGTCGGTGGACAATAAGGCCGATTTCAATAGAATAGACACCGTTCAGGTGATATTCTCAAGGGAAGGGGTCGAAATGTTTTACCGTCCTCAAATACACAGGTTTCTCGGGATAAGATGATGCTTTTTTTCGGCAGAAAAGACAAAACCTTTCAGGACGCAATGTCCTTATACTCCAAAAAGAACTATAAGCAGACAGTCAAGGCCTGCGGCGAAATCCTCGTATCCCAGCCGGATAACTTCGAGGCCATGAACCTCATGGGTGATGCTTACTGCATGATGAGCGACAAGGAGAAGTCCCTTGAAGTTTACGATGCGCTCCTGAAAAAGTTCGAAGGCGGTAACTATCTCGATAAATCCATAGCGCTGGTTAAGAAAATTATCCGCAACTATCCGGATAAGGAAAATTATCAGGAGAAGCTTGCGGATCTCTACGGGCAGAAGGGGCTTGTCAGGGAGCAGATAAGCATATTCACTGCCCTGCTTGAAAGCAGAACAAGAAGAGGCTTCGCTCAGGAGACCGACCGTCTCGTGCGCAGGCTGACTTCCGTTAAGTCTGCCAATTCGTCTGATATTGCTGCGCTCATTGATGTTATGCGCCGTTTCGGCTCATCAAACGAGGTGAGGCTCACAGCGGAAAAAGGCCTCGGCCTCAAAAAGATAGACCCTGCCGACCTCACTCTTTTCATCAACTGCGCTGTGGAAACCGGAGCGGACAGCCAGCTTTACATAAAACACCTGCCCGGCTACATAAAATCAAACCCCGAAAAGCTTCCCTCGCTTACCGATGTGATAGCGGAGCATCTGGAGAAGAACTTTGACAAGGCTTATTTTGCCGAAATAGTAAACAGTGCGGAGCTTTCGGCTCTTGTGCCTCTCCTTGTGCGGCTTAAAAGGAAATACCCCAAGCCGGAGGTATATTCTTATCTCCTTGAGAATGCCGTCAGCGAAGGGCATGAGGAAACTTTCGAGCATATACTTGCCGAAATAGCCTCCGTTTCGGACGCTGTTCTGGATTACTCTTTCGCCAAAATGTGCTTTAAGTTCATTGAAGAGATGAAAACCATAGCCACTCTTGAAAGTATGCGCACCATAGTTGAGAAAGCGCAGGCGATGGACATGAAGCATCAGGTGCTTGATCTTCTCCGTGAGGCATATGCCAGAAGCGGGGACAAGGAAAGCGCCCTGAGGATAGAGGACGAGCTTTACGGCAGAAAATCCGGCCTCATAGGGGAAGAAAAAGAGGCGGACACTCTGAAGATAGCTTCTTTTGACCATGCCGATGATCCGGAAGTGGATGCTATCCTTGACTACTCGCTTATGGACTCTGTTCCGTCCAGGAAGAAGGCGGTTCCTGAGCCCGACCCCGTGTCTGTACCAGTGATTGAAATACCCTTGGAGCCCGAGACGGATGACTTTTCCATAGTTACATCTGAGTTTGATCTGGATTCGTTTGCCGGTGAACCCGCACTGATGAATGACGAAGGGCTTGATTTGGATAAATTCGCTTCCTCCTCTTCAGAAAAAGAGACAGGCGGGCTTATCGAAACATACGGAGAGAGAGAAATTGAACCCACCGCGGCGGTGGACGAGCCTGAGATCTCCCACGGCATAATTCAGCTTGATGATGATTTTGACGAGACTGAAATCTTCGGTGATATAGAGATAAAACCTCAGCCGAAGCAGGCTGAACCTGCGGAGGTTCACGAGCAGTACCAGCCTAAGACTGGTCTGGATGATCTTTTTGATGATCTGGAAATTGTCGTGGAAAAAGAGGAAGCTCCGAAAAAAGATGTTCCGGAAGCAGGCGAGATCAGCCTTGATGACCTGACTTTTGATTTTGACGGAGGCACA
>JBFWJG010000045.1:0-18941 GCA_050253335.1 Deferribacterales bacterium | reverse complement strand
ACCAAGGCCTACACCGAGAAAATCCTCAAGGATGCCGAACGCATAAGAGACATAATAGACCAGACCCTGAAATTCTCCCGCGTGGGGAACGATAAGCTGGAGTGCATAGACGTTGCCGACTTCATAGAGCGAATCGCCCTTTATGTGGAGCGGACACTGCTTAAATGGGCTGATGTCCCCTTCGAGACAGTGACAGATAAAAACCTCGGCTGCATAAAGGCAACCCCTGTGCACATAGAGCAGATCTTCATCAATATTCTCCGCAACGCCGTGGAAGCCGTTGAGCACAAACAGGGCGGAAAAGTGACACTGACCGCCCGTCTTGACGGCGGCTTTGTTGAGTTTGACTTCATAGACAACGGCGAAGGCATCCCGCAGGAGGCGAAACAGCACCTCTTCACCGAATATTTCACCACAAAGCACAACGGAACGGGGCTCGGACTCACCATTGTGAAGCAGCTCATAGAAAACTACGGCGGGACAATCTCCTTTGATTCAGAGGAAGGTCAGGGCACAATATTCCGCGTCCGCTTCCCCGTTGTGAGCGAGTGTGAGTGCGCCGAAAATCTTGAAAAGGACAAAAAAGGCTGAAAAACCCCTGTCCCGCTGAAAACATATAAATTGCCTGCGATACGGATATTTGATATAAAAACAGATGGACTGCATAGCTGAGCTCAAAACCCTTTTAAGCCGGTCAGAGAGAACGGTTTTCTTTTCCGGAGCAGGCATAAGCACGGAAAGCGGAATACCGGATTACCGCACGCCGGGAAAAGGGCTCTGGGCTAACCTCGCATCTGACGACTATCTCAATATAGATTCCTTCACCGCTAATCCCGAAAAGTTTTATACATTCTTCGCGCCTTTGTTTGATGTTTTCAGAAACGCAATGCCGAACACTGCCCATGCCTTCATAGCAAAACGTGAGGCGGAAGGAAAAGTGCTGAGCGTAATCACCCAGAACATAGACGGACTGCACCAGAAGGCAGGCTCGGAAAAGGTGCATGAGCTCCACGGCTCGCTTATGACCTCCCGCTGTATGCGCTGTGAGGAGGAGATGGCGACCTCAAGGGTTTTCCGCATATTCTCAAAAGGGGAAAATCCTCCCAAATGCCCCGTTTGCGGCGGAGTTATGCGGCCGAACGTAATTTTCTTCGGCGAGATGCTCCCCCCCGCCGTGATGGACAATGCAGTGAAAGATTCCATGAACTGCGACCTGTTCATAGTCGCCGGTTCATCACTTTCGGTAATGCCTGCGGCCATGCTTCCCGGATATGCGAAGTCAGCGGGCGCGAAAGTTGTTATAATAAACAGAATGCCCACACCCTATGACTCAATGGCGGATCTGGTGATCAGCGGTTTTCTGGGCGAAGTTCTCAAATCTGCGGAGGTTGGTTAAGTGGCTGAAGAACAGAAAGAAAGAATGTGGGCGCCTTGGCGCATGTCATACATAAGCGGACTCGGAAAAAGCGAGGGCTGCATCTTCTGCGAGAAACCCTCGGCAGATGCTGACAGGGAGAACCTTATCCTCCACAGAGGGAAAAAAGCGTTTGTAATTATGAACCTTTTCCCTTACAACAACGGTCACCTCATGGTGGCGCCCTATAAGCACACCGGGGACTTTCAGGATCTGGATGATGAGGAAATGCTTGAGATAATGCAGCTTTCCCAGCTTGCCATGAGGGTGCTGAAAAAAGCCATGAACCCCGCCGGCTTCAACACCGGCTTCAACATAGGCAAGGCCGCAGGGGCGGGAATAGACGCGCACCTGCACTTTCACATAGTTCCCCGCTGGGTCGGGGACACAAACTTCATGCCCGTTGTAGGGGAGATGAAGGTAATATCCGAACATATAGAGGTCACTTACGCTAACCTGCTTGAGGGCTTCAGAAGCGAGGCGGAATGATGAAAATAATCAGCAACACGATCAAGCTGATCATAATCGCGGTGGTAGTTGTTTTTGCGGTTATGAATGTTCAGCAGGTGGAAGTCACCTACTTTTTCAATTCTCCGGCGGTGAAAATGCCGCTTTTTCTTGTAATCATCGCATCAATGGTGGTCGGCCTTGTGCTCTCCTCCACGCTTTACTTCTTTGACAGAGTTAAGCTCACAGGGGAAATCAGGAAGCTGAAAAAGAAGGTGAAGACCGGAGAGGACGAAATAAAAAGGCTCCGCAGTCTCCCCTTTAACGAAAATTCTTCAAAGGAGATCTGATGAAAAGTGCGGATCTGCAGGCTCTCAGGGCGGAAGCACTGCTGAAACTGGCTGACGGAGACACAGAGGCGGCGTTAGCGAGCCTCAAGGCTCTGGCCTCCTCTGATATAGAAGCGGTTGATGCTTATATCGTCACCGGAAGCCTGCTGAGAGACAAGGGCGAGCACCATAAAGCCGAACGGATTCACAAAAGCATTCTTGAAAAAAATGATCTCTCTGCGCTTATGCACCAAACCGCGGTTCGTGAGCTCATAAAGGACTGCATCGCCGCAGAGGACTACAAAAGTGTTCTTCTCCTCACGGAGAAGGCTGATTCCGGCTTCTTATTTTTAATCAAAAAAGAGAATATTGCGCTTATCCCTTTCCGTGCATATGCACTTGAGAAATCGGGTCATTTTAAGGAAGCGGCGGAGCTCTATAAAAAATATGCCAAGCTTGAACAGGCATATCTGAAAAAAGCCGCCAGATGCTGGTTTGCCGCATCCAAGGACACTGACGGGGACAGATCACAGGCCATAAAGCTCCTCACCTATGCCGAAAACTGCGACCCCTCATTCTTTGAGGCAAAGGCAGAGAAGGCGAACCTTCTGTTTCTCGAGGGGAAACGCTCCAAAGGGCTTTCACTCTGCGACGAGATTATTAAGAACGAGCTCCCGAGGTGCACAGAACATATGAACATTCTTGAGGAGTTCTATTATGCGCACTCCGACATGGGCGCTCTCTTCAACTCAGTGATGAAAAAGATAAACTCAGGCTCCGCCAACGTGCCTTTCTATATATATGCAGCCCGCTACCACGCCCGGAAAAACGAAGCGGACAAGGCGAAAAGCATTATCTCCATATGCGCCGCCGGACACAGCTTCCCCGCCGCGCTTGCCGCCGCATATGCGGAAATACTTGAAGACGAGCTTCTGGGCACCTACTTCAAAGCACGCCCCTTATACAGATGCGCGGACTGCGGGGCAGAGCACGGAAACTATGCCGATATATGCGCCGGATGCGGTTCGACCGGAACTCTTGCTTATTTATAAAACTGAAGGACTAAACCTTGGAAAAACCGCAGAAAACCACCCCGATGATGAAGCAGTACGGTGAAATAAAGGATAATTATCCCGAGACCATACTGTTTTTCCGAATGGGCGACTTTTATGAAATGTTCTTTGAGGACGCACAGACCGCTTCGAAAATAATGGGCATAGCCCTCACCAGCAGGGGGGACGGCGTACCCATGTGCGGAATCCCTTACCACTCCTATCAGCCTTATCTTCTGAAACTCATAAAAGCGGGAAAGAATGTTGCTATCTGCGAACAGCTTGAAGATCCGGCAAGCGCCAAAGGGATAGTGAAAAGAGGCGTTGTGCGTGTGGTCACCCCCGGCACAATCCTTGAGGACGAAGGGCTTAACTCCGCCTCGAACAACTTTGTCGCCGTGCTCTGGGCTGAGAAGGCAGAGATCTTCGCCGCAGCAGCGGATATATCAACCGGGCAGATCTTCCTTGAGAAATGCGCCCCTTCAGACATTAACGACATCATAGGCAGGTGGAAACCCGCAGAAGTGATAAGCAATAAAGAGCAGGAAGGCCTCAGCCGCCCTGTCTCTGTCATAGACGCATCCTTCGGAGCGGACACCGCAAGACGCAGGGTGCTGGAACACTACAGCGCAGCCAGCGAAAAATCACTCGGGATTGACGGGGAAGGCTGGCTCAAGGCGATTGCCCTCCTCCTCACATACACTAAGAATCTGATGCTTGATGTTAAGCTGAAATATCCTGTCACCCTCGCTCCGGAGAACAGGCTTCATCTTGACTCCATAGCGGTGAAAACCCTTGAGCTTGTGGAGAATTCTCAGGACGGAAGCGAGCGGAACACCCTTTTCTCAGTCCTGAACTTCTGCCGGACATCAATGGGTGCGCGCCTCCTGAAAAACTGGCTCCGTTATCCCCTGCGCAGCAAGGAGAGTATTCTCCGTCGTCTTGAGATAGTGGAGTATCTCTCCACCCAGAGCGAACTGCGCAACGCCCTGTTTGAGGCGCTTTCAACCGTGTACGACATGGAGCGCATCACCGCCCGCCTCCTCGCAGGAAGGTGCAGTCCCAGAGACCTTGTGTGGCTGAAAAGCTCCGTGATTTCATTCCCGAAGATAAAAGAACTGCTCATTTCATCCGGCAGTCCGCACCTGACGGAAACCGGCGAAGCGTTCAACGCTCTTGAAGGGATATACAGCGTAATTGACGCCGCCATAGTGGATGAACCACCCCTGAACATAAAGGAGGGGGGCATAATCCGCGAAGGGTATGATAAAAACGTGGACGAACTCAAGGCTCTGAGAAAGGACAGCCGCACCCACCTTCTGCGCATCGAAACCGAAGAGAAGAAAAAAACCGGCATAAGCACTCTTAAAGTGAAATACAACAAGGTGTTCGGCTACTATATAGAAATCTCCAAATCCAACCTTGAGCGTGTGCCGGAGTATTACGACCGCAAACAGACTCTGGTCAACGCCGAACGTTTCACCATTCCTGAGCTCAAGGAGCTTGAGACAAAGCTGGTGTACGCCGAGGAGCGTCTGGGTGAGCTGGAATACGCCCTCTTCACACAGGTGCGCGACACTCTGGCGAATTACAGCGGAATGATACGCACTTCGGCCGAAACCGTTTCCGAGATTGACTGCCTCTCCTCACTGGCGGAAGCCGCAGTGAAGAACAGATATGTCCGCCCGCAGGTAGGCTCATTCGAAGAGATAGACATAAGAGAAGGCCGCCACCCCGTGGTGGAGAAGAACATCACGGACAACTATGTGCCGAACGATCTCTACCTTAATTCTGATGACTCGCGCATGGCTGTCATAACGGGGCCGAACATGGCGGGCAAAAGCACATACCTCCGCATGACGGCTCTTGTGGCGCTGATGGCGCATGCGGGCTCATTCGTGCCCGCGGCGGAGGCGAAGATTCCCCTTCTGGACAGAATATTCACCCGTGTGGGCGCAAGCGACAACCTCGCCGGCGGCGAGTCGACATTCATGGTGGAGATGACGGAAACAGCCAACATTCTCCACAACGCCACTGACAAATCGCTGATCATCCTTGATGAGATAGGCAGAGGCACATCCACCTTCGACGGTATCTCTATAGCGTGGTCAGTCGCTGAATATATACTGGAAAAAGTGAAGGCGAAGACTCTCTTTGCCACCCACTATCACGAACTTACGGACATCCCCTCCTCCCTCCGCGGGGCGGTGAACCTCACAACCGAAGTGCGGGAATGGAACGATGAGGTCATCTTCATGCGCAGGGTCATAAGAGGCACTGCGGACAGAAGCTACGGAATACATGTCGCCAAGCTTGCGGGACTCCCCCGTTATGTGATAGACAGAGGCTACGAGGTTCTCTCAAAGCTTGAAAAGAATGAATTCGGCACTGACGGAACGCCTAAGCTCTCCCAGAGCAAAATAAGGCAGGAAAAAGTTGTTCAGCAGATGCTTATATTTGAGGACAGCCCCGCATTGGACGAATTAAGAAGCATGGATATAAATAACATGACCCCTGTCGAGGCGCTGAACGCCCTTGCCAGACTGAAAAAAATGTCGGAGAAATAATGCGGAGCCTGCTTTATTATTTTGCCCGCAAGCCGCTGTTCACACTGGCCTTCATATTCTCGCGCCTCCCCTTCTGGGCGCTCCTTCTCTCTTTCTCCTTAGGCTACATTGACGGAACAAGCACTGTCTTTGCCGCTGTTTTTGTCCTGTTCTCAAGGGGTTATGTTGAGCAGGAGATCTCCTTCGGCCGCCCTGTCGCACGCTTTTTATCAACCGCGCTGATAAAACCGCTCCTGATAATAACAGGCGTGTTCCTCTTCGTTGCCGCCTACCCTTTTCTGCTCTATTTCCTTGCCAGTGAGGATATTTATATACAGACAGGCTTCATCATCCTGCTTATACTCGCGGCTTATCTCCTGCTTTTCGCAGGGCGCGAGACTTTCGGGGTAAACACCTTCGGAGTGCGCGGACTTGCGAAACCCTCCGGAAGTCTGTCTGTCCGCCTGCTTATAACTTTTTTCTGGATCTACGTCCTCACAGGGGGGGATCATGTCCTGCTCATTGTCTCTGCCCTTGTCACAATATTCATGCTTGAGGCATACCAGTTCACCAGAAAATATGAGGGGATCATCTGATGCCTGTTCTGAATGTCGCTGCCTCCGGCAGTTCCGGAAACTGCTGCTGCATTGAGCACGGGGACAACCTTGTTTTCATAGACGCAGGCACGGCGTATAAAAATGTTGCGGACGCCCTGAGCGAAACCGATATAAGCTCAAAGAGGATAAGCCTTTTTCTCACCCATGAGCACAACGACCACATAAAAGGGCTCAAGCCATTTATAAATAAGCTTAAACCAACCGTCTACACCAGCGAGGGAACAGCAGGCGAACTTGAAAGAAAGGGGTTTGACGTAAGCCGATTTATGATAATCGACCCTGATTTCCTCTATGAGCTTGAAGATTTTTCTGTGACCCCTTTCTCCATCACCCATGACGGACACGAGCCGTTCGCCTTCCGCTTTGACTTCGGCAGCAAAAAAATCGCCATGGCAACTGACCTCGGAGTGGCGGGAACATACATTCTGGAACATCTCGGCGAGGCGGAATCGGTCATACTGGAATCGAACTATGAGGAAAAACTCCTCGCCGAAGGTTCATACCCGGAATACCTCAAACGCCGCATCACATCCCACAAGGGGCATCTCTCCAACAAGGACGCGCTGAACACTGTGGGACACCTCAGCCGGAACGGACTGAAAAAGGTGGTCTTCGCCCATGTGAGCCACGAAAACAACTCGTATGAGCTTCTTGATAAATACTCCGCTTTCTGCCGGGAGAACTTCTGCGTTGAGGCCATGTATCTCCCCCGTGAAACCGTCATAAGGAAAATAGCGCTGTGAGCCCAGAGTATGAGCTTTTAGCCCTCGCTTCCGTCGGGGTGCAGATATTGTTTGTACTTGTCAATCTCCTCGGGCTTCCGGGGAATATCGCCGTGCTTCTCATCCCTCTTTTCTGGGCGCTGTCCGGTCATATGGACTGGAATGTTTTTTACACAGTTCTTCTGCTTGTGGCCGCAGGCGAGGCTGTTGAGCTTGCCGCGTCATACTTTGTGGGAAAAAAATACGGCGTGTCCAACATGAGCTTCTTCGCCTCTGTCATCGGCTCACTCATAGGCGGGCTTTTCGGAGCGGGCGTCCTCTTGGGCATTGGCGCAGTTCCGGGAACTTTCCTCGGCGCGTTTCTGGGAACTTATCTGTACGAGTATTTCAAATTCTCCGACCACAGAACGGCTCTTAAACGGGGTCTCGCCACTTTCACGGGCAGGTTCATAGGAACAGGGATGAAGATTGTTCTGGGGATTATCGCTGTGTTCGAGACATGGAAGGGGCTGACCGCAGGCTTTTAGCCTACTGCATGTTCCTGACAAGCAGGTTTGCTATGTTCTCGTGGCCGTATTCCTTAGCCAGATCAAGGGCTGAGCGTCCGTAGGCATCCGCAGTCATGGTATCCGCAGAGGAGGCGATCAGAGCCGCAGCGCCGTCTACATTCCCGTACTGCGCGGCATACATAAGCGGGGTAAAGCCGTTTGCGTCCGCCCTGTTCACATCGGCGCCGCTCTTAATCAGATCCACTATTATTTCATGAAAACCGTATCTCACGGCGAGCATCAGCGGTGTTACGCCTTCGTTGTCCGCCGCGTTCACATCAGCTCCCCTTTCTATGAGCAGGCGTATTATCTGCTCTCTGTTTCTTCTAGCTGCCTTGTGAGTCGGCGTTCTGCCTTCATAGTCTTTTATGTCGGGGTCTGCGCCGTGCATAAGCATAAGCTCCGCCGCACGCGCATTGCCTCCAGTTATGGCGTAGACAAGAGGGGTATTGCCCAGAATATCTGTGCTGTTGATGCTTTCGCCGTTCTGAACCAGCCTGCTCACCTCATCCAGATCGCCTCTACGGAGGGCATCTGTCAGTGGGGATTCTCTCCCGCCGGGCTCGGGCAAAGCTTCGGGTTCATCTTCGGGGACGGATGTGAAATTTTCAGAAGGGGGAAAAGCCGGATTCTCTGTCTGCGGTGCCTCGTTGTCTTCTTCCGCGGAGCCGAACACCGTAAGCCTGTTCTTGAGCGGCACAATGTATTCGCTCAGAAACTGCCCCATCAGCGGCTGCTCCCTCATGGAGTCCGCAAAGAGAAGAGCAGTGATTACAATGGCAATACCGAGAAGGATCCGGAAAAACAGCTTCATGGATTAACTATAGCTGTTTATGAGAAAATTGTCTACAGGGCGCGTTTGTCACGCACTATGACGGCGTAGGCGCTGTGGTTGTGGATGCTCTCGTAGTTTTCGCTTGAAACCTCAAACCAGATGACTCTGTTATCCGCCATGAGCTTTTCCGCGGCGTTGCGCACCACATCCTCCACAAAAGCCGGATTCATATATGAATGCTCCGTGACATACTTCTCGTCCTCACGCTTCAGCAGAGGATAAACGGGGGAGGAGGCGGAGGATTCCGCTATTTCCACAAGTTCCTCAATCCAGAGCATTTTTTTAAAGCGCACCTTGACGCTTATTATGCTTCTCTGGTTGTGCGCGCCGAACTCGCTTATCTCTTTTGAGCAGGGGCAGAGGGTCATCACCGGCACTTTAACACAGAGAACAAAGTCCCGCTCGGTGTCTGTGAGCGTGGCGTAATATTCGCAGGTGTAGTCCATCATTGAGGTAAGCCCCGATACCGGAGCCTCTTTTTCTACGAAATATTTGAAGAAAAGCTCTATGTGGGATTCGCTTGAGCCGAGGCGTCTCTTCATCTCCTCAAGGATAGTCCAGACGGTGGATATACCCATATTCTCCCTGTGGTCATTGAGAATTTCCACAAAGCGGGACATATGGGTTCCCTTAAAGTCCTGCGGAAGCTGAACATACATGCTGATAGAGGCGTTGGTGTGCTGACGTCCCTTCTTTTTATCATCAAGAATAACGGGATAAACTATCCCTTTGATGCCCACCTTATCAATGCTGATATTGCGGGCATCTTTTTCGTTCTGAATGTCTCTCAATTATTACCTTCTCTTAATGCGCTGGTTGGCTATGAACTGCTGGTAAGGTTTTGCGCCTTCGGGAACTTTTGTAAGCTGAAGCTGAAGCCATACGTTGCCGTATCTCTCCATTTTTATCTTCTTGCCGTTTTTCAGCGCCTCAAGGTTCGCCTCAAGCTTTTCATCAAGCGGACATTTCTTAAACCCTTTGTTCAGCACTTCTATTGCTTTTGAATCGTCTCCGTTTCCGCTGAGCATCCACGCGTAGAAGCTGTAGACAAATCCTTCCTTAGGCGATCCTTTTACAGCGGACTCAAGGGTCTTGAGCGCTTTTTCAGTCTCTTTCGCCCTGTACTGGGAAGCGGCGAGCATACTCATGGAGAGCCAGTTTTTGTCAAACCCCTTCTCAAGGTAGGAAACCGCCTCATCAAGCTTTTTGGTGGAATAGAGGATTATGCCTATCTGAGCGTTGATCTGCTCTTTTACGAAGAACTGCCAGTTGGAGTATTTGTACCCCTCTTTGAGGCGCTCTATTGCCTTCTCATATCTTCCCGCGCGGAGGTCCTTTTCCACACTGCCGAAAAGTTCCTTGAGCTTGTTAAGAAAATGCCTGCCCAGAAAGAAGTTTACGGCGATGATACCCAGAACTGCCACGGTGAGCGACCACCAGATGTTGTAGGTCAGGGCATAAATCCCTATGGCAAGGAGAGCTGACGCACTGACGGAAATAAGAATAGTAAACATAAAAACACCGACCTGTATGAAAAATCTTTTTTACTTTTTCCTAAAACAACCTGCTTTTTCAAAAGAGCAGGGAAAAGTCACAAATTATATATAGCGCATGTCCGTTTTTCAAGCAGGAAAAACAGGACAGCCAGATACTCTTGCCTCTCAACAGAAACACTCCACGGATGGAGTTCCGCCGTGCGAAGCGAAGGCAGGTTTTTCCTGCCGCGAGCGTGTATCCTGAATTTCCATGGAGGGAAATTCAGGATTATTAAATCAGGGCCAGCACGCCTCGTATTCCGTTCTGTCGGATTCGCTGCCGTCTGTTGCTGATGAAACAGCAAACTTCAGGCAGTCCGTGGTGTTCTGCCCCACGGAGTACATGAAGAAGGGCACATCAACTTTTGCCAGAAATGAGTAGTTTCCGCCCTTCATTATATAAACATTATAGAGCCACGCCCCTTCCGGCTCATCCCATGAAAGGGTCAGTGTTCCGTTCCCGTAAACACTTCTGAAGCCGAAAGGCGCTCTGGGAACAACCTGCTTCACAGCGAGGCGGACAATCCTCTCCTCGCCTGCGTTGCCGTATTTGTCAAAAGGATACATGGTAACGGTGCGGTTTTCCTTCCCTTCCATGTTCACCTCGAAGCTTTCCCTTGAGGTGCGGAGCTCAAGCCCGCCGTCTATGAAAACCTCGAAGCGCTCATAGGGTCTGTCCGCTTTAAGGGTGAATGCGAACCTGTCCCCTGCGAGTTCCTTTATCTGCACATCGGTTATTTTAACCGGCTTGGCATATATAACAGCCTTTTTCACAGGCTGGGATCTGTTGTTGTAAACCGGATGCAGAGCAACGATGCTGTAAACATAGCGCACATCCGCAGTGACATTATCATCCACAAAGGCGGTGGACGGCGGAATTTCGGTTATATCCGCATAGTCCGTCAGGCATCCGCAGGAAGGGTCAAAAACCGCCCTCTGCACCTTAACAGCAAAACGCTTGTCCGCATTGCGGATAACCACGCCCTGATCATTGTTGAAAATACGCAGATTCTCACCCGGAGCAGGAACGGCCTCAGTGAGCACAACAGGGTCGGTCTTCTTGCCGCAGCCTGAGAACAGAGCCAGAACAGCAATAAGTGTCAGGATATATTTATAAAACCTCATCCAGAAACTTCCTCGCGCTTTCTATCTGCGCCTTTACGGATTCCCCGGCAGTGCCGCCCTTCGCCTTTCTGCTGCTTACGGACGCTTCAGGGGTGATGTATGAATATATATCATCATCTATCTTTTCGGAAAAGGATTTAAGCTCCGCCAGCGTCAGTTCGCTTATGTCAGCCCTCTTATCCAGTGCAAAAGCCACAGCGGAACCCACCACATGGTGCGCCTCCCTGAAAGGCATCCCCTTGCGCACAAGATAGTCAGCCAGATCAGTGGCGGTGGAGAAGCCGAGCTTCGCCGCTTTCGTCATTTTTTCAGCGTTTATGCCCATCTTCTCTATCATGGGAATGAATATGCGCAGGGAAGCCTTGAGCGTGTCCACAGAGTCGAAAAGCGGCTCCTTGTCCTCCTGCATATCTTTGTTATATGCAAGGGGCAGTCCCTTCATAGTAGTGAGCAGGCTCACAAGGTTGCCGTACATGCGCCCGGTCTTGCCCCTGATCAGCTCAGGCATATCCGGATTCTTCTTCTGAGGCATTATGCTGCTGCCCGTGCAGAAGTCATCACTTAAATCTATGAACGCGAACTCCGATGTGGAGAAAATTATCAGTTCTTCCGAGAATCTTGAAAGGTGCATCTGGCATATGGCAGCCGCGGAAAGAAACTCCAGAGCAAAATCACGGTCGCTCACCGAATCAAGACTGTTCTCAGTTGGTGCGGTAAACCCGAGGCTCGCCGCCGTCATGTCACGGTTTATCGCAAATGTCGTTCCGGCAAGGGCTCCTGAACCCAGCGGGGAAAAATTCATCCTCTCCGCACAGTCCGCCAGCCTGCCGTGATCCCTGCGGAACATCTGTACATACGCCATAAGCCAGTGGGAAACAAGGACAGGCTGCGCCGTCTGCAAATGAGTGTAGCCGGGCATAAGTACGCCTAAGTGCTTCTCCGCCTTATCTGTCAGAGTCTTCACAAGCTCCGCCATGTAGCCCGTGATAACCTCAATCTCCTCACGGAGATACATGCGCACATCCACAGCAACCTGATCGTTCCTGCTGCGGGCTGTATGAAGCTTTCCGCCCACACTGCCCACTATCTCCGTCATACGCTTCTCAACCGCCATGTGGATGTCCTCGTCCTCAGTACGGAAAACAAAACCGCCGGACTCTATCTCACCGAGAACAGCAAGAAGACCGCCCTTAATCGCATCAGCCTCTTCCGCAGTAAGAATACCGCATGAAGCGAGCATCTCAGCATGAGCTATGCTGCCCTTTATGTCATGACGGTACAAACGCTTGTCGAAATGAATAGACGCGTTGAACTCATCCACCAGACTGTCATTCTTTACCTTGAGCCTTGCCGCACTGAGTTTGGACATATAAATACCTCACTGCTGAATCTTTGCGAAGCAGTTTAAAATTTTTGAAGGGGTATGGGGAAAGCTTTTTACAAAAAGTTTCCCCGTAAAGCTATAATACTCTTACTTTATTGATAAAAAGCTCATGAGAAACCCTTTTTTTATGGGAAAAAACGGTTTCTCAAACTCTTCCCAAAAAACCAAATTTTTAGCCAAGCATCTTCATCCGTGAAGATGTATTATCCGAAAAAATCCTTTATTTTATCAACTTAATATCGGCGAACCTGCGTCCTGCGGTTCGCCTGAACCGCTCGCGCCTTGCAGGGCAAGTCTTCGCTCCGCACGGCGCATCTTCATCCGTGAAGATGTTTTACCCGAAAAAATCCTTTATTTTATCAAACAGGGATCTGTCGGTTTTGTAGGTGTCTTCGTTGGAATCCGCCTCGAATTTTGCCAGCAGGTCTTTCTGTTTTTTAGTGAGTTTGGTGGGGATGATAACCTTGAGTTCTATGTACTGGTTCCCCACGCCGTAGCCCTGAACATCGGCTATGCCTTTTCCTTTGAGGGTTATGACATCTCCGGGCTGGGAGCCGGGCTTGATTTTTATTTCCTCTTTGCCTTCCAGTGTGGGAATTTCGATGGTTTTACCCAGCATTGCATCCACGGCGGACACGGGAAGTTCCAGATAGATGTCCCTTCCGTCACGGCGGAAGAATTTATGTTCCCTGACAGTTACAGCTATATAAAGATCGCCCGCCGGCCCACCGTTGCGTCCGTGGTTGCCTTCGCCGCTGATTCTGATTGTCATGCCGTCTTCTATTCCTGCGGGAACTTTTACGCTGAGTTTTTTATGGATGCGTTTTGCGCCTTCGCCTTTGCATTCCTTGCAGACATTCTTTATGACCTTGCCTGTTCCGCCGCATGATGAGCATGTGGTGGTTATGGCGAAAAGCCCCTGCCTGTTCTGGATAACGCCTGTTCCGCGGCATGTGGCGCATGTGTCTATGCCGCCGTCCTCCGCGCCTGTTCCGCCGCATTTGGTGCATTCCACAATGCGGGGCACGCTTACTTCTATATCACAGCCGAAAACGGCCTGTTCAAATTCTATTTCATGGCGGAGTTTGATGTCCCCCCCTCTGGTGGGGCGGCTTTTCTTCCGTGAGCGTCCCGCGGAGCCGAAAAAGTCGCCGAATACATCGCCGAAGAACTCCTCGAAAATGGTTTCCGCTCCTGCGCCGCTGAATCCGCCGGAACCTCCGGAGAATCCGTTGTTGTCGAAAACACGGCCGTACTGATCAAACTGCGCTCTCTTCTGCGGATCGCTCAGCACTTCGTATGCTTCTGAGAGTTCTCTGAATTTTTCTTCGGCTTCTTTGTTGCCCGGGTTGCGGTCGGGATGGTAGTCCATCGCCAGTTTGCGGTAGGCTTTTTTGATTTCTGCTTCCGAGGCGTTCTTATTTACGCCAAGGATCTCATAATAATCTCTGCTCAATGACTTATCCCCGTAAAAAGGCTGTTATTTGGGAAGGAAGTTAAAGGGAGCCTGTTACGGCTCCCTTCTTATAAGTTATGTTATTTCTTATCGTCTTTTACTTCTTCGAAGTCCGCATCGACTACGTTTTCGTCTTTTGCGGATGCTGAGGGTTCTTCAGTGTGCTGGTGTGCGCCTGCGTCACCCTGCGCATTCTGCTGCTGGGCAGCGTTGTAGATAACTTCAGCGAGCTTGTGAGAAGCTTCGGTGAGTTTTTCCACAGCGGCTTTTATAGCCTCGACATCTTCACCGCCCTGAACAGCTTTAAGCTCTTCCTTGGCGGATTCTATGTTGTTTTTGGTTGCTTCGTCAAGCTTATCCCCGTGGTCGGCGAGGGATTTTTCCGTGCTGTAGATAAGAGTGTCAGCCTGATTGCGGATTTCCACAAGCTCTTTTTTCTTCTTATCGGCATCAGCGTTGAGTTCGGCGTCCTTAACCATGCGATCGACTTCTTCATCGGAAAGACCGCTGCTGGGTGTTATCCTGATGGACTGTTCCTTGCCTGTTCCCTGATCCTTAGCGGCAACGTTCAGTATGCCGTTTGCGTCAAGGTCGAATGTAACCTCGATCTGAGGGAGCCCTCTGGGAGCGGAAGGAAGACCTACAAGGTCGAAACGCCCGATGGATTTGTTGTCCGCAGCCATTTCACGCTCTCCCTGGAAGACGCTGATGGTAACTGAAGTCTGGTTATCCGCAGCGGTTGTGAACACCTGGCTTTTCCTTGTGGGGATTGTGGTGTTTCTGGGGATGATTTTTGTCATCACGCCGCCGAGGGTTTCAATGCCGAGTGAAAGGGGTGTTACGTCAAGAAGAAGAACATCCTTCACATCGCCTTTGAGAACCGCGCCCTGAATAGCCGCACCGACAGCAACCACCTCATCGGGGTTGATGCCTTTGTGGGGCTCTTTGCCGAAGAAGGCCTTAACCTTCTGCTGAACAAGGGGCATTCTCGTCATACCGCCGACAAGAATAACCTCGTCAATGTCAGACGCCTTGAGACCGGCATCCGCAAGGGCTTTGCGGCAGGGTTCAAGGGAGTTTTCAACCAGATCCATAACGAGGGATTCCAGCTTGCTTCTGTTCATTTTCACCACAAGGTGCTTGGGGCCTGTCTGGTCTGCGGTGATGAACGGAAGGTTGATCTCCGTTTCTGTTGAGCTTGAAAGCTCATGCTTGGCTTTTTCAGCGGCTTCTTTAAGCCTCTGAAGCGCCATTTTATCGTTTCTGAGGTCGATTCCGTTTTCTTTTTTAAACTGGTCGATGAGGAATTCCACTATACGCATGTCAAAGTCGTCACCGCCGAGGAATGTGTCACCGTTGGTTGACTTAACTTCGAAAACGCCGTCGCCGAGTTCGAGGATAGACACATCGAAAGTACCGCCGCCGAGGTCATAGACCGCGATTTTTTCATCGTGCTTTTTATCCAGACCGTAAGCGAGAGCCGCCGCCGTGGGTTCGTTTATTATACGGAGAACGTTAAGCCCCGCAATTTTGCCCGCATCCTTTGTCGCCTGACGCTGAGCATCGTTAAAGTAGGCAGGAACAGTTACAACAGCGTCCGTTACGGTTTCGCCGAGGTAGTCCTCCGCTGTTTTTTTCAGCTTCTGGAGTATCATAGCGGAGATTTCGGGCGGAGCGAATTTCTTGTCCTTAACCTGAACCCACGCATCGCCGTTGTCGGAAGGGACAATGCTGTAGGGGAGAACTGATTTCGCCTTAGCAACCTGAGGAGCGTCAACCTTGCGTCCGATAAGCCTTTTAATGCTGAAAACCGTGTTTTCGGGGTTAGTGATCGCCTGTCTTTTCGCAAGCAGACCCACAAGTCTGTCTGAATCCGTGAATGCAACAACAGAGGGAGTTGTGTTCATGCCCTCCGCATTTGCGATAACTTTCGGCTGACCGCCTTCCATTATGGCCACGACCGAGTTTGTCGTACCGAGGTCTATACCGATTACTTTGCTCATATAAATGCCTCCTGATATATCTTTTACTTATTTAATCCGTCCTTATCACCGGAATCTGGACATCCTGTCAGATTCCGGTACACGCTCGCGGTTTGCAAAGCAAACCTTCGCTGCGCACGGCGTCGGCACATCAGTGTGCCTCTTTCTTATCTTGGTTCAAAAAACGTACTTCCTGTAGTTTTTTTTCACTCGCAGCCTGCGGAGCAAAGCTCCTTGCTGCTCTGGTTACGCTTGCGCTGCTCGCATTCGCTGTGCTGCGCGCTCCACGCACCCATCCGTCTTATGTTAGTTCAAAAAAAGCTGCGTCCTGCACTTTTTTTTCACTCGCAGCCTGCGGAGCAAAGCTCCTTGCTGCTCTGGTTACGCTTGCGCTGCTCGCATTCGCTGTGCTGCGCGCTCCACGCACCCATCCATGGGTGTGTTCCTGTCAGATTCCGGTACACGCTCGCGGTTTGCAAAGCAAACCTTCGCTGCGCACGGCGTCGGCACATCAGTGTGCCTCTTTCTGATCTTGGTTCAAAAAAACGTACTTCCTGTAGTTTTTTTTCACTCGCAGCCTGCGGAGCAAAGCTCCTTGCTGCTCTGGTTCCGTTTGCGCTGCTCGCATTCGCTGTGCTGCGCACTCCACGCACCCATCCATGGGTGTGTTTGGTATC
The DNA here is from genome assembly GCA_050253335.1 of Deferribacterales bacterium. Lineage (GTDB taxonomy): Bacteria > Chrysiogenota > Deferribacteres > Deferribacterales > Geovibrionaceae > Geovibrio. Next base: position 2,272 of record JBFWJG010000045.1, on the reverse strand, counting down.
AGACACGCACTCCCTAAGAGAGTGGTCTACTTCTTATTTACCTTAACTTTAGCAGGGCGTATCACTCTGCCGTTGAGGGTGTAGCCGTTCTGGAGAATCATGGTAACGCAGTTGTTTCCGTATTCATCCGTATTATCCAGCATGAGCGCCTCGTGGAATGCGGGGTCAAACTCTGCTCCGGTTTCCAGCGCGATCTTTTCAAGCCCGTTTTTGCCCAGAGTCTCAAGCATCTGTTTAAGAGTGAGTTCCACACCCTGTTTCAGTGGGTTGTCCCCCTCAGCGTGCATAAGAGCCATTTCGAGGTTGTCCAGCACGGGGAGCAAGCTTTCCAGTATCTTCGTGCCTGCGAATTTTATTCTGTCCTCCGCCTCTTTCGCCATGCGCTTGCGGAAGTTATCGGCATCCGCAATTGCTCTGAGGGCATCCCCTTTCGCTTCCTCCGCCTGTTTTCTGAGAGCTTCGTTCTCTTCCTTCAGAAGCTCAAGCTCGCTCTTCTCCGCCGCAGGTTCCTCCGCAGCACAGTTTTCCGCCGCCTGTTCATCCAAAGTTTTTTTCTCGTCCGAATTCATCTATATCCTCTTGTCATTTATTACTTATTCAGAAAGCCTGTTGAGCATTTTGGTTATGATCTCCGATGTGCAGTCCACAATGGAGACAACCTTGGGGTAGCTCATCCTCTTCGGGCCTATTATGCCGAGGCTGCCCACCACTTTGCCGCCTCTGGAGTAGGTTTTGGAGACAAGGCCGAGTTCGTTTATCTCCTCCTTGCCTATTTCTGAGCCCACAAAGATCTGCACTCCGCTCTCGGTCATGCACTTGTCCAGTATTTCGCTGATGAAGTGCTTTTCCTCAAACATTCTGTATATCTCTTTAATTTTCTGGACATCTCTGAACTCCGGCATATCCAGAACGTTTGAAGTCCCTTCCAGATATATCTCATGCCCGAAGTTCTCAACGGAAAAAACCCTCTCGCCGAGGGTGTACGCCCTTTCAAAAAGCTTGTCGAGGTGCTCCTTTCTGTCCTGCATCTCGCTGAGTATGTGTGTCTTTATCTCGCCCAGCGATTTATCGCCGAAGTGCTGGTTCAGGTAGTTGCTCACCCTTGTGAGGTCGCTTTTCTCCACCGGTTTTTCCATCTCCAGCATGAGGTTATGCACAATGCCGGATTTGGTGACTATTACAGCCAGAACCGTGTATGCGTTAAACTGTAAAAATTCTATGTGTTTCAGGTGCATTGTGTTCAGTTTGGGCGCAACAACGAAGCCCACTGCGTTGGTCAGTGTGCCCATTTTACGGCTGAAATGCTGTAAGAAGCTGTTAACGCTGGTGGTTTGGCAGCCTTCCTGAAGTGAGGAGATTATGTCATTGTCCGGTGAGCCGAAAACCACCAGCTTGTCTATGTAATAGCGGTAACCGTTGTCGGAAGGGATTCGCCCGGCGGAAGTATGCGGCTGGGTGAGATACCCCTTCTCTTCAAGGTCGCTCATTATGTTGCGTATGGATGCGGCGCTCAGCTGCAGCGGCCCGCTTTTTGAGATATAGCGGGAACCGACGGGCTCGCTGGTCTTTATGTATTCCTCAACGATAATTCTGAGTACCGACTCTTCCCTTTCGTTCAGCATTTCAAGCTTTACCTGTTTTATCAATATCCTGTCAGTATTGTTAGCACTCAACCTTAAAGAGTGCTAAATAAAGAATAAGAGTTGAGCTCCGCACTGTCAAGTGGTTTTTTAAGCTATACGCATAAAGGATTTAAGCTGTGATGAAAATAGCATTTTGTGATTACGCAGGAAGGTAATATCAGCCTGATGCGGTTAATGCAGGAAACGGGACTGCCGCGTCACTCTGCTCCCCGCAGTGACGCTGAAAACAAAAACGCTCTCAAGGATGGGAGCGCACCGTGTGCAGCGAAGGCAGGTTTCACCTGCCGCGAGCGTGTATCCAAAATTTCCAGGGACGGCAAATTTTGGATTGTCAAAACAGACGGGAGCGCCAAACTCATGGCAAACATAGCAACAGGCTTGTTCATATCTGCAAAATCCCCCTCTATTTCCCTTTGTTAAAGGCGGAAGTATTGCAGTTAAAAGCAAAACACCCTCCTTTATGTTAAAGGAGGGCTGGGGAGGATTTATGCAAATATATACTTTTTTGTTTTTAAGCGAAGGCAGAAAAGATATGGTTCCCATGAGGGAACCCGCCGCGCGTAGTGAAGCCGCATTTCATGCGGCGCGAACGTGTATGCCAAATTCCCACGGATGGAGAATTTGGCTTT
>JBFWJG010000044.1:0-19240 GCA_050253335.1 Deferribacterales bacterium | reverse complement strand
ATAAAGATGCTCAGTCACAAGGCTTTTGAGTTCTATGTACCCTCAAAGGATGAAAAGGAGCTTATAATAGCTTACGAATTCATGCCTGCGGAAGAGGATACCTTTGTTAAACAGGGGCAGACATCCGCAGAAACGCCCGACTTCTTTTTTCAGCCTATCAAAGGCTCAATAAGACTTCTGCTTACCAAAAAAGATAAATAAAAAAACGAGCCCTCCGTGTTGAAAGCGCGGGGGGCTTTTCTTTTATCTGCCATAGCTTTCAGCTCGCCCGCCCCTGCCCTCTCCCAAATCCGAATAAGAATTTGTTTATTTTTTTACTTCTGATCGACATTTCAGTGGTAAAATAATTTAAATAATCCATTCACACAGCCAGCGTATGCCTTCATCATTATTCCCTCCGGCGCAAGCCCTTTGATCTGATCAGCTTTTCGAACACTGAAAAACCCTCCGGACAAGCTTTCGGAGAATTCAAGAACATAGTTTTATTTATATAAGATATTAAAGTTTGATACTGTAGGAAAACAAAACCAAACTCCTGCGACAGATGGATTTTATATATATGCAGGTTTTAATGTTAAATACATTTTTAGCACAGTTAACAAGTGTAATGATGTATTTAAAATAAAGGTAAATCCCTTATGAATGATGTATTATCTAAAATTTCAAGTCTATGGAAAATAAATATCCTTCAGGCCGTATTAACATTTATTTTCGCCTCTTATAAACTTTTTTTCCGGAAAGATCTAACTGACGCAAATGGTTCAATACTTTGTTTTTACCGCAACTTAGAAGTGGTAAGATTGTATACTGCACACAAACCACATATAATACTGGATTTTTTAGTGTTGACAATTTTAAAACGGTTTACTATTATCTGAACATGAAAATAAGGTTAATTATAAGCTTATATATTAACTCTGAATTTCACAGAGAATAAGGAGGCAGCAGGCGAAAAAAAACCGAAGACCAAAAGCAGTAAAAGAAATAACCTAGTGAGGTGTTGTTTTTATGGAAAAGTCACATGAGCTTTACTGGAAAAAGGTATTAGGACTTATTCGCAACGTCCTGATAGTATGGTTTTTATGCTCTTACGGAGCAGGAATTATGTTCGCAAGCGCGCTGGATAAAATCAAAGTGGGCGGTTACCCTCTCGGTTTCTGGTTTGCTCAGCAGGGCTCCATCTATATCTTTGTCGCTCTCATCTTCATTTATGTGAAGCTGATGGGTAAAATCGACGAAGAATTTGATGTAGCAGAGAAGTAAGGAGGGGATAATGAGTTTACAGGCAACGACTTATCTGGTAGTTGGTTTAACATTTGCTCTGTACATAGGTATCGCCTTCTGGGCGCGTGCGGGCAGCACAAAAGAGTTTTATGTAGCGGGCGGCGGTGTTCACCCCATCATGAACGGTATGGCAACCGGAGCGGACTGGATGTCTGCGGCTTCCTTCATCTCAATGGCCGGTATGATCGGCTATATGGGTTACGGCGGTGCACTGTTCCTTATGGGCTGGACTGGGGGCTACGTTCTCCTCGCCATGCTTCTGGCACCTTATCTGAGAAAATTCGGAAAATTCACAGTACCTGATTTCTTCAAAGCACGTTTCTATTCCGACACAGCTACAATTGTGGCGGTAATTTGTCTTCTGGTAGCTTCAACCACGTACATCATCGGTCAGATGACCGGCGTCGGCGTGGCATTTTCCCGTTTCCTCGGCGTGTCAAACAACATGGGCGTTATAATCGGTATGGCGATAGTTTTCGTTTACGCGGTTTTCGGAGGCATGAAAGGCATTACCTATACTCAGGTTGCTCAGTACTGTGTTCTGATCCTTGCGTACACTGTCCCCGCAATTTTCATATCATTCCAGCTTACCGGCAACCCGATTCCCCAGCTTGGTCTCGGCTCAACTTTCAGCGGCTCAGACATGCACATGCTTGAAAAACTGGATCAGATAGTCAATGACCTCGGCTTCGGGAAGTACACCACGGCACTGCCCGGCGACAGGCTGAACATGTTTGTTTACACTGTGTCGCTGATGATAGGTACTGCGGGTCTACCGCACGTTATCATCCGCTTCTTCACGGTTCCCAAAGTTAAAGATGCCCGTTCCTCAGCAGGCTGGGCGCTGGTTTTCATCGCGATCCTCTACACAACTGCTCCCGCAATTGCAGCTATGGCTCGCCTTAACCTTCACGCCACAATCAACACTGCTGTTCAGTCCGGCGGAGATGTTTTTGCCGAAGAATCAAGCATTGCCTATGACAACCGTCCCGACTGGTTCAAGCGCTGGGAAGTCACAGGCCTTCTTAAATTTGAAGACAAAAACGCTGACGGCCGCATCCAGTACTACAACGACAAATCAAAAGACGCCGAGTTCCTCTCCAAAGCCGAAGCAGCAGGCTGGCAGGGCAATGAGCTCGGAGTTAACGTGGATATTATGGTTCTCGCAAACCCCGAAATCGCAAGGCTTCCTAACTGGGTTATAGCACTTGTGGCGGCAGGCGGTCTTGCGGCGGCTCTTTCAACTGCGGCAGGTCTCCTTCTTGCGATATCATCCGCGGTTTCACATGACCTTCTGAAAAACATGTTCATGAAGGATCTCAGTGAGAAAGGCGAACTTATGGCAGGACGTATAGCCATGGCTGCTGCAATCGTAGGCGCAGGCTACCTCGGCATGAACCCGCCCGACTTCGCGGCAGGTACGGTGGCGATAGCGTTCGGTCTTGCGGCCTCCTCTATCTTCCCTGCACTTATGATGGGAATATTCAGCAAAACAATGAACAAACAGGGCGCCATAGCGGGCATGCTTGCAGGTCTCTTCGCCACTATGTTCTATGTTTTCGCTCACACAGGAATATTCTACATCAAAGGAACTGAATACTACGCTCTGTTCGGCGGCAAGGACTTCTTCTTCGGAATATCTCCCAACGCCTTCGGCGCAATAGGCGCGGTTATCAACTTCGCAGTGGCTTTCGCTGTGAAAAACATGACCACACCTGTTCCCGAGCACATAGCAGAGATGGTTGAAAACGTACGTATCCCCAAGGGCGCCGGCGAAGCCACTGGCGGACACTAATAGACCTCTTTCCTTTGACCGAAATTGATTAGCAAATGCTCCGCCGGATTAATCCGGCGGAGCGCTTTAAGAAGAAGGTACAGGTTGCCGAAGTATTATAAGGAGTTTTAAATGCATTATTCTTACGTTAGTCTGGCGCTTACATGGGTTCTGTTTCTTGCGCTTTTCCCATTGACCTTTTTCTGGCTCCGCCGCGCATGGCGTATTTTTATCAAGAATGACTACTCCGAAGTAGCCCTCAAAAGAGGCGTGGCACCCGCAAATCCCAGAAAATGGGCTCCTTTCGCAGGAATAATACATCTTACGGCAGGACTTTTCACTCTCTGGACGGCTTTCGGCGTGATAGCTCTGGGCTACCCTTACGATAAATGGTCCGCAATGGCGGGCATAACAATCTGGGGCAAGATATTCGCGGATTTCGTACTCCGCCAGCAGGCGCACCCTTTTGTTTTCGGAAGAAAAAAGAAGGCAGCCGCAGCAGAATAATTTTTTTTCAACGGCAGTTTTTATATTTTTGTTTTCTCGAAAAAGTCTCCTGACGGAGACTTTTTTGTTATAATGACACAGAGCATTTATTTAACGGGGTAAACAATATGAGCGAGCTTAAAAGACTGCATGAATGCGAACCTTTTAATCATATTCCGCAGAAAGCGGCAGACGATCTGGAATCACTCTCCAAAAGCGCTGTTTATCCCGGCGGGGTCGTACTCTTTACCCAGCGCTCCGAACCCAACGGATACTTATACTTCATTCAAAGCGGACTGGTTGAGATTACCGCGGAAACAGGCGAAGGCGTGGAAATGGTTGTGGATTACCGCAAGCCGGGCGGATTCTTCGGCTGGTCGCCAATATTCACAAGCGAGAACTACGCCGCCGGAGCGAAAACAATGGAGGAAACCCATTGTCTGCTTATCCCTAAAGAGCCGCTCCTCAACATGGCACAGCAGCACCCCATTATATCCAACTATTTCAACAAGGCGATCTACTCCCAGATAAGAAAGCTCTACCACGAAATGACAGAGCACAAGTCCCTTGACCCTGTGGCGCAGATGGAGGCATACCCCTTCCAGAAGCGTCTTATAGAGATAATGTCCAGACCTGTGGAAACATGCAGGCTCACAACCCCTGTGCGCGAAATCGCCCTGAAAATGACCGAGCAGGACATAGCCGCCCTTGTCGTCCGCGGGGATGACGGCAATATGGCGGGCATAGTCACCGAAAGGGATATGGTGCGCAAGGTTCTCGCCACTGACACTGACAACTGCCTTAAACACTTCACCGCAAAGGATGTAATGACCCCTGATCCCATCTTCATGCGTCCGGACACATATATGTATGAAGCGGCGACCTTCATGCTCCGCCACAGCATAAGACACCTGCCGATCCTTGAAGGAAACAACATAGTCGGCATAGTTTCCATTCAGGATCTTATGAAGTTCCGCAGCCAGAAATCAATGCTACTTGTGGGCAGCGCGAAGGAAGCGGAAACAATAGAGGAGCTCACCCACATAAGGGGCGAGATTGTGAAAGTCGCCAAGATCCTTCTGGCTGAAAACCGCTCCCATGTGGAAACAATGGAAATTCTCTCTTATATACACCACAGCATAATACGCCGCTGTTTCGAGGTGGTTCTGGCATCGATGCAGAAAGAGGGGAACAGGCTTCCGCCTGTGAAATACACCTTCATCATAATGGGAAGCGGAGGGCGCAAAGAGATGCTTCTGGGACCCGATCAGGACAACGGCTTCATATTCGAGGACTATCCGGACGAGCTCCACGAGGATGTAGAAGCATTTTTTGACCCGTTTGCGGAAAGGCTTGTGTCCGCTCTGGCCGACATAGGCTATCACCTCTGCAACGGAAAGGTCATGGTAAACAATCCTGAATGGCGGGGACGGCTTTCCGAATGGAAGGAGAGAGTAAGCAGATGGGTTCGTGTGCCCGAGCCCCAGAGAGTGCGCTACTCATCCATATTCTTTGACTTCATGCCCATCGTCGGCGAGGAATCGCTCTGCGACAGTCTGAGGGAAACCGTTTTTCAGGAAATAAAGGCAAATCCCCTCTTCCTTTTTCAGATGATGGAACTGGACTTCAGGCACAAGGTTCCGCTTAACCTTCTGGGCAGGTTCATCACATCCGGCGAAAAGGAACACAAAGGGAAGCTCTCCCTCAAGGAGAACGGCAGCATATTCATAGTGGACTGCGCCCGAATGTTCACCCTTGAGCAGGGAGTGCACGCCGTAACCACGCTGGACAGGCTTGATGTTCTTCTGGAAAGAAAACTGTTCAACAAATCAACCATAGAGAACCTTAAAGCGGCTTTTGAGTCATTTACTTACCTGCGTCTTCAAAATGAGATAAACCTCATTGAACAGAACATGGAGCCGAGCCATTACCTTGATCCAGACACTCTCAGCGATCAGGAAGCGGATCTTCTGAAGGAAGCATTCAAGGTGACCAGCAAGCTTCAGGATTCCACCAAGAGATATTTCTCAAAAATAATCGGACGCTGAAAACAGAACACAGGAATTATCAGAGAATATCTTAAAACATATATATGAGCTTTTTATTCAGAAAGCGCCTATTAGCATAATAAATATATATTTTGCCATTGTACATTTTTAAACAAACGTGTTATTTTTCAAGATCACCGAGGTGGAGCATGTCCATTTATTCAAGACTGGCCGAAAACTGCAGAAATTTCCAGAGGCACAGCCTCAGCAAAGCGGAGCTGGACAAAATACGCTCCCTAAGCGGGGACTATGAACAGCTTCATGATTATCTGGCTAAAAAATATCTCGTTTGGGAAAAGGAATATACATCGCTTTACTGGGGTGAGAAGCTCACTCCGAGATATTACGAGAACGGAACGCTCTGCCCTCTGGAAAATGTTCTGGGCAAGCACCTGACAACAACGAAGAAGAACAAGGCGGCGATCATATGGAAAGGCGCCGACCACTCCCAGATGGTTTACACATATCAGTCCTTATACTCTGAAGTGATAAAATGCTCCTCCGCCCTTAAAAAACTGGGACTCAAAAAAGGGGACAAGGTTCTTCTCCATCTGCCCAACATCCCCGAACTGATCATTGCCATGCTTGCCTGCGTGAAGCTGGGCGCGGTGCACATTGTTTACCACACAAGCTACTCAACCGACTCTCTGGCGGACAGAATTAACGACTGCCGCCCGAAAATAATCATCACTGCGGACGGAACCGTAACAGCCAATCAGAACCTGAAAAACAAGCTGGACAATGCTCTGATAATATCCGACCACCAGCCGCAGTACTGCATAGTGGTGGAGCGAGTGTCAAAGCGGGTTCATATGAAGCCTTTGCGCGACATTTGGTTTCATGATCTCATAAGCGATGAGCACTACTCCATGGCAAAAAATATAGGGCAGGAATATGCCCGCGCCGAAGATCCCATGTTCATGCTTTATACCTCAACAAACATGAAGGATCCCAAAGCGCTTGTTTTCCACACCGCCGGCTATCTTCTGTGGGCTTACTTTTCCTATCTGCTGATGTTTGACGCCCGCGACACGGACACATTCTGGTGCACAGCGGACATAGCGTGGATAACCGGACACTCGTACCTTGTGTACGGCCCGCTCATGGCGGGGGAGACCGTGCTTGTGTTTGAAGACACCATAGACATGGACAACGCCCACAGGTTTTACGACATATGCGATAAATTCTGCGTCAATAAACTGTATACAAGACCGTCGATATTGAAATCCCTTATGAACGCAGCGCAAAAAAAGAAGAAGTACATGAAGCTGGACACCCTTGAGTTGATAGCCACAGGGGGCGAAAAGATGACAGACGATATCAGAGAGTGGACGGCAAAGGCGCTGGGCAATTATAACGCCGCTCTTTTCGACATATACTCCATTACAGAGACCGGAGGCGCCATCGCGTCCGCTGTGCCGGGCTATGAAGAATGCAGACCGGGCACCGTTTCCAAACCTCTCCCCGGCGTTTCCGTGAAGATAATAAACAACGCCAGCGGCGAGATTCTCCCCGAACCGGGGACTCAAGGAGCGCTGGTTCTGGACAAGCCCATGCCTTCACTCTGCAGAACCATAAACAATTCCTATGACACTTATAAAAAAATTTACTGGAAATCTTATAATAATAATGTATTCTTCAAAACAGGGGACTCGGCCGAAATCAACTCCGAAGGCTATCTTATCCTTAAAGGCAGGATGGACGATGTTCTCCATCTGGGCGGCAAAAGGCTCAGTTTGATTGAAATTGAAGAAGCTATAAAAACACACGACAACGTTGAAGACTGTGCAGTGGTAAGCATTCCCGACGAAAAGCGCGGGGATGCCCTTATTGCGTTCAGCGTTCTGAAAAAAGAGATAGATGAAAGCTATCACGACACCACCGTCAGGGAATTGAGAGAGCGGATTATTGAAGAAATAGGAGAAATCGCTCTGCCCAGTGAAATAAGATTCACAAGGACACTGCCGAAATCTCCCGACGGAGTAATTCTCCGCGATCTGCTTAAAGATATTGCAATGCAGATGTAGCAAGGAGCTTAACTTGAAGATCAGAGAAATTATGACGACCAAGGTCATCACCGCGAGACCCGATGAAACTATAAAAGAGGTTATTCTCAGGCTCAGAACAAATAAAATTTCCGGTCTGCCCGTGGTAAACAGCAGCGGAAAACTTATCGGAGTTTTCAGCGAATCGGATGTGATGATGGCGCTTCCGGACATTCTCAATGACGCAGACGCCATTCCGCTCATTGACATTAAAGAGCTGACGGACAACTCCGTCCGCATGGTGATGTCCGAACCCAGGTTCACAATCAGCCCCGATTCAGATGTTAAAGAGGCGGCAAGAATAATGCTTGAGAAATATGTTCACCGCCTTCCCGTTGTCGAAAATGAAGAGGTCGTAGGCCTTGTTTCCCTCGGCGACGTTCTGAAGGCTCTCTCACGCTAGACAAAAAATGAGGTTTCGGGATTGCACGCGCAGTCCCGGAAACCGGCACTCCTTCCGGAGCCTATTTCAGAAACAGACTTCTCAGCCCCTCAGTGTAAGGAGGGCAGACAATCCCTTTCTCTGTAATAATCCCCGTCACAAGCGAATTAGGAGTAACATCGAAGGCAGGATTGCAGACCTTTATGCCTTCCGGTGCCGTGCGCCTCGCGCCGAAGGATGTCACCTCCTCCGCCTCACGCTCTTCTATGACTATGTGCTTTCCGTCAGGGGTGTCAAAATCCAGAGTGGATGAAGGACATGCCACATAAAAAGGTATTCCGAAGTGTTTCGCCGCGACAGCAACCCCGAGGGTGCCTATTTTATTGGCAACATCGCCGTTGGCGGCGACCCTGTCGGTTCCGACTATAACAAGGTCAATCCTGCCCTCTGCCATGACAGACGCCGCCATATTATCGCATATCAGAGTGACATCAATTCCCGCTTTCCTTAGTTCCCATGAAGTCAGCCTTGCGCCCTGAAGAAGCGGCCTTGTTTCATCGGAAAACACCCTGAATCTCCGCCCTTCGGCATGGGCTGTGTACATGGGAGCCGTTGCCGTGCCTATTCCCGATGTGGCAAGAGCGCCTGCGTTGCAGTGCGTGAGAACGCCCGCACCTTCCTTAATGAGAGCGGAACCGTGCTTCCCTATGGCGCTGCATATGGCGCGGTCTTCCGCGTGTATTTTTTCCGCCTCGGCCGTGATGACCCCGTAAAGCCCTTCCGAAGAATCAAGACCGCTCATGACAGCACTGGCGACAACGCGCTTCAGCGCCCAGCTGAGGTTGACAGCAGTGGGGCGGGATGAGTTAAGATACTCAGCGCAGCGTTCCAGTTCACTGAGGAAATTCGCCGGAGAAAGTCCGGTTTTATCCCTCATGCCCACAGCCAGACCGTAAGCACCCGCAATGCCGATCGCTGGAGCTCCCCGCACTTTAAGTTTTTTTATGGAATCCCACACCTGTTCAGCAGTTTCCTGCTTTTCGGATACGGCCTCCAGAGGAAGCAGTGTCTGGTCAAGAAAATAGAGTTCGCCGTTCTTCCACTCAACGGTTCCGGGCAGATTAAAAAAATTGTCCATTATTCACCGGATGAAAATTTATGATAAACTAATCAGAAAGCATACTGATCTTTTCTGCGCATTCCTTTGATATTTCGAATATTTCTATCCCTGTAAAGTGGTCGTCATTCCAGACGGCACGCCCTTTCATGATGCCCACGAAAAGCGTATCGTTGTACGTAGGGTTCTCGCCCGCGTCTTTTACCCCGAGTTTTTTAACCTTGTCGTATGTTCCTATCTCAAGAACATCCGCCCCTCTGAGCCTGCCGTTGTCTCTGACACGCATACCGTTTTCGGTTATGTCAAAAACTTTGAAAGGCTCAAAAAGTTCTCCTTCCACGCTTCTGCGTATAAAAAATTCAGTACGCAGAGGGGTGCGCTCACTGCTGCGCTTTTCTTCATCAAACAGGCTCATTATCCACACACCGGAAAAAAATAATATCTTTCAATACTACACTTAAAAATGCCTCTGTTCAAGCAGTCCGTTGATAAATAAACCCATATTTTCAATTATCCTGAACAGGGCACTTCCAGTCCGGTGGACAAACCTGATTAAGATTTAACCAGAAATATATCCAAGTGGGCAAAAAATAAGCATAACTATTGATAGCTAAAGGATATTTTATTATTTCAATTTTAAGGAAAATGTTGACACATAAAGGTGCTATCAGCTATCCTTATTATATGGAAACGCATTATCAGGCGTCTCTGCTCAGTACGGCCGAGCCTTCCGGCTGTGGTCTTACCTTTTTTCAACACCTGACAAAGTACGTAATTCCCTGAACCGGATTACAGCGAAGCTAAACTCTGTTGTGCGGCTCGGGGAGAAATAAAGGAGGAAAAGCATGAGGAAACTTACAGTTCTTATTGCGGCTCTGTTTATGGTCGCAGCAGCAGTTCCCGTTTCTTTCGCCAAAACCACTTTCGTTACAATCGGTACAGGCGGCGTTACAGGGGTTTACTATCCCACAGGCGGAGCAATCAGCCGCATGGTGAACACAAAGTCAAAGGAATACGGTATCAAAGCCACTGTTGAATCAACCGGAGGCTCTGTTTACAACGTTAACGCAGTTCTCGCCGGAGATCTTGAATTCGGCATAGCACAGTCAGACATTCAATATAAAGCTTACTACGGACAGGACGAGTGGAAAGATAAAGGCCCTCAGAAAAAACTGAGAGCGGTCTTCTCCGTTCACCCCGAGACAATCACCCTCATAGCCACTGAAGCAAGCGGCATCAAAGACATCATGACCCTTAAAGGCAAAAGAGTCAATGTCGGCAACCCCGGCTCAGGCCAGCTTCAGAACTCCAAAGACCTCTTCGAGGCTTTCGGCCTTAATGAAAGCGAACTCAAAGCTGAATACATCAAAGCTGTCGAAGCCCCCGGCCTTCTTCAGGATGAAAGGCTTGACGCTTTCTTCTACACAGTGGGACACCCCAACGGAAACATAAAGGAAGCCACATCAGGCAGAATCAAAGTTGCCATAGTCCCCATAACAGGCGCTCCGGTTGATAAGCTTATCGCCAAATACCCCTACTACGCGAAAGCTAAAATCGCCATCAAAGATTACCCCACGGCTGTTAACAAAACTGATGTTGAAAGCGTCGGCGTGAAAGCCACTCTTGTAACCTCCGCAGATGTTGACGCTAAAGTTGTTTACGCCATAACAAAAGAAGTTTTTGACAACTTTGAGGAATTCAAAAAAATCCACCCTGCTTTCGCAAACCTTGAAAAACAAGATCTGCTTCAGGGTCTTTCCGCACCGCTACACCCCGGCGCTCTTAAATACTACAAAGAGGCAGGACTTGATAAGTTCATAGACAAGTCTCTTATCCAGTAAGCATTAATATTCTTAAAGATAATCCGCTCATCGCTGAGCGGATTATCTTTTTATTCAAGGGGTTTCTATGAGCAGAAAAGTGAAATCGGCAGAAGAGATTCTGCGTGAGGAAACGGGTGAGATAAGACACCTGCGTAAATTTGAGCGAATTCTTATCGGCGTCATTGCTGTCGCATGGGCGCTTTTCCAGCTTTCGCTTGCGAGCTGGCTTATTCTTGACAGCACCAAAACCAGAGCTATACACCTCGCATTTGCGATCGTTCTTCTTTTCCTGAACATCCCCATAATAAAAAAACCTTCGGGATGGTTCAAAAAAATTGTTTCCATGGACAGAATAAGTATCGTGGACTATGTTCTGGCGGCAGTCGGAGCTGTTTCCGCGCTTTATATAATGCTTGCATGGGAAGGTCTTGCTACCCGTCAGGGTGCTCCCATCACAATAGATATCATAGCGGGTCTTGCCATACTTGTGCTTCTTCTGGAAGCGACAAGAAGATCCATAGGCCCCGCGCTCTCAATAATAGCTCTTGCATTCACAGCCTATGCCTTCCTCGGACCCTATATGCCCGATGTACTGGCGTTCAAGGGCGTTTCGCTTAATAAATACCTTAACCAGATATCACTCTCCACGGAAGGAATTTACGGAATACCCCTCGGTGTTTCCGCTTCGATAGTTTATCTGTTCGTTCTTCTCGGCGCCATGCTTGACAAGGCGGGTGCAGGCAAGTTCTTCATCGACCTTGCCCTCTCCCTTCTCGGCAGGTTCAAGGGCGGCCCCGCAAAGGCGGCAATAGTCGCCAGCGGCCTGACCGGACTTGTTTCAGGCTCAAGCATCGCTAATGTTGTAACAACAGGAACCTTCACCATTCCGCTGATGAAAAAAGTGGGCTATCCCGCCAAAAAGGCGGCTGCGGTTGAAGTGGCCGCCAGCACGGACGGACAGATCATGCCCCCTATCATGGGCGCCGCGGCGTTCATCATCGCCGAGTATGTAAACGTTCCTTACCTTGAGGTTGTAAAAGCGGCGGCGATCCCTGCTTTTGTTTCATACACTGCGCTTTTCTATGTGGTTCACCTTGAGGCGAGCAAACTCGGAATGAAAGGGCTCCCGAGAGAGGAAACACCCCGCTTCTTCGAAACCCTGAAGGGCGGTCTTCACTATCTGCTCCCCATAGTTATGCTTGTTTACGAGCTTGTGGTTCTCCGCCACTCTCCCGAAAAAGCGGCTTTCAACGCTATTCTGGTTCTTATCGCAATAATATTCGTGCGGGGAATAAGAAACGGGCTGAAGGATAAGACCGCAGGGCTGGGCAAAGGTCTTTTCGAAGCGGCCTTCACAATGTGTCAGGGGTTTATAGCAGGAAGCAGAAACATGGTTGCCGTGGCGCTTGCCACAGCGTCCGCAGGGATCATAGTCGGCGTTGTCAACATGGGCATAGGCGGAATGATCACCATGATCGTGGAACAGCTCTCAGGCGGCAGCATATTCCTGCTTCTTTTCATAACTGCGGTAGCCAGCCTTCTCTTGGGAATGGGGCTTCCCACCACCGCGACATACATAGTCATGGCATCACTTACCGCGCCTATAATTGTTGAGGTCGGCGGACTTTACGGCTTTTTTGTTCCGCTCATGGCGGCGCATTTGTTCTGTTTTTACTTCGGCATACTGGCGGACGACACCCCCCCTGTCGGGCTCGCGTCCTATGCCGCTGCCGCAATTGCCGATTCCGACCCTATACCCACAGGGCTTCAGGGGTTCGCATATGACATGCGCACCGCCATAATCCCATTCTTTTTTGTGTTTAACACAGACCTGATACTGCATAACGTTTTCAGTTGGACACAGGGGATTCTCATTTTCGTGATGGCCTGCATAGGCGCATTTGCGTTTGCCAGCGCCATTCAGGGATGGTATATAACAAAGAACAAATGGTATGAAATACCTTTCTTCCTTTTTGCGTGCCTTGTTCTTTTCCACCCGGGTTCCATAAACGAATATCTGAATATACCCGAAAGCAGCAGATATCTGGTTTATCTCATAGGCCTCGGGGTTATGGGGCTCTTGGCTCTGGAACAGAAATTCAGAGCAAGAAGACAGACTGCATAAAAAACAACACAGGCGGGGCGGATACCCCGCCTTGCTTTTTTCAGGTGAAACATGAAAGAACTCTCCCTAAACAATACTGTTAAAAACATGCCAGTTTCAGCGACATTGGGAATAAACGAACGCAGCAACGCCATGATAAAAGCGGGCAAAAAAGTCTATAAGCTTGGTCTGGGGCAGTCGCCCTTCCCTGTTGCTCCTCCGGTTGTGCAGGCGCTTAAAGATAACGCACACCAGAAGGATTACCTGCCCGTTCGCGGGCTTAAAGAACTGCGGGATGCTGTCGCCGCATATTACGGCAGAACGCAGTCGCTCAGTTTCACAGGAGATGACGTAATCATAGGTCCCGGTTCAAAGGAGCTGATGTTTATCCTTCAGCTTGTGTATGAGGCTGACCTTCTTCTCCCCTCCCCAAGCTGGGTTTCCTACGCCCCGCAGGCTGCGCTTACCGGCAGAAAAGTCTGCTGGCTGAATACGGAGCGGGACAATAAATGGCTTCTCACCCCTGACACACTCGAGGCTGAATGCGCTCAGGATCCGAACCGCTCAAGGCTTCTGCTTCTTAACTATCCCAATAATCCAACAGGATACTCATACAGTGGAAAAGAGCTTGAGGCTCTCGCCGACACAGCCCGCAGATACGGCGTGATCATACTCTCCGATGAGATATACGGCGAGGTAAACCATGACGGCAGCCATGTATCGATTGCAAAGTTTTACCCCGAGGGAACAATAGTTTCGGGCGGGCTGAGTAAATGGTGCGGCGCAGGCGGGTGGAGGCTAGGAACATTCGCTGTTCCCGCAGGGCTGAGAAAAATTGCCGATGCGATGGCAGTTGTGGCAAGCGAAACCTTCACCTCCGTAAGCGCCCCCGTGCAGTATGCCGCCGTGAAGGCTTTCACAAAGGACAGCGAGATAGAAGACTACCTGTTTCATTCAAGAAAGGTTCTCAAGGCTCTGGGAACTTACTGCACAGACACTCTTATAAACTCAGGGGCAAAGCTCGCACGCCCTGACGGCGGGTTTTATCTCTTTCCGGATTTTTCACCGCTGAAAGACAGGCTTTCGGCACGGGGAATAATCAGTTCAACGGATATGTGCGAAAAACTCCTTGAGGAAACAGGCGTAGCGGCACTCGCCGGAAGCTGTTTCGGACGTCCTGCGGATGAACTCACCCTGCGCCTGTCCTATGTTGATTTTGACGGCGGAGCAGCCATAGAAAAATCAGCACAGCTAGGCAGGGATGCAGTTCTCGGAGAGTATTTTTTAAGTGAAAGATGCAGAAACACCGTTGAAGCAATAGATGCCATGGGCGCATGGTTCAGGAAATATAAAAAGGCCGGAGCATATCCGGCCATGAACATGAGAAGCGGGGCTTAGACCCCGCTCTTATCTACTTTTTAAGCCCGATGCATTCGTGTCTTGTAACATGCACGCTCACGGGGCAGTTGCGGATCATCTTCTCCGCGGTTGTTCCGTAAAGGAAGCGTTTAACCCCTCTCTTTCCGTGAGAGCCGAGAACAAGCAGATCATATTTTCCGTTTTCTATCTCAAGAAGCCCTTCCTCATATGGAGCCCCTCTTCTTATGAGCGATTCCCATGTGACATCCTTCAGCAGAGGAATCTCCTCTTCAAGGCGGCAGAAGGATGCTTCGGCCTCTTCGAGTATTTTTTTATTGATTGCGTCCAGTTCTTTTTCAAAAACATAAAGGTCAAAATGAGCCTCATCGTGCGCCACATGAAGGACGCTGAGCTCCGCCCCGAACTTATGGGCAAGGCTTGCCGCAGTTTCCACTGCAATTTTCGAATCCTTCGAAAAGTCTGTCATAACCAGTATTTTTTTATATTCCATAAATAAATTCCTCCCGGGTTTTAATCTTTTCCGAAAAGTTTCTGTATAATGCTATGATACCTCTTTTCTATGGCATGTCTCTTCTTTTTCAGTGTATTGGTGAGATCTTTCCCCGGCTCAAAATCATTTTCCATGAAATGGATATTGTGCACTTTTTCATGTGGCTTGAAACCCTTCTTGGCATTGAGCAGTTTGTTGATTTCCTTTTTCGCCTGCTCTATAACACGGCCGTCCTTCAGCATATCCTCGACATCATGCACCATGTTCTCAATCTTGGGCAGGAAAGTTTCTTTAAGCTTTTCAAGATCGGGAACAATAAGTGCGCCGAGCCCTTTTCTGTCCTGCCCGACAAGCACAGCGTCCTTAACAAAGGGGAGCTTGGTTATGGTTGATTCGATACGACTGGGGTCTATGTTCTCGCCGTTGGCAAGGACTATGATCTCTTTTATTCTGCCGGTTATGACAAGCTCTCCGGTAAGCGTGAGTTTACCCAAATCGCCGGTTTTAAGGTATCCGTCAGGGGTGAATGTCTTTTCGTTTTCAATGTCGTTGTCATAATAGCCGGGCATAACCTGCCTGCCCTTCACCTGAATCTCGCCTTCAACACCCGCGGGAAGAGGGTTGTTCTCTTCATCGGCTATCCTCAGCTTTGTGTTGCCGACAGCAGGTCCCAGAGTTCCGAAAACTTCGCAGTTGAGTGCCCTGCCGGCTATGGCCGGAGCACATTCCGTCATTCCGTATGCGTTGATAATCCTTATCCCCAGTGCGTCTATCCACTCATCCAGATACTGGGGCAGACTGCCGCCGCCGCTTATGGCAAGCCGCATTCTTCCGCCGAACTTTGCCTGAACCGCTTTCAGTTTTTTTACCGCCAGCATGTTCAGCGGGAAAAGAGCACAGCACGCTGCAAAGGCTTTTATATCATTGATAATTTTCTTCATTACCGGTTCTTTTTCAAAAACAGGCAGATGCCCTTTCAGGCGGCGCTTGTTTCTTCTGTAGGCGGAAGATACCGCCACAAGGGTTGTGAATATCCTGTGCTTCGCTTTACCCTGCTTTTCAACAGCGGCGTTCACCTTGGTGTACATGGATTCCCAGAGACGGGGCACGGTTGCCACAATTGTCGGCCTGTACTGTTCGAGATCGGCAGAGAAGGTTTTTATGGATGAATAAACAGTGCAGCAGCCGCTCATAAGTGCGGCGTATTCCGCCGCGCGCTCAAATATGTGCCATGTGGGAAGAATGGAAAGCCACATATCATCCGGCCTCAGAGCTATGAGCACAGGAATCACTTCAAGGTTAAGCATTATATTGTCATGGGTGAGCATAACCCCCTTGGGCACGCCCGTTGTTCCGGATGTATAGATAAGGGTGAAGACATCCTCTTTGAAAAGCTTGTGTTTTCTCGCTCTGAAGCGGGCAATGTCCTCGTCTGATATGGTTCTGTCTGTGAGAAGGTCGTTATAGGTGTAAACGCGGGAAAAAATTTTGTGTCTGTGTCCGCCTTCCATTATGAATATGCCTTTCACCCCTTCCAGTGTGTTCACAAAGGCTTTGTGGTCATCATAAAGCTTTTCCGTTTCAAAGATAATGAACTCACAGCCGGAATGCTCCATGATGAACGCCAGTTCCTGTTCGGGACATTCGCTTCCGCGGGGAACGCTTATGGCTCCGAGGGAGGCAAGGGCGAGATCTGTCACTATCCATGCATATCTGTTGTCTGAAAGAAGAAGGACACGGGTATCCTTAACAATTTTCTTTTCCGAAAAAGCGCGGGAAAGGATAAGCACATCTTCGAAAAGCTTTTCATAGGTTACAGTGTGTTCCTGTTCCGCTGATCTGTATATGAATGCCGTGTTGTTTTTATGCCTGTCTACTGACTGAAGAAATGAGTGAAAAAGGGTTTCTGGGCTCTTGTTTTTTTTGTTCATCACCACTATCCCGACCGGTTATTAAAGATAAGATTATAAAACAATTATGACAGGGAAAAAAGCATTATTTTAAGAGCGGCCAAGCGGAAGAAACCAGGGAGGGGAGATACTTGAAAGGTGCGGAGAAAATACTCCGCACCTTCCGATATGTTTTCAGAATGACTGTACTTCTTTAACTTCGGGTATCTGGTCTTTCAGTCTGCCTTCAACTGCGTGTTTCAGCGTCATGGTGCTGAAGGGGCAGCTTCCGCATGCTCCTGTAAGCTGTACCTTAACTATGCCGTCCTCTGTAACTCCCAGAAGCTCAATATCGCCTCCGTCCGCCTGAAGAGCGGGTCTTACCTGCTCAAGGACTGCTTCAACTCTTTCTTTTAAGCTCATTAGTTTCCTCCGGCCGCAGCGCTTTTTATTTCTTCTTTCATTTTCTGTACTTTTGCGGGGTCTTCGCCTTTTCTGATGTAGAAGTCTTTCAGTGCTTCCTCTATGGCTTCCTCAGCCATTACAGAGCAGTGAATCTTCGCGGGGGGAAGACCGCCGAGTGCATCCACAATCGCCTGATTTGTCAGTGCGAGTATCTCCTCAACTTTTTTGCCTTTTATAAGTTCAGTAGCCATTGAGCTGGAGGCGATAGCCGCTCCGCAGCCGAATGTCTTGAATTTCACGTCTTTAACTATTCCTGCGTCATCTATGTCGAGGAAAATTTTCATAACGTCGCCGCAGGCGGGGTTTCCCACTTCTCCGACAGCGTTTGCGCCCTCTATTTCACCCATGTTGCGGGGATTCATAAAGTGATCCATCACTTTTTCGCTGTATGGTCCTTTTGCCATTGTAACCTCCTAGTTTCCTCTGTTGTAAGCGGGAGACATTTCACAAAGTCTTTTAACGATACCGGGCAGTTCCTCAAGCACTTTGTCCACTTCCTCGTCAGTTGTATAACGGGAAAGAGAGAAAGTAATTGATCCGGCGCAAATATCGTTAGGTACTCCCACCGCCGTGAGAACGGGAGAGGCCTGAAGGTCTTCCTCGTCTTCGGCAAGGATGTTTGACGAGCAGGCGGAGCCGCTCGCCGCGTATATTCCTTTAAGAGCAAGCCACATAAGCAGCGACTCACCCTCGATAAACTCAATCCAGAAGCTGACATGCCCCGGAAGCCGGCGTTCAGGATGCCCCGTAAAATGCAAAAAGTCAAACATATTCGCAAGCCCTTTCCAGAGCCTGTCTCCGAGCCTTTTCATTTCAGCGGAGTATATGTGCATTTCCTCTCTGGCTATGCGCGCCGCTTCACCCATGCCCACAATGGCTGCAACATTTTCAGAGCCGCTTCTGTAGCCGAACTCCTGATGCCCGCCCTGCATGAGCGAGGCGACTTTTGTTCCTTTTCTTATGTAAAGGGCAGCCGCCCCTCTGGGACCGTAAAAATTCTGCGCCGCAAGAGAGAGGAGATCGCAATTAAGCTTGTTTACATCTATCTCAATATGTCCTGCACCTGCAACGGCGTCTATATGATATACAACGCCCTTTTCCTTACAAATCCTGCCTATTTCCTCATTGAACTGAACAGTGCCGATCTCCGGATTGCCCAGCATGACAGAGACAAGAGCCGTATCGGGGCGGATCGCTTTTTTGAGGTCTTCAAGGTTTATGAGACCGTTTTCCGCAACTCTCAGTCTGGTTATTTCATAACCGTCGTTCATGAAGGATATAAGCGGGTTCTGCACTGAGAAGTGCTCTATTTCGCTTATGATAACGTGCTTTTTTCCGTCCTGACGCTTGAGCGCGCCTTTCACCGCGAGGTTGTTGGATTCTGTGCCGCATGAGGTGAAGATTATTTCCTCTTCCTCCGCCCCTATAAGCACCGCAACCTGCTTTCTCGCTTCCTGCACAGCCTCGAAAGACTCTCTGCCGAGGGGGTAGAAATGCGCACTGGGGTTGCCGTAATGCTCCGTAAGGAACGGAAGCATTTTATCAACCACTCTGCTGTCGGGCTTTGTTCCCGCAACATTGTCTAAAAAAGCCATTCTATTCTCCTGTCAGTTCCTTCAGATGCGCAGTTACCTGCCCTGTCAGAACTTTTATATAATCGCCCGTGAAGCTTATCATGCCGCCGGACGGATGCTTTATAACCCCTATGCCGTCATTCTCCATTGCTTCTTCAAGGGTGGACGCGGTGAATTCGTAAAACATTCCGCCCTCCTCCGAAAAAACAACATCGTCCCCGAGGAAGAAATCCGCAAGAAAAACAGTGGAGACAGGGATAATTCTGAAGTTAAGGTTCATCCCTGTGGTTTCCTCAAGCCTTTTTTTGTAGCCGCTCATTATGTTTGAGGGTTCATCACTGCCGAGAAGAACATTAAATGCCACTCTCTCCTCAAACAC
>JBFWJG010000043.1:0-19695 GCA_050253335.1 Deferribacterales bacterium | reverse complement strand
AACACACAGGTTATATCCGGCAACATAGAGCGCAGCTCAATATCCATAGACGAGATAGCCTCGACAGTTGTTGAGCTCAGCAAACAGGCCGAAGGTCTGGAGGAGCTTGTGGGCAGGTTCAGGACTTAAAACTTTTTGAATATGCGAAAAGCAGCAGGGGGCAATGCCCCCTCTACTTCCGCACCGCCTTGCTCCCCGCAGTGACTCAATCTCTTTCGCATTTTATTTTAACGCTCACGCCATGATTAAATTATCCTCTCCACAAAAATGATTTATTTATTATAATAATCCCGATGGACAGATACCCGCTTCACGAAATACCCGAATATCCCGGCGTTTACCTTTTTACAGGCAAAAAAGGCGAAATACTCTACGTGGGCAAGGCAAAAAACCTCCGCTCCCGTGTGTCGTCATATTTTGCCGATACGGAAAAACCGGTCAAGGTGCTCCGCATGGTTCAGGCGGCAGTCTCCCTGCGGTTTGTGGTTACGGATAATGAGGCGGAAGCCCTTCTTCTGGAAGCGAATTTTATCAAAACCGAACAGCCCAGATATAACATCAGGCTCAAGGATTCCAAAAGCTACCCGTACATAAAGATCACTGGCGAGCGTTTTCCCAAGCTGGCCGTAACCAGAAACACATCGGATGAAAACTCCTCATACTTCGGACCTTTTGTGAACGTGAGCGAACTGCGCGGCATTCTGGCGGAGATTCTGCGGGTTTTCCCACTGCGCTCGTGCAATGACCGCAAATTTTCCGAAAAAAAGCACTGCCTGAAATTTCAGATAAAGAAATGCCTCGGCCCCTGCGAAGGAACGATAACAGAGGAAGAGTACATGAAGATGGTGGAGCAGATCCGCACCTTCTTCAAAGGCGATACTGACGGCGTCAGGGAACGCCTTAAAGCTGATATGGCGGCCTATTCCGAACGGATGGAGTATGAGAAGGCCGCTTTCATCAGGGACAGGCTGCGCTCAATGGAAAAGCTCTTTTACCGCCAGACGGTGGTCTTCACCGATGAACATCGCGCGGTGGATGTTTTCATCCCCCACACATTTGAGAATCTTCCCGGAATCACCATGCAGTTTATCCGAAACGGCAAGCTCATCGGGAGCGAGACCGTGTTTTTTGAGGATGAAGACGCTGAAAACATTCTGGAATCATACATCATGCAGTTTTACGGGCAGGTGCGCCAGTTTCCCGATGTTGTGGTTCCCTTCGGTCTGGATGACAACTCGCGTTTGGCTGATGCACTGAGCAAAATGGCGGGGAAAAAGAAAACCGTCATCACCAGAGGGTTTAAAAAACTGCATGAAACAGCGCTGGAAAACGCCCGCATCCAGACGGAAACGCACATCCGCCAGCTCGGCAGGAGGAAGGATGTCGGGGAGAGGCTGAAAAGCCTGCTGAAAACAGACAGGGAGATCCGCCGAATAGAGTGCATAGATATTTCACACCTCGGCGGAAACCATACTGTCGGCGTTGCGGTGACAAGCATAGGCGGGCACTTCGCCAAGGGCGAATACAGGAAATATAAGATAAAATCCGCTGAAAATGACGATTTTACATCTATCTACGAGCTATTCACCAGAAAGATGGAGAACATAGCCGAAGGCTCTGAAACCGCGGCGGATTTGTATATAATAGACGGAGGCATAGGGCAGCTTAACTCCGCTGTGCGGGCGGCGGAAGAGGCGGGTTCGGATTCTCTGTTCATTTCCATCTCCAAAGGGCGGAGCATAAAATTCATGAAGCATGACGGGGCGGAATCCATAGAATCCATACATCTTTACGGGCGCAAGAATCCGGTTAATCTCAAGAAGAATGATCCGCTTCTGATGTCTGTTCAGAGGATGCGGGACGAGGCGCACAGATTCGCAATCACTTATTCCCGCAGTCTTGCGCTGAAAAACCTCACCAAATCGCCGATGCTGGGGATTGAAGGGCTGGGAGAAAAGCGCCTGAGAAAACTCCTTGAAACCATGCCTGATATACACGCCCGCAAGGGGATCACGGCTGAGGAGATCAATATCGAAACGGGCATTCCTCTTGATGTGTGCCTGCGTGTGGCGGAATATCTCAGAACTGTCTGAACTTCACTCTGTGCGCGTGCGAAGCGAAGCCGTGTTTACCACGGCGCGAGCGTGTGCGTAAAAAACACAGGATGTAGTTTTTGGAGCGGGAAGTTTGAGATGCTTCACCCTTCGGGTTCAGCATGACGGATTGCTGTGTCTATGAGGAGAACGCGGCGGTGAAACAGCCTTGCGTAAAGAAGGTATTATTTTCGTTTGATAAAAACACAGCGGATATCTGTTCAGAACTATGAAAATCCCCCTCTCTCCCCCTTTGTCAAAGGGGGAAGTTATTGCCGTTTAAACTAAATACCTTTATTTGAAATAGCCTCACAGTTCTAGGGACGGAACTGCGCCGCGCGAAGCAACAGACACATGGACGTGTCCGTGGAGCGAATCGGAGCAATTTATTGCGGAGATTTCAGCGGAACCTGAGTTCGGCTAATTGTCACAGTTCCAAGGATGGAACTGCGCCGTGCGAAGCGAAGGTCTGCTTTGCAGACCGCGAGCGTGTATGTCAAATTCCCATGGAAGGGAATTTGGCATTAATAGTAAAGAGGGGAGGCGGCCCCGGAAAACCGGAACCGCCTTAACCCTCAAGCTGGAAGGAACTTAGCCTGAATCGCCCAATTCAGACTACGCCGAGAGCTGACGGACTTTTCGTCAGTGAAGGGGGACTTCCGTCAAAAGCCTTCGTCAGCTCAGTTTTATTATGAGGTCGCCCGCCTCAATCTTATCCCCTTGGTTAAGGAGGACTTCTGCAACTTCACCGCCGGATGCGGCGGAAATTTTGGTCTCGATTTTCATGGCTTCTGTCACGGCAAGGAGATCTCCTTTGCTGATTTTGTCGCCTTTTTTCACGTTTATTTTGGTTATTGTTCCGGGCATTGTGGCGCATATGTCCTGCGGGTTGCCCAGTTCACCTTTAATATTTGACTTTATAATATCTGTCAATGTGTTATCTTTTATTTTAACCGTGCGGGGGGTTCCGTTCAGCTCAAAGTAAACCTTACGGTAACCCTTCTCATCAGGCATACTTTCGCCGAGGTACTTTATTATCAGCGTTTTGCCCTGTTCAATTTTCACTTCTATCTCTTCTTCCTTGCGTAAGGGGTAGAAGAAAGATTTCGTATCAAAAACTGAAGGGTCTCCGTATTCGGCAGTGAATTTTACGAAATCCTTGAACACAGCCGGATAAAGGGCATACGCCAGAACTTCTTCATTGCTGAAGTCTCGTCCGAACAGTTTTTTCAGCTCCGAGCGGGCAGCCTCGAAATCGAAGGGAGGCAGTGCGTCGCCCGGACGCTCTGTTATTGCCTTTTCATCCTTCAGAACAGCCTTCTGCAGTCTGTATGGAAAGCCTCCGTAAGGCTGTCCGAGCATCCCCTGAAAGAAGGACACAACGGAATCCGGATATGAAAGTGTATCACTCTTGTCATATATATCGTCAACGGAAAGATTGTTTCTAACGAGAAATAGTGCAAAATCGCCCACAACTTTGGATGAAGGGGTAACTTTTATTATGTCCCCCAGTTCCGCGTTCACCTGTGCGTACATGTTGCGCACCTCTTCCCAGCGGTCGATAAGCCCCATCGCCTCAACCTGAACTATGAGGTTGGAATACTGCCCGCCGGGGATCTCATGCTTGTAGACCTCCGCTGTAGCGGATTTGAGCCCGCTTTCAAAAGGGAAGTAGTAGCGGCGCACACGCTCAAAATAGTCGGAAACCTTCTGGCTCCATTCAGCATCAACAGAGGACGCTTTTTTGGTGAAGGCAGTGGCGGCGAGTATTGAGTTCAGGTTCGGCTGGCTCGTTAGCCCGCTCATGGAGCTTATGGCGGCGTCAACAATGTCCGCTCCGCCTTCGATTGCCATGAGCACTGCGGCCTCGCCGTTTCCGCTTGTGTCGTGGGTGTGGAAGTGGACAGGGAGTCCTGTCTCCTCCTTGATGGCTTTCACAAGGGTTTTAGCGGCGTAAGGCTTGAGAAGCCCCGCCATGTCTTTGATTCCTATTATGTCGGTTCCTGCGTCAGCGAGCTCTTTTGCGAGTCCTGTATAGTATTTGAGGGAGTATTTTGTTTTGGCGGGGTTTTCTATGTCCCCTGTGTAGCAGATTGCCGCCTCCGCTATGCGGCCGTTTTTCTTCACTTCCTCAATGGCGGGGATCATCTGTTCCGTCCAGTTGAAGCAGTCGAAAATCCTGAAAACATCTATGCCCGATTCTGAGGCCTGCTTGATGAACGCCTTTACCACGTTATCGGGGTAATTGGTGTAGCCCACGGCGTTTGAGGCGCGCAGAAGCATCTGGAAAAGGACATTCGGAATGCGTTCACGGAGAAGGCGGAGCCTGTCCCACGGCGATTCCTTGAGGAATCTGTATGCCACATCGAATGTCGCGCCGCCCCACATCTCCAGAGAGAAAAGCTGGCTGAGGTGCCTCGCGTAAGCATCGGAGATTTTCAGCATGTCGTTTGTGCGCACTCTGGTGGCGAGGAGCGACTGGTGGGCGTCTCTGAATGTTGTGTCGGTGAAGAGGATCTCTTTTGAATTGCGGATGTGATCCATCACTCCCTGCAAACCGCTGCGCATGAGTATGTCCCTTGTGCCGGAGGGTATTTTTTCTCCGTAAGGGATCAGAGGAGCATCGGTCTTCGGCAGTATGCGTTCAGGGGTGAGCTTCACTCCGGAAGGGTTGTTCACAATATTATTGGCAAGGAACATAAGCGCCTTGGTTGCCCTGTCCTTGGGTACGGGAAACTGGAAAAGCTCCGGCGTATTGTCCACAAAGGTGGTGCATATGTTGCCCTCAAGGAAATCCTTGTGGTTTATTACTTTTTCAAGGAAAGGTATGTTGGTTTTCACCCCTCTGATCCTGAACTCGCTCAGGGAGCGGCTCATTTTGCTCACTGCTCTGTGAAACTGAAGAGAATGGGTTGAAACCTTAACCAGAAGCGAGTCGTAATGAGGCGTTATTTTAGCGTTGGCGAAGCCGTTGCCCGCGTCCAGACGCACACCGAAGCCTGTGGCTATCCTGTAGGCCTCTATTTCCCCTGTGTCAGGCATGAAATTGTTTGCGGGGTCTTCCGTGGTTACACGGCACTGGATAGCGTAGCCGGATTTTGTTACTGCGTCCTGAGACTTAATGTCTGTATTCGGGTCGGACATAAGCTCGCCGGCGCTGATGAAAATCTGGCTCTGGACTATATCTATTCCGGTTATGAGCTCTGTTACCGTGTGCTCAACCTGAATGCGGGGGTTGACCTCCAGAAAGTAGAAGTCGTTGTTTTTGTCCACAAGAAATTCGACAGTGGCGGCGTTTTTGAGGCCGGATGCCTTGCCGATGGCTATGGATGCCTCGTACATTTTATCAAGGGTTGTCTGCGGAACATTGATGGAGGGGGCTATCTCAATAAGCTTCTGATGCCTGCGCTGAACCGAACAGTCACGCTCGAAAAGGTGGATTACGTTTCCGCCTCTGTCACCCAGAAGCTGAACCTCTATATGTTTGGGCTTTTCGATATATTTCTCAATTATAATATCGCCGTTGCCGAATGCCTTGAGGGCTTCGCTTTTGGCGGAGTCAAAGTTGTCCGCAAGTTCCTTGTCGTCCCTTGCTATGCGGATTCCTCTTCCCCCTCCGCCTGCAATGGCTTTGAGCAGGACAGGAAAACCTATGTCGGCGGCGGTTTTCTTCGCCTCCGCAAGGTCTTTTATCACCCCTTTGGAGCCTCTGATTACAGGCACTCCGCAGGAGAGGGCGAGATCCTTGGCGCTTTTCTTGTCTCCGAAGATTCTGATTGTTTCGGGGGAGGGACCGACAAAAATGATCCCCTTGTCCTCGCAGGCTGCGGCGAAGTCAGCGTTTTCGGCAAGGAAGCCGTAGCCGGGGTGTATGGCGTCTATGTTTTCGCGCACGGCGAGTTCAACTATTTCGTCAATATTGAGGTATGCGGCCACCGGGTCAAGCCCGCGTCCTATATGGTAAGCTTCATCTGCTTTATATCTGTGGAGGGAGTAACGGTCTTCCGTGGAATAAACCGCGACAGTGCGGATTCCGAGCTCGGTACAGGCACGGAAAGTTCTGATGGCAATTTCGCCCCTGTTGGCAGACATAAGCTTCTTTATGCGCATAAGCTATCCTCGTTATTGTTAAAGTATTCGATAATAAAATAATGTATTATTGATGTCAAGCCCTAAAATATAAGGGTATACGGCTTATTTTTCCGGCTCCATAATATTGAAACAGTGTATAAATAGGTATAGATAATAAAAAATGATGAAGAATGGTGTTTTGAATTATTTTTTAAGGAATGGGGGTGGTTATGATAGGTTTTATCGATAATTAAACAGGGGTATATTTTTGGCATGGTGTTAAATATTGATTATAAATGAATATTTCTATTAAGAATGCATATATTGACCCTGATGCGGTTCCGGCTGTTTTTTTGAAACTTAATAAAACCTTTGACACTTATAAATGTCGGAATATGATACGGCTGATTCAGGCGGAGGTTTGAATGAAGAAAAAAATAATCATGATAATGACGGCTTTATTCATAAGCGTCAGCGCGTTCGGCGCAACAATAGACGAAATACTCGGTTCATTCAGCAACCTGCAAAGCTACAGGGCTGATTTCAGACAGATTACCGAGATAGAAAACTTCGGCAAGGACGAATATGTGGGCAGGATTTACGTTATCAACAAATACCGCGCCCTGTGGGACTACAGCTATCCTTACAGACAGTATTATCTTTTCACATCCGACAGAGTGGACTACTACGACAGCGAAATACGCCAGCTTGTCCGCCAGAAAAACGCCGAAGGCAACCAGAATGCCATAACAAGGCTTATGCTTGACATAGGCAACATCCGCAAAAACTTCCATGTGACGCTGAGCGGGGAGAATGTTCTGAACCTTGTGCCCCTGAGCGACATAGGCGTGAGATATATAAAAGTTGAGACAGACGGCAGCAGGATAACAAAAGTTATCAGCGAAGACCCCACGGGCAACAGAACCGAGGTGACCTTCACCAACATCCAGCTTAACGCCGACATAGATAAAAAAGTATTTGAACCGACAGTTCCCGCAGGCACAGAGGTCTTCGAATATAATTAAGCCGCACATTTCCAAGGATGGAAATGCGCCGTGCGCAGCGAAGGCGGGTTCATCCCGCCGCGAGCGTGTATCCAAAATTTCCATGGACGGCAAATTTTGGATTATTAAGAGAAGACAATGCGCCGTGCGCAGCGAAGGCGGGTTCATCCCGCCGCGAGCGTGTATCCAAAATTTCCATGGACGGCAAATTTTGGATTATTAAGAGAAGACAATGCGCCGTGCGCAGCGAAGGCGGGTTCATCCCGCCGCGAGCGTGTATCCAAAATTTCCATGGACGGCAAATTTTGGATTATTAAGAGAAGACAATGCGCCGTGCGCAGCGAAGGTTTGCTTTGCAAACCGCGAGCGTGTACATAAATCCGGCAGGACGCACGGATTTATGTTGTTAAAACAGAACCGACAGCTCCCGCAGGAACCGAGGTCTTCGAATATAATTAACGTATACTTCCACGGATGGAAAATCTTGGGTGGCTGAGATCGCATCAATCGTCATGCTGAACGGAGTGAAGCATCTCAGCCGCTGTAAATATACTTCCGGAGACTCTTCGCTTTGCTCAGAGTGACGTTTTTTTTCTTGACCTTAATGTTTTTCAGTAAGTAAATTAGCAAAAGGTGAGGAGGATATGCTCATGCCGGCAGACCGAATTCAGCCCGATCAGGGGCTCGCCGTAAGGCTCATGGACGATCTGGCTGTTCTTGCGGAACCGTCATTCAAGGAATACCAGACAACAAAATACATAGTGTCCTTTCTGGAGAAAAACGGGATAACCCCTTCCCATGTTTTTGATACAGGCTGCTACGGCACTCTGGATTTCGGCGCTGAAAAAACAGTCGCCTTCAGGGCGGATATCGACGCTCTTCCTGCCAATCCCGAAAAAACTGAATATAAGCACCTCTGCGGGCATCATCACAACATGGCCGCCCTTCTCCTTCTTCTGGAAGCTGTGCAGAGGAGCGAAACCAAACCTAAAGTAAATATCCGCTACATTTTTCAGCCCGCGGAAGAGATAGTCAGCGGTGCTAAGTTTATGATAGAAAAGGGCTGTCTTGCCGGTGTGGACTGCATCTTCGCCGCCCATGCCGAAAACGAGATCCCCATGGGGAAATCCGCTGTTAAATCAGGCCCCTGCATGGCAGGTTCCCACCATATAGCGCTCACCTTCACAGGCAGAGCCACCCACGCCGCCATGCCCCACCTCGGCAATGACACAATCACCGCCGCCGCGGACTATGTGACAAAGGCGCAGATGATTGTCAGCCGTCTGAAAGACCCGACACTCCCCGGCCTTATATCCTTCGGTAGCATACACGGCGGAAGCGCGGACAACATTATCCCTGATAAAGTCGAGCTGAAAGGCACTTTCCGCTATTTCCATCCGGAAGTTAAGGCGGTTATCGAAAAGGGGCTGAAATCCCTCGCATTGAGCATTGAAGAACTCTACGGAGTTAAGATTGAGCTTGATATAAAGGACGGCACGCATCCCGTGATAAATGACCCTTCCCTTGCGGCGTTCATATGCGGTCTTGCGGATGCCGAGAATCTTCCCCGCATTCCCTATGACAAGCTCACCCTCGGCGGTGAGGACTTTTCCGAGTATGTGAGGCTTGTGAAAGGGGTTTTTCTCTGGACGGGGGCAAATGAGAAGGGGAGCCATCCGCCGCTGCACAGCGGAGATTTTTACGTGCCGATCCCTACTGTTACGGCTTCGGCGAACATGTGGATCAGGCTTGCCTACGGCATACACAAGTATTTTGAATAAAGGAAAGGCATATTGAATTTCCGTCTGGCTTATACTTACCTCGCGCTGAAATCCGTAAAAGGGATAAGCGATGAGACAGTTTCGAAAGTTCTGGGGAGGCTGGGCACGCTGGACGGCGTGTTTGACCTCGGAGTGACGGAGCTTGCCGAAGCCGGATTCAATCAGCGTCAGGCACAGGCGGTGATAAGCCGCAATGTGGACAGGAAATTTGTTGAAGACCAGATAAATCTCGCACGGAAACATAATATAGACATCACAACAATAGAAGAGGGCGGCTATCCGCCCATGCTCAGGGAGATTCACTCCCCGCCCGCCGTGCTTTTCAGCAGGGGGAGGCTTGAGCCCCTGCGTATGCCCTGCATAGCTGTTGTGGGTTCCAGAAACGCCTCCCGCACATCAATGGCCTACACCGAAAAACTAGCGGAGGATCTGGCTGAGGTCGGGTTCAATGTGGTAAGCGGCTTTGCCGCCGGAATAGATATACACGCCCACAGGGGTGCCCTTAAAAAAGGATATACAACGGCGGTTCTCGGCTGCGGGCTTATGAACCTTTATCCCGAATCAAACGCCAGATATGCGGACAGGGTATGCGAATCCGGCTGTTTTTTAAGCGAATTTCCGTTGGACGAGCCGCCTCACGCGCGCAACTTCCCCATACGCAACAGGATAATAAGCGGAGTTTCCCACGGTGTTGTTGTTGTGGAAGCCTCCACAAAAAGCGGCTCACTCATCACCGCCAGATACGCAAACGAACAGGGCAGGGAAGTGTTCGCAGTGCCCGCCTCGCCGGACAGCAGAAACCGGGCAACCAACGACCTGATCAAGAACGGGGCAAGGCTCATAGAGAGCTATTACGACGTTGTGGAGGAGTTCAGCCGCCTTCTGCCGAGGGGAAAATTCATTGACAAACAAGAAGAGAGTAATATAGTCTTTGACAGTCCTGAAAAGCACAAAATCTATAACCTCCTTGCAAAAGGCCCCCTGAACAGAGACGAGCTTTGCATCACAGCAGCAATGAAAGTCGGCGATATGATGGTTATCCTCAGCGAGCTGGAGCTTGAAGGGGTTATAATTTGCGACATTGACGGCAAATACAGAATAAACGGAGGCGCAGGTGGAAAAATTTGTGATTGCACTTAACCTGGTAATCGACTACATCGACTCCTCTGACAAGGTCAGCGAAAAGGATCTTGCCGACTATCTCCAGTCCACAGGGTTTGAGGACAACGAGATAAGACAGGTGCTTGCCGTTCTTGACATGAACAGCTTCGCCCCTTTTGCGGGCTACCGATACTTCTCCAGAAAAGAGAAAAATACTTTCACCGAAGAGGCGATGAACTATCTCCAGAAACTCAACATCACAGGGGTTATGGACATGGTGTCGCTGGAAACTGTTATAGAATCGCTCCTTGATACGGATAACTACCGCATAGGGGTTGAGCAGGTGAAAAACCATGTTCTTTTCAGCCTTATGGAGAAAAAATCCCTTTTCGCCGAAAGCGCGGGGGATTATGAGGAATACGATCACTAAACGGGTGCGGGTGTATGGCTAAAAACCTTGTTATTGTTGAGTCTCCGGCGAAAGCCAAAACCATAGAGAAATATCTTGGCAGAAGTTATAAAGTCCTTGCGAGTGTAGGGCATGTTAAGGATCTTCCCTCAAACAAGCTGGGGGTCGATATTGAAAACGGCTTTGAGCCTGAGTACATCACAATCAGAGGGAAGAAAAAGGTGCTGGACGACCTCAAGAAAGAGGCTCAGACAGCGGAAAAAATCTTCCTCGCCCCAGACCCCGACCGTGAAGGGGAGGCCATCGCCTGGCATATCGCCGGCGAACTCGGCAAAAAGAACATGGAAAAAATCAAAAGGGTCTATTTCAACGAGATTACCAAAAAAGGTATTCACGAGGGGATAGACAACCCTGTTGACATAAACATGGACATGGCAATGGCTCAGCAGTCCCGCCGCGTGCTGGACAGGCTTGTGGGCTATCTGGTCAGTCCGCTTCTGTGGAAGCCGCTTAAGTTCGGCCTTTCCGCAGGAAGGGTGCAGTCCGTGGCTCTCCGCCTCATCTGTGAGCGTGAGGAGGAGATAGAGAAGTTCAAGCCGGAGGAATACTGGACAATAGACGGCATGTTCCTTCTGGATAATGACGAAAACAGAAAACTCAAAGCCAGACTTGAAAAAAAGGACGGCAAAAAGATAAAAGTAGGCAAAAAGGAAGAGGCGGACAAAGTTCTCTCCGACCTTAAAAAAGCCTCATTCTCCGTGACTGATGTCGCGAGAAAAACCGTAATGCAGAAGGCGCCCCTGCCTTTCTCCACCTCGATGCTTCAGCAGGAGGCAAGCCGCAAACTGGGTTACTCCGCAAAACGCACTATGGTCAACGCCCAGAAGCTTTATGAGGGTATGGATCTGGGGTCTCAGGGGCCTGCGGGTCTTATCACCTATATGCGTACCGACTCGGTGAGAATATCCGATGAGGCGGCTAAGGAAGCGGCGGATTACATCAAAAAGGAATTCGGTTCCGACTTCCTCACAAAAGGCGTAAGAAAGGCAAAAGAAACAAAAGTGAAAACCCAGGACGCTCACGAGGCCATACGCCCCACATCCGTTGAGCGTACACCTGAATCTGTTGAGAAGTTTCTTTCAGCCGAGCAATATAAGCTGTACAAGCTGATCTGGGAACGCTTTGTGGCAAGCCAGATGGCCGATGCCGAATATGACCAGAGCACGATAACAATCACAGGCGGAGCCTATGAGTTCAAGACTCAGGGCAAAATCCTTAAATTTCCCGGTTTCAGAAAGCTTTACATAGAAGGGGACGAAGAGGCGCAGAAGGATGCCGAGGCGATTCTCTTCGATATAAAAGAGAACACCCCCGCAAAAGCGGAAAGCTTTGACCCCAAACAGAACTTTACCCAGCCCCCCGCAAGGTACACTGAGGCGAGCATAATCAAAACCCTTGAACAGGAAGGAATAGGCCGCCCGAGTACATACGCTTCCATCATCTCAACCATACAGGAAAGGGAATATGTCGAGACAGCGGAGAAAAAACTCCGCCCAACAGAGCTCGGCCGCATTGTGAACAGGCTCCTTGTCAGCAATTTTCCCAGTATCTTTGAAATAAAATTCACCGCAGGTCTTGAGACAGATCTGGATAAGGTCGCAGAAGGCGCAGTTAAGTGGGATGAGGTTCTGGACGAGTTTTTCAGAAGCTTCAAGCCTGTTCTTGATGTTGCGGAAAAACAGTTCAGTGTTAATCTGACCCTTGATTCCGAATGCCCGAAATGCGGCGGCGGACTCATCATAAAATATGGGCGCAACGGCTCATTCGCCGCCTGCTCAAAATATCCCGAGTGTGATTTCTCCTCCGACTACGAAAGGCAGGAGGACGGAAGCATAAAGCTCATAGAGAAGCCCAAAAACGAATCCACAGGCATAGAGTGCGACAAATGCGGAAGCGAGATGGTTATCAAAAAGTCCCGCTTCGGCGAAATGCTTGCCTGCTCCGGCTATCCGGAATGCAAAAACATCAAGCAGTATGTGCGTGATGAGGAAGGCAGAGTGAAGCTTGTGGAGGAGATGACGGCGGAGATCAGCACCCCATGCCCGAAATGCGGCGGCAAGCTTGCCGTTAAGAAAGGCAGGAGAGGCAACTTCATCGCCTGTTCAGGCTATCCTGAATGCAGCTTTACCGCTAACATCATCACTGATGCCAAGGGGAACATCGCCCCTGAGATTCTCAAGGTTGACGAAAATGTCAAATGCGAGAAATGCGGCAGCCCGATGGCGCTCAAGAAAGGCCCCAGAGGCCGTTTCTTTGCCTGCACGGCATATCCCAAATGCAAAAACGCCAAACCGATTCAGACTCTGGAAGACGGTACAATAACCGTTAAGGAATAGTCTTTTCATGAATCCCGTTCATATAATAGGTGGCGGTCTCGCAGGGAGCGAGGCCGCTTATCAGCTTGCCAAACGCAATATCCCTGTGATTATTTATGAAATGCGCCCCGATGTGATGACCCCCGCCCATTCCGGCGGCGGTTTTGCTGAGCTTGTCTGCTCCAACTCCCTCAAGGCGGAGGCGGCGGATACTGGCTCAGGTCTTCTCAAGGCGGAGCTGGAGCTTATGGACAGCCTGCTTATCCGCATTGCCAAAGAATGCAGGGTTCCTGCGGGTGGCTCGCTCGCAGTGGACAGGGAGATGTTCTCCGCCAGAGTCACCGAAACACTTTCCGCAATGGAGAACGTGCGCATAGTGCGCGGCGAGGTCAGGGATATTCCCGCTGACAGACCGCTAATTATCGCAAGCGGGCCGCTTACCTCCGATGCTCTCGCTGATAAAATAAAGAACCTGATGGGCGGCGGACTGTATTTTTTTGACGCCATATCGCCCATTATAGATTTCGACTCAGTGGACATGACCAAGTGCTACTTCAAAAGCCGCTACGGAAAAGGCGAACCCGATTATCTCAACTGTCCCATGACAAAGGATGAATACGACGCTTTTTATGATGCGCTCATGGATTCTGAAAAGGTTGCCTTTGAGGACTTCGAGAAGATGAACGTGTTTGAAGGGTGTATGCCCATAGAGGAAATGGCCGCCAGAGGGCGCAAAACCCTCGCATTCGGCTCTCTGAAGCCTGTGGGACTTGAGCATCCCGAAACAGATAAGAGATACTACGCCGTTCTTCAGCTCCGCAAGGAGAATGAGGAGGGCACTGCTTACAACCTTGTGGGCTGCCAGACCAAAATGAAGATAGGCGAGCAGAAAAGGGTGTTCCGGATGATTCCGGGGCTTGAAAATGCGGAATTTCTCCGCTACGGTTCTGTTCACCGCAACACATATATCAATTCCCCCTCAAAGCTGGACGACAGATTCAGATATGAGGACGGCTTATACTTCGCAGGACAGATAACAGGCGTGGAAGGCTATCTGGAATCCATAGCGTCCGGACTCATCGCAGGGTATGACCTCGCACTGAGGCTCACCGGAGGCGAAAGCAGAGCATTCCCGAGGGAAACCGCCCTCGGTTCGCTGGGTCTGTTTGTTACCGACAAATACGAGGCGACACGCAAAAAGTATGTACCCAGCAACTTCCATTTCGGTATGCTGCCCGCACCGGAAGAGCGGATTAAGGATAAGAAGCTGAAAAAAAGCATGATGGCGGAAAAGGCTGTCGGCGCTTTGAAGGCTTTTCTGGATAAAACTGAAATGTAGACCGCAGGATGGTGAAATCCTGAACAAAGTAAAGGAACTCTTGGTATAAAGAGCGGATTAATTATGAATACAGACCGCGCGATCGCCGATTTCATTTTGTATCTGAAAAACGAAAAAAACGCCTCCGAGCACACAATCAAGGCGTATTCAGGGGATCTGGCCGAGTTGGCGGAATATCTGGAAACTGAAAAAATAAGCGATGTGGAATCTGCGGATTTCTTTATTCTGCGCGGGTTTGCCGCCTCGCTTTTTGACAGGGACATTTCAAAATCCACAGCGGAACGGAAGATAGCCTGCCTGAAATCATTCTTTAAGTTTCTGCATAAAAAAGGGATCACCGATGACAATCACGCCCGTATGCTTAAATTTCCGAAAAAAGAGAAAAAAGCCTTTAATGTCTTTAATATAGACGACCTCCTGAGCCTTCTTGAACTTCCTGACAAAACAGAAGCCGCCGGAATGCGCGATGCGTTGATACTGGAGCTTATGTACGGAACGGGTGTGCGTGTTTCGGAGCTCACCGGACTGAATCTCTCCGATGTTGACCTGCGCGGAATGCGAATGCGCGTGCGGGGGAAAGGGAAGAAGGAGCGCATAATCCCCCTTGGCGATATACTGGGCGAACTTATAGCGGAATATATGCGCGTTCGAGCAGATGTGCCCGCTGAGGGGCATTATCCGAAGGATGACGCGGTTTTTCTCAACAAGTACGGCACCCGCCTGACCGAACGCTCCGTGGGGCGCATTGTGGAGAAGTATCTGAAAGAGGCGGGTCTTCCGCTGGATTTCTCTCCACATTCGTTCAGGCATTCCTTCGCCACGCATCTTCTTGAAGGCGGGGCAGATCTCCGCACCATTCAGGAGCTTCTTGGGCATGAGGCGCTCTCAACCACGCAGAAATACACCCATCTGAACCTCAGCGATCTGCTCAGGGTCTACGACAAAACCCACCCCAAAGCAAAATAATCAATTTTTTTATCCGTTCATTCCGAAAGATTTAAAGAATTCGGCCGGTTTCTGTGCTTTTGTGCTGTCTTTTTTCACTGTGAAAATTTTAATTCAGGTGATATTATTAATTTTAGCAATGATTATATTTGCATTATTATTAAAAGGAATTAGCACGGGCTAACTATGGAAAACGCATTAGTTGTTGACGACAGCAGGCTCATCCGCAAAAGCATCAGAACCGAACTGGAAAAATTCAATTATAAGGTTGAAGAAGCGGCTGATCTGGCGGAGGCAAGAAAAAAACTGGCTGAAAACTATTACGATGTCGTAACCCTTGACATGGTTCTTCCGGACGGCAAAGGTCTGGATCTGTGCAGGGAAATGAAATATGAACAGAAGTTTGAACAGACAACTGTGGTGATAATTACCTCCCTGATCGATGATTCCGTGCGTATACAGTGCTTTCAGAACGGAGCATTCGGTTATTTTCTCAAAAATTCCGTCCGCGAAGGACTGGGCATTTTCCTCCAGAATGTTAAGGATTTTGTGAACACCTGCTGTTTCGGCGGGATGAAGGCTCTTCTTGTGGAGGACAGCAGACTTCAGCGGAATTTTATCAGCGGTCTTCTGAAAAAATCGGGAGTAACCCCAATATGCATGGAGAATATCGACAGTGCAATGGATCTGCTTAAAAGCGGAAGCTATGTGCCGGATATTGTGCTTATTGACTATTTCTTCGGCTCCGGCAAAACCAGCGCCGAATTTGTCAAGTTTATTAAAAAAGACTACAACTTCAAAAATATACCTATTATCGCCATGACCGTCTCCGATGACAGGGAAGTCCGCAACAGCCTTTTTTACTCCGGCGTTAATGACTTTTTTCATAAACCTTTCGATGTGGAGGAGTTTTATCTGCGTCTGAGGGCTCATCTTCTCAATAAAATCCTGTTGGACGACATGGAGAAGACAAACAAGCTTCTTCAGCTTCAGGCAATTACGGACGGACTCACCGGAATATACAACAGGCGCTACTTCTATGAAACACTCAGCAAGGAAGACAGCAGATTCCGCAGGACAAAAGATCCCTATTCGGTGATCCTGTTCGACATAGACCATTTTAAAAGAGTGAATGACAGGTTCGGACACATTCTGGGTGACGAGGTGATCAGAGAGATAGCCTCTATTGCCTGCTCGCTCACGAGAGATTCGGACAGTGTGGCGCGCTACGGCGGAGAGGAGTTTATCATCCTTCTGCCTGAAACCGACTGTCTGGGAGCCGTCACTCTGGCTGAAAAACTGCGCAAAACAATTGAATCAACAGTGTTTAAAGGGATCAGCGCCCGCATAACAAGCAGTTTCGGCGTTGCCTGCATTTCAGAAACGAGATGCAGCGAAAAGCTGGTTAATCTGGCTGACGAAAGGCTGTATCAGGCAAAAAACGCAGGCAGGAACCTTGTTGTGGGCAATGAAACGCTGGTGAAGTAAGTTTCAGCTTGCTCAGATAAAAAAAAGCCCCGCTAGGCATTGCCTTTCGGGGCTGTTGTTTTTCAGAGTGTCATGCCGCTGTTATTTCGCGTGGCATTTGTTGCAGGATTTGCCCTGAGGAACTTTTTTCGCTACGTGGCATTCCCAGCAGAAGTTGTCATGAGCGTCATTTTTGGTCTTTTTAACGCCGATAGCGCCTTTGAAGTTAACTTCTCCGCCTGCTTTAAGGTTTTTCAGCGCGCCGCCGTCTTCTTTAACGTGGCAGTCTGTACACTGGTTTTTAGCCTGGTGCACATCGTGGGGGAACTGAACTGCGGGCTTGGAGGGTTCGCCTGCTACCCATGTTTTGAGGTCGATTTTTGCGGGACCTGCCGCAACTGCCGCAGCAACTGCGAAACAGACGACAATCATAGCAACTATGAGTTTTTTCATAATCTTCTCCTTTATGAAATCTATCAGCATAAATTAGCATATGACATTATAATGTCAAGGCTGATTATGTCTGATTTACGTATAATTTGCGGTAAAGAAAAGGTAAAATCCACAATGGCGGAGGGTGAAGTGTCCGTATTATTTTGGTATAAATAGAAATTTACCTTTGTGCAAAAAGTTTTGACCATATTCTCTATCCCGCCTTCATAAGGAACCCCTGCAAGATTTGCGCTTGTGGCTGTGACAGCGCCGTATTCCCTTAAAAAGCCCGCCAGAGGCTCAGTCTTAGGCAGGCGGACGGCAACGTTTCCGTTCAGCGTCATCAGGGGATGCAGGTTTTCCTTTGCTTTAAGAACCAGTGTGCACGGAAAAGGGCAGTTTCTGAGGAGATTAAGCGCCGCCTGCGATGGTTCGGCTATTTCCTCAACCTGTTTTATTGACCCGACAAGCACAGGAAAGGGTTTGTTCACTTCCCTGCCTTTAATCTGATAGATCTTTTCATTAGCAGGTATGTCCCTGACGGATGCTCCTATGCCGTAGATTGTGTCTGTGGGGAAGATGACGGGCTCATTTCTTGAGCCCGCCAGAGAGAATATTTTTTCGAATGCGGACGAACCCGCCTTCATTATAAGCATGTTACTGTGCGCCGTTCAGCATCGCCTGTACTTCTTCGTTAGCTTTGTAGACTTCCTGCTTCATGTTTTCGCGGTAGGTTCTGAGCTTTGCGTTAAGCGCGGCATCTGACCTTGCTATTATCTGGCAGGCAAAAAGCGCGGCGTTTTTTGCTCCGGCGTTGCCGATTGCCATGGTTGCGACAGGTATGCCGCCGGGCATCTGCACCATGGAGAGCAGAGCGTCAAGCCCGCCTAAGCTTGTGGCGGAAACAGGAACAGCCACAACGGGAAGGTTTGTCTCGCTGGCCACAACACCCGCAAGGTGAGCGGCAGCGCCCGCCAGAGCAATGATCACCGAAAAGCCGTTGTTTTCGGCGCTTCTTGCCCATTCGCCTGTGCGTTCGGGGGTTCTGTGCGCGCTGGAAACAATAACTTCGCAGGGCACATTGAAGTCTTTCAGAACCTTAATGGCAGCTTCGGCTATGCCGAGGTCTGATTTGCTGCCCATAATGATGCCGACTTTACTCATTTTTTAAGCCTCCTGAGCGCCTTAGCTCCGATGTCTTTACGGAAGTGGGCGTTTGTCCAGTATATTTTCTTCACCGCCTCGTAGGCACGCTCTATTGTTTCCTCAAGGTCTTTCCCCCTTGCGGTAACTCCGAGAACGCGTCCTCCGGTGTTTACGGTTGTTTTATCCACGGTTGCGGTTCCCGCATGGAACACCTTGACGCCCGGGATTTTGTCTGCTTCCGTTATGCCGTTTATCTCATAGCCTTTTTCATAATCCTTGGGATAGCCGCCGGAGGCCATGACAACGCATACGGCGGGTTCCGTGCTCCAGTCCGCATTGATTTCATTAAGCCTGCCGTCTATGCACGCCTCGAAGATTTCAAGCAGATCGGAATTGAGCCTTGTGAGCACAGGCTGAGTCTCAGGGTCGCCGAAGCGGGCGTTGAACTCAAGCACCTTTACTCCGTCAGCAGTGATCATCAGCCCTGCGTAAATTATGCCGACATATTTTATGCCGCGCTTTTTAAACTCATTTATAAGGGGATAGGCTATTTTCTGCGTTGCGAAATCGAATATTTCATCCGTAACCACGGGGGCGGGGGAGTAAGCACCCATTCCGCCTGTGTTGGGGCCTTTGTCACCGTCGTAAACGGCCTTGTGATCCTGACTTGAAACCATGGGCAGAACGGTTTCCCCGTCTGAGAAGGCAAGGTATGAGGCTTCCTCTCCGTTGAGGAACTCCTCAACCACAACCCTGCTTCCGGCCTCACCGAAGATGTTGTCTATGAAGATCTCTTTCAGCGCGGTTTCCGCTTCCTTCACAGTGAAGGCAACGGTGACGCCTTTGCCTGCCGCCAGTCCGTCCGCTTTGATAACGATGGGTGCGCCTTTCTCATGCACATAGGCGTTCGCCGCTTCAAAATCGGTGAACTCCCTGTAAAAAGCTGTGGGTATTCCCGCCGCGACCATCATCTCCTTAGCGAATGCTTTGCTTGCCTCAATCTGCGCCGCCGCTCTGCACGGGCCGAAGACCCGCAGTCCCCGTTCCTGAAAGTAGTCCACTATGCCTGCGGCAAGTGGATCTTCCGGGCCGACAACAGTGAGCGCCACGCCGTTTGCCTGTGCAAAATCCGCAAGCTCTTTAAGGTCTGTGGCTTTTATGCGGATGTTGGTAACTTTGTTTTCCAGAGCGGTTCCGCCGTTGCCGGGAGCAACGAAGATTTCCTCTACTTTCGGGTTCTGAGCCAGTTTCCATGCGAGGGCGTGTTCCCTGCCCCCGCCGCCTACAACAAGTATTTTCATTGCTAATCCTTATCTGATGATAGTTCGCAGACAGGTACATCCTGTCCTGCTGCTCACGCATTCGCGCCGAACTCGGTTCGGCTTCATTTCGCACGGCGCAATTCCATCCATGGAATTGTAATGCTGTTTTGATGATAGTCCGCAGGCAGGTACATCCTGTCCTGCTGCTCACACATTCGCGCCGAACTCGGTTCGGCTTCATTTCGCACGGCGCAATTCCATCCATGGAAT
>JBFWJG010000042.1:0-20094 GCA_050253335.1 Deferribacterales bacterium | reverse complement strand
ATAAAACTATAAAACAAGAAGATATACGCTGCTTACACAAGTCCATGGAAGGACTTGCGCCGTGCGGAGCGAAGCCGTGTTTACCACGGCGCGAGCGGTTTCAGGCGAACCACAGGACGTAGGTTCGCCGATATAAAACAAGGAGATATAGAGATGGGCAAAAATCTTTTTCAGAAAGTATGGGAAAAGCACCTTGTGCGTGAGCTTCCCAGCGGTCAGTCCCAGCTTTTCATAGGACTGCATCTTATCCACGAAGTCACCAGCCCGCAGGCATTTGCCATGATCAGGGAGCTTGGGATTAAGGTGGCTTATCCGGACAGAACATACGCAACCTGCGACCACATTATCCCCACGGACGGGCGTGAGCGTCCCTTCGCCGACCCTATGGCAGAAGAGATGATGCAGGCTATAGAGGCTAATACAAAAGAATTCGGCATAAAGTTTTTCAACCCCGAGTCAGGCGCGCAGGGTGTTGTGCATATAGTAGGCCCCGAGCAGGGGCTCACCCAGCCGGGGATGACCGTTGCCTGCGGTGATTCGCACACGGCGACACACGGCGCTTTCGGCGCAATAGCCTTCGGGATAGGCACAAGCCAGGTGCGTGATGTTCTCGCCACGCAGACAATGACAATCTCCCCCTTCAAAGTGAGGAAGATAGAGATAAAAGGCAGGCTGGGCGATATGGTTACATCCAAAGATGTAATCCTTCATGTTATCCGCAAACTGGGTGTTAACGGCGGCCTGGGCTATGCTTACGAGTTCTGCGGCGAAGCTGTGAAGAACATGAGTATGGAAGCGAGAATGACCCTCTGCAACATGGCGATTGAGGGCGGCGCAAGGGTAGGCTATATCAACCCCGATGAGGTGACTTTTGAATATCTCAAGGGCAGACCTTATGCACCTAAAGGCGAAGAGTTTGAAAAACGCAAAGAATACTGGAAGAGCATAGCCTCCGATGCTGACGCTGAGTATGATGATGTTGTGGTATTCGATGCGTCTGAGATAGAACCCATGGTCACATGGGGAATCAACCCTGAGCAGGGCATAGGCATTTCGGAAAGCATACCCGCACCTGTGAACGAGACTATGAAGGAAGCTCTTGAATATATGAAGTTTGGCGCTGGCGATAAGATGGAAGGCAAAAAAATAGATGTCTGCTTCATCGGAAGCTGCACCAACGGACGTATAGAGGATTTCCGTCTGGCGGCGAAATACCTCAAGGGGCGGAAGGTGGCGTCCCATGTCAGGGCGCTTGCGGTTCCCGGCTCTTACGAGGTTAAGGCGCTCGCCGAGAAAGAGGGGCTTGACGCTGTTTTCAGGGAAGCGGGCTTCGAATGGCGTGAGCCCGGATGCTCCATGTGCCTTGCCATGAACCCCGACAGGCTCAAAGGGGATCAGATAAGCGCGTCCACCTCAAACAGAAACTTCAAAGGACGTCAGGGTTCCTCCACAGGCAGAACACTGCTTGTGAGCCCGATTATGGCTGCCGCTGCGGCTGTTGAGGGTTGTATTTCCGACTGCAGAAAAACCTTCGGGGGTGTTAAATGAAGCTTGAAGCGATAAAACAGGTAAAGGGCACGGCTGTTCCCGTTCCCGGAGATGATATAGACACGGACAGAATTATCCCCGCCAGATACCTCAAGTGCGTCACTTTTGACGGACTGGGGCTTGCGCTCTTCTTTGACGAACGCTTCGGCGAAGGGGGCAAACCTCTCGGACATCCGGTGGATGCTCCCGAATACAGAGGCGCAAGATTTATAATAAGCGGAAACAACTTCGGCTGCGGCTCATCCCGTGAACACGCTCCGCAGGCAATCATCCGCGCGGGTTATGATGTAATAATAGCCGGAAGCTACGCCGAGATATTCTTCGGCAACTCAACCACGCTGGGCATAGTCTGCATAACTCTTCCCGATGCCGAAAGGGCGGAGCTTATCGCACTGGTGAAGAAAGAGCCCAAGACAGAGTTTGTGCTTGACGTGGAAGGCAGAACGCTCACCGCAGGGGGCAAAACATACAGCGTCGGCATAAAGGACGGCGCAAGAAAGGCTTTTCTCGACTGCACATATGACTCTCTCGCACAGCTTCTCGCAGGCAGGGAGCAGACGGCGAAGCTTGAGGAATCACTGCCTTACAGATTTTGACCTACTAACGCTGAGCGGTACATCCCTGTCCGCTCAGCGTACACCCTCGCGCCGAACTTGCGTTCGTCTCCGCTCCGCACGCAAAGAGATAAGTTGTTGCATACAAGGACAAAACACCCCTCTTTCCTAAAGAGGGGCAGGGGGAGATTTATAGTATTAATCACGTATCTCCGGATTTTCTCATTGCCTTTGCCGCGGGGCGGATGTGAGCCCGTCTGCTCTTCTGTGTCAATCTGCTTAAATACTTTCCCGTAAATTAATTCTTCCTGAAAACACTCATTCCATGTTTTATTCTTCAAACAGCTTCACATACGCCAAAAAAAGCGGATTATTTGCTTGAAAAGCCCTTTCCTAAGTTATATAAAGGTTGGATTGTCTGAAAAATGATAAATTGGATATTAAAATAAATCGGTACTTAAAGGGTGAAGAATGTCTTACTATTTTCTCGAAATAGGCAGTGAGGAGATTCCCGCAGGGTTTATAGGCAAATCCTGTGATTTTCTTAAAAGTGAGTTTGAAAAACAGCTTAAAGAAAACAACATAGCGTACGCAGGGGTCAAAACGGACGGAACACCCCGCAGGATGTATGTTTATGTCACGGGCATAGCGGAAAAACAGGCGGACTCGGAAGAATTCATCATGGGCCCCCCCGCTTCCATAGCCTACGATGCTGACGGAAACCTCACCAAAGCCGGACAGGGGTTCGCCGCCTCAAAAGGCATTAAGACAGAAGACCTTAAACGCACCAAGACCGACAAAGGCGAATATATCTCAGGGGTAAAAAAATCCATAGGGGTCGAAACCGCTGAGGTGCTTAAAGATCTTGTTCCCCGCATAATAAAGTCGATACCCTTTCAGAAATCCATGCGTTGGGGAAGCACAGACTTCCGCTTCGCCCGCCCTGTTCACTGGTTCATCTCCCTCTTCGGCGGAGAGGTTCTTCCCTTCGAGATAGACGGCATTCAGGCAGACCGCTTCACATACGGACACAGAATCATGTGCCCCTCGCGCTTTGAGGTTAAGGACTATGACAGCTATGTGAAAGCCCTTGCCGATGCCCGTGTCACAGTTAACACGGAAAGCCGTAAAGAACAGATAATGATACAGATAAAAGCCCTTGAAGAGAAACACGGCTTCCGTGTGGATGTGGATGCCGATCTCCTTGACACAGTGAGCAATCTTGTTGAGGCTCCTGTGGCGGTTCTCGGCAGTTTTTCGGAGGATTTCCTCAAGCTCCCCCCCGAAGTGCTTATCACTTCCATGAAAAACCATCAGAAATACTTCTATGTAAACGATAAAAACGGCAAACTGCTTAACTATTTCATAGGCATATCAAACACAGAGCCCCAGAGCACGGAGC
The DNA here is from genome assembly GCA_050253335.1 of Deferribacterales bacterium. Classification (GTDB taxonomy): domain Bacteria; phylum Chrysiogenota; class Deferribacteres; order Deferribacterales; family Geovibrionaceae; genus Geovibrio. The sequence goes on along the minus strand of JBFWJG010000042.1, from coordinate 16,590 downwards.
TTATCCGCAAAGGGTACGAAAGGGTTCTGAGGGCAAGGCTTACGGATGCCAAGTTCTTCTATGAAAACGACATAAATGTTCCCCTCGCCCAGAGAACAGAGGAACTCAGAAAGGTTGTTTATCAGGAGAAGCTCGGCACTTCCTATGCCAAAATGGAGCGTTTCAGGGCAGTTGCCGCTTATCTCGCCGAAAAGCTGAACAAACAGGCGAAGGAAACAACGGACAGAGCCGCCTATCTCTGCAAGGCTGACCTTCTCAGCGAAATGGTGTACGAGTTCCCCGAGCTTCAGGGTATAATGGGTAGAGAATACGCCGCGCTCCAGAAAGAGAACGCAAACGTTGTTCAGGCGATATTTGAGCATTATCTGCCCCGCTTCGCCGGAGACAGGCTGCCCGAAACCGCCGAAGGTGCGTTCGTTTCCATGGCGGACAAGCTGGACACAGTCTGCGGATGTTTCGCCATAGGACTTATCCCCAGCGGAAGCAACGACCCCTACGCCCTGCGCCGCAGCACCATAGGCATTTTACAAATTATAAGAACCAAGGGTTACAGGCTTGACCTTGACGGGCTCATAGAAAAGAGCCTTTCCGTTCTTGCGGACGCGGTCAGGTTTGATGCGGAAAAAACAGCCGCCTCAGTCAGGGAGTTTATTCTCCAGAGGCTTAAACAGCTTCTCGTCAGCGAAGGGGTTGACGGTGAATGCTTCGATGCGGCAGCAGGACTTTCCGCTGATGTGATCACGCTTGAAAAGTGCGCCCGTGCGCTTGCCAAATACAGAGGCAGCGCAGAATTCGGCGTGATCTCCCAGGGTTATAAACGCATAAACAACATTTTGAAGAAACAGGAATGGAACACAGACGCCGTTAATCCCGCCCTTTTTGAGAAAGAGGAAGAAAAAGTCCTCGCTGATCTCCTTGCTGAGAAGAAGCAGGCGACAGCGGAGCTTGTGAATAAGGAAGACTTTGAGACTGCGTTAAGCGGGCTCATGGCTTTCAGCAAGCCTGTGGACGCCTTTTTCGAGGCCGTTATGGTAATGGTCGAAGACGAAAAGGTGAAAAACAACAGGCTGAGCCTCCTCGCCGGACTGAGAAACATTTTCGGACTGGCCGGAGACCTTTCAAAATTAGCTTAAACCACAATATACTGGGGGTTAGTAAATGTCTAAAAAATGGGTGTATTTCTTCGGCAACGGAAAAGCCGAAGGCAAAGGTACCGACAAGGAGCTTCTCGGCGGAAAAGGCGCCGGACTTGCCGAGATGACGAATATCTCCATACCTGTTCCTCCCGGCTTCACAATCACAACGGAAGCCTGCGTTGAATACTACTCCAATAATCAGAAGTACCCTGACGGTCTCTCTGATCAGATGCTTGAGGCCATGGGCAAGCTTGAGGCGGCAGTGGGTAAAAAATTCGGCGATATTTCATCGCCTCTGCTTGTTTCTGTCCGCTCCGGCGCAAGGGTTTCCATGCCCGGTATGATGGACACTGTCCTTAACCTCGGCCTTAATGATGAAACAGTGAAAGGGCTTGCGTCCTCTTCCGGAAACGAACGCTTCGCATATGACTCCTACAGAAGGTTTATCCAGATGTTCGGGGATGTTGTTCTCGGCGTTGGGCACGGCAAGTTTGAAAAACTGCTGACCGACCTGAAAAAAGCCAAGAACGTTGATGAGGACACAAAGCTGGACGCTGCCGATCTGATTAAGCTTGTTGAGCAGTATAAGGATGTTGTTTCAACGGAGACAGGAAGAAACTTCCCTCAGGATCCCAAAGAGCAGCTCAGACTGGCCGTTAACGCTGTGTTTGAGTCATGGAACAACCAGAGAGCGAAAACATACAGAAAAATAAACAAGATACCCCATGAGTGGGGAACCGGAGTCAATGTTCAGGCGATGGTTTTCGGCAACATGGGTGACGACTGCGGAACGGGTGTCGCCTTCACGAGAAACCCCTCCACCGGAGATAAGGAGTTCTTCGGCGAATTCCTCATAAACGCTCAGGGCGAGGATGTTGTCGCGGGGATAAGAACCCCGAACCCGATCATCGAGCTTAAAGACATCATGCCTGATGCGTTTGCTCAGCTTGAAAAGGTTTACCAGACCCTTGAGAAGCACTACAAGGATGTTCAGGATATCGAGTTCACCATAGAAAAGAACAAGCTTTACATGCTTCAGACCCGTTCGGGAAAACGCACAGCGAAAGCCGCCGTCAAGATAGCCTATGACATGTTCAAGGAAGGGCTTATCGACAAGAAGACAGCGGTTCTCCGTGTGGCTCCCCAGCAGGTTGACCAGCTTCTGCACCCTATGATTGACCCCAAGTCGTCATATGACGCAGTGGCTAAAGGCCTGCCTGCTTCACCCGGCGCTGCCGTGGGAAAAGCTGTTTTCACCGCGGAAGAGGCGGAAAGCTGGGCGCAGAGAGGCGAGCACGTTATCCTTGTGAGAAAGGAAACTTCTCCTGAGGACATAGGCGGAATGCACGCCGCTCAGGGAATTCTCACCGCCACAGGGGGCATGACGAGCCATGCGGCCGTTGTGGCCAGAGGAATGGGCAAATGCTGCGTTGCGGGCTGCGGTTCAATCAACATAGATGACAAAGGCAGAAAGTTTACCGTTGGCGGACACCTTATCAAAGAAGGCGACTATATCACGATAAACGGTTCCACAGGAGAAGTCATTCTCGGTCAGGTCGAGCTGATTGAGCCTTCACTCTCCGGAGAGTTCGCTGAGATCCTCACATGGGCGGACGAGTTCCGCACCCTCGGCGTGAGAACAAACGCCGATACTCCCCATGACGCTCAGGTTGCCCGCGATTTCGGAGCGGAAGGCATAGGCCTCTGCCGCACGGAGCACATGTTCTTCGACGGCGACAGGATAGACGCGGTGCGTGAGATGATTCTCGCTTATGACGTTGACGGACGCAAAAAAGCTCTCGAAAAAGTCAAACCTTACCAGAGGGAGGACTTCGAAGGGCTGTTCAAGGTCATGGAAGGACTGCCTGTCACCATCAGGCTCCTTGATCCCCCCCTGCATGAGTTCATTCCCCACACTGACGAGGATGTGGAGAAGGTTTCCAAGGCTTCGGGCATATCTTTCGATGCGCTGAAGAGAAAGGCACAGGAACTGCATGAGTTCAACCCCATGCTCGGTCACCGCGGATGCCGTCTTGCTGTCACCTTCCCTGAAATATACGAAATGCAGGCATACGCCATATTCGAGGCCGCGTGCAAACTGAAAAAAGAGGGAGCGAACGTAATCCCCGAAGTGATGATACCCCTTGTTGGGCATTATAAAGAGCTTGAGGAACTGAAAGAGCTTGTGGACAACGTGGCCGCCGAGGTCATGGAGAAAACAGGCGTCAAGGTAGACTACCTCGTGGGAACAATGATTGAGCTTCCCAGAGCCGCCCTCACTGCGGACGAGATAGCCGCCCATGCCCAGTTCTTCTCTTTCGGAACGAACGACCTCACGCAGACCACCCTCGGCATAAGCCGTGACGACGCGGGCAAATTCCTGCCCCAGTATGTGGAGAAAGGAATCTTCAGGGAGGACCCCTTTGTCTCCATAGACCAGTCAGGCGTAGGTCAGCTTGTGGAGATGGGCGTCGCCAAAGGGCGCTCGGTCAGAAAAGAGCTTAAAACCGGAATCTGCGGTGAACACGGCGGTGATCCCGATTCCATCACCTTCTGCCAGAAGGCGGGGCTTAACTATGTAAGCTGTTCTCCCTACAGGGTTCCTGTGGCGAGGCTTGCCGCGGCTCACGCTGTTCTCAAAGGTTAATAAAATTTTTCAGGGGGGCTTTGCGCCCCCTTTTTTCTCATAAATCTACAATAACTCAGGTCGTGCTTTATGACACCGGATGCCCGCTTTATCCGTCTTATTGAAAACTCTCTGAACATCAGCGTAGCTTCATGCAGAATTACTCTGGCAGGTAAGACCCGCATGCTTTGCGGCAGTATACCTGAGGGGGAAAGGCTTCTTGAGGCGGAAGGTGACGGCTTCACCTGCTCAGTGTCCTACAGGGGCGCAGCAAAAGGCGCGAAAGCCCGGGGAATACTTGCGGACGCGGCAGGGGTCTACTGTCTGACACTCAAGGAAAGCTTTCCCGCTGAGTGCGCAAAGCGTGCTGATCTTCTGGGGAGCATAGTCAGCGGCGAAAGCATAGACAATGTTCTCAATGAGCTTGTGCGGCTCATTGTTTCCACACCTTCGTTCGATTCGGCCGGAGTCTTCCTCCTTAACGAGATTCTTCTGGAACTCCGCGGGCTTGTGTATGCAGGAAACGGCGGAGAAAAAGAAGGGAAGGGGATACGCTTCCGCAGCAGAAAAATAAGATTTACCGGAAAAAGCCCGCTTTCCGATGTCATGTACTTCGGAAGATGCGCAATGATCGATCTGGACAAAATAGAAGACTGGCGGGGGATGCAGGACTGCCTGAAAGGGAAGGCCTACGCCTGTCCGCTTATGGGCATGGACGGAAACGCAGTCGGGATAGTTATAGCCGCGGGGAAGAAATATTCTCCGAAATCCGCGGCGGTGCTCCAGTTTTACTCAAACCTATGCTCCATAGCGATCAGCAACGCCAATATGCGGGGCGAGCTGATCCGCCTCAAGACCTATGAGGAAGATTTCGAGAAGGTTGACTATGTTTCCAAAGACCTTGTGAAAATGGGGATGCTGGCGGCCACTGTCGCCCATGAGCTTAAAAACCCTCTTGTCGCCATAGGCGGATTCGCCAAAAGACTGGCGGCCTTCGGGGTTGATCCCCGTATGGACAACTACATTGCGATGATTCAGTCTGAGGTTACAAGGCTTGAGAACCTTGTGACCGAAATTCTTGACTATTCCAAAAACGTGGATCTCCGGATTGAGAAGCTCCAGCTTGATAAAATTGTGAACGAGACCCTTAAACTGCTGTCTGAAAATATAAGCATCGGGATGATCCACGTCAGCAAGTCTGTGGATCCTGAAATAACTGTCTGTGCTGATAAAAACAGGCTCATTCAGGTGTTGATAAATGTTATCATAAATGCTATTCAGGTAATGCCGAGTGGCGGCGACTTAAAAATAAGTGCTGAAGAAAGTTCGGAAACGATTATACTTTATATAAAAGACACGGGAGGCGGCGTGCCTGAAAGCGAGATGGAAAAGATTTTCGAGCCTTTTCACTCAAGCAAGCAGGACGGCACGGGGCTGGGGCTCTCCCTGTCCAAAAAAATTATGACAGCTCACGGCGGACAGATAACCGTTACCAATGACGGCACAGGGGCGGTTTTTTCACTTATTCTGCCGAAGACCGGAGGACTTGATGACTAAAAAAATACTGCTTGTGGATGATGACAAGGGTATTATTCAATACTACAGTGAACTGCTGGAAAACAGCGGATACGAAGTTCAGGTTGCGATGGACGGGGAACAGGCTCTGGCCGCCCTCAGCGCCGGTCTGCCGGATCTTGTTCTGCTTGATGTCAACATGCCCGGCAAGAGCGGGCTGGACATACTGAAAGAGGTGAAGGAGGCTAACGAAAAGCTTCCTGTTTTTCTGCTGACAGCTTATGAGCAGTACAAAAGAAACTTTTCCTCCCTCTATGCGGATGAGTACCTTACCAAAACCAAGAAGCCCGAAGTTATTCTTAAAAAAATAAACGACTACATATAAAATGCAAAAAGCCGCCCGGCGCAGGGCGGCTTTTTTCGTGCAAGGGGTTAACACGGAAGATTATGTCTTCTTTGTATAATGGTAGGACAGCCCCCGCCGCAAAAGATTCATTAAATTATCAAAAAAATTTTAAACCTATTCTATTTAAATTCACCCAGAGGGAGAATCTCTTTTCTGTATATCTCGCCCAGTATCTGAGCCGCTCCGGTGTAAACTGCGGAAAGGCCGCATAAGATGCCAACAAAGCCTGCGGCTGTTTTCAGGGCAGGGCTTTCAAGCATATCCGCCGCCCCCAGCATGAAGAAAAGCAGGGTCAGCAGAAAGAAAACAACAGTGAGGGCACGGCTTATCCTGAAAGTGCCCACAAAGAGTATGAGTGTAAAAAAGCCCCAGAAAAAAAGGAATGAGGCCAGAGCGTTTGTATCCGGAGCTTCGGCAAGGCCGAATCTGGGGAAAATGAGCATCCCCACCAGAGTCATCCAGAAGAAGCCGTAGGATATGAATGCCACTGTCCCGAAGGTATTTTTCTTTTTCCACTCCATAATTCCGGCGATGATCTGAGCCGCTCCGCCGTAGAAAAGCCCCATGGCGATAATCATGCTTCCCATGCCGAAAAGACCTATGTTGTGGAGGTTAAGAAGAATTGTGGTGAGTCCGAAACCCATGAGCCCGAGGGGGGCAGGATTCGCCGTGGTGTCTCTTATTGCGGTTTCTTCCTGAATAAGAGCTGACACGGCGCGTTCCCGCACATAGGTGCGCAGGGCGATGAGCGCCATGTCGGCGTATTTGGCGGAGCCGTGCTCAAGCACGATTCCGCCGTCGTCGGTTACGCTGAAATCCGCAACGCTGTTCCCGTCAAAATCGGTCACAGTGCCTTTTCCTCTGCGGATGCATACTGTCCATGCTGCAAAGGAGAGAGGACCGGTTTCCAGTCTCGTGTAGTTCATTGTATTACTCGAAAGACCCTAAGGGGAGAACTTCGCGTCCGTATATTTCATTGAGTATCTGAGCCGCTCCGGCGTATATGGCAAGAGCTCCGCAGAGAACGCCTTCATATCCGGCTATAACTTTGATTGTGTGGCTGCCTGTCATGTCGCCCACTGCCAGAAGGAAGAAGAGAACAGTAAGAGAACCGAAGATAGCTACCATAGTGTAGTTCATTTTGAAAGTTCCCATGAACAGTATCAGTGTGAAGAAGCCCCAGAAGAAAAGGAAAGAGGCCATTGCTGTCGCATCGGGAGCCTCGGCAAAGCCGAATTTGGGGAAAACTATGAGCCCCACAAGGGTAATCCAGAAGAAGCCGTATGAGATGAAGGCCACTGTTCCGAAGGTGTTTTTCTTTTTCCACTCCATCATGCCTGCGATGATCTGCGCTATGCCGCCGTAGAAAATCCCCATGGAAAGGATCATGCTGCCCAGCCCGAAGAGGCCTATGTTGTGCAGGTTGAGAAGAATTGTTGTGAGTCCGAAGCCCATGAGTCCGAGGGGGGCGGGATTAGCCGTTGTGTCTTTGATGACTGTTTCGGCGAAGGTTGCAGCTTCGCTTACTTTTCTGCTTACCGCGTCAGCGGGAGTGATCTGCTTGGTTAATTCCTGTTTAGCCATTAGTGAACCTCCATTTTATAATTAAAGCTCTTAATCCGACAAGTTTAATAAGTTATGAACTATTAGTTATTATTTTTCAGTGTATATAGTATATAAAAACTCAGTGCAATAGCAAATTTCAGCCATTTAAAGGGCATAACGCAGTATGCGCATATTTATAACTATGTTCTTTATATGTAGAGTTACAGTAAGTTACTATTAAAATAAGTGAAAAAAGTTAACTTCAATTATTATTAATCTTAAATTAACAAATTTCGTGTTAATTATAATAAAAATAATGTTCTGAAAATTAAATATGCAAAACAGGCTTCAATAGGGGAAGTGTGTTATATAGGCATGTTCTTTAATTATGAAATTAATTCATTAAAAATAAATCAGGCGTTTCCGCTTCCTGAAACTGTCTGCGGATTATAAATTGGTTATAAAAAGCCGTGAGAGACTGAAGGAAAGAGAAGGCGTGCGAGGGCAGGATTACGGGTCTGTGTTTGCTAAAGCTTTGAGTTGATACGGTAAATTTCCGCAAGAAGCTGGGCGACCGCCTTGTACATGTTCTCGGGGATCTCCTCATGGAGATCCAGAGTGGCCAGAACCTCGACAAGGTCTTTGTCCTCTTTGATCTGTATGTCATGCTCTCTGGCCTTTTCAATGATTTTTTCCGCAATGGTTCCCGTTCCCTTCGCCAGAAGGCGGGGAGCATTGTCTTTTGAAGGGTCATAGCCGATTGCGGCGGCCTTTTTACGGAAGAATCTGTCCTCTTTCATTGAATACAGCCTCCAGAGAGCTTTTGTAGGCTTTTATTATTATATCGGACAGTCCGGCGGTTTTGAGATGTGCAAAGCTCAAGGCGCCTCCGGAATGCATGGTGAACACCCCGTTTAATAACATGGAGATTTTGAAGAGCTTTTCGGTTTCGCGATCCATGGCGGGGAGCAGTCTTGACGGTCTGCATGTCACTTCCTGCGGAACCTCGTTGAGGAAGTGGAGGAAGAAGAATGAGCCGAACCCTGTTACGCAGGCTTTTTCCGTGAAGCCGGAAACAGCGGATTTTATACGCTCCCTCAGGGCATCGCCCGCGGAGTTCAGCGCTGCGTAGTCCGCCTTTTTCAGGGCAGTGAGAGTGTTGAAGCCTGCGTTCATCGTCACAGGGGAGGCAGAAAAGGTTCCGCCGCCCACGACGATTTTTTTATCCGTAATGGTGCGCATAATATCTCTTCTGCCGCCGTATGCGCCTATTGCCAGTCCGCCGCCTATGATTTTGCCCATGGTGAACATGTCCGGTTTTATGCCGAAAAGCGGCCAGATGCTGCCGAAGCGGAAGCGGAAGCCGGTGATCACTTCATCGAAAATAAGCACAGTGCCGGTGCGGTCGCAGAACTCGCGGAGCATAAGGAGATATTCCTTTCCGGCTGGAATGCCACCGCCTGCGCCTATCACAGGCTCTATTATAATTGCCGCGGCATTGCCGCCGACTTTTTCAAGGACATCGGCGGTCGCCTCCATATTGTTAAAAGGGAGCGAGATGGTTCCGCCTGAGCCGGTCAGTCTGTTGAAGGGGGGCTTGATGTCGTAGGAAAGCTCGCTGTTGGCTCCGTGCCAGCCGCCCTCAATCTTGAGGACAAGCTCCCTGCCTGTGAACGCCTTGGCGGTGCGCACGGCATACATCGTGGCCTCCGTGCCGGAGGTGCAGAAGCGCATCAGCTCCATTTCGGGCACAGCGCTTTTTATTAATGAGGCAAGTTTTATCTGCTGTTCGTTGAGTGTTCCGGTATGTGTGCCGTTCTCCGCGGCTTCGCGCAGGGCTGCCGCTGTTTCGGGAGAGGCGTGACCGAGGATGTTGCCGTAGTGCCCGCACCAGAGATCAAGAAGGGTGACTCCGTCTATGGTCTGGAGATATGCCCCTTCGGCGCTGTCCGTAACGAAAGGGAAGGGCTCAAACCTTCTTATATCGTGGCAGACACCGCCGGGGAAAAGCTCAAGCGCTTTCTTGTATTCCCGTTCGGATTCAGGGAAAACAGAGGCGTATTTCTCAAAGAGGTTCATTTCCTTCTTCCAGCATTTTGGTAAAATATTTGGCGTTGTATGCGCCCTGTGCCTTGGCGACATTGCAGAATGAGACGAAGATCTCCTTTGAAACCGAAGTTATTGTTGATATGCCTTCCTTGATTTCCTCAAGCTCCGGCTTGACATAGCTGTAGTCCAGGACCTTTTTTGCGGGGAGTGTCCACGCTTTGTTCCGTCCGTAAAGGCGGAAGTATGCCCGCTGGTTCGGGGCGCAGGGTATGAACGGGGGCAGGTTGGTGTTGCGGGGCATGTCCGCCACCACAAGACCGACTGCGTTGTTGCGCAGGTCGTCTATCTGCTTCTCTCTGTGCCAGCCTCTGGGAAGCTCCGCGAAGAAAGGGAGATCGGAAAAGCTGTCACGCAGGCGGAGTATCCTTTCCAGATTCTCTTTGGACGGCTTGAAGGTATGGTGGAAATCGGCAAGCCAGCATTTCACCCTGCCTGTTTCAAGGAGGGGCTGAATCCCCTCGCGGAATTCACGCACCTTCGCCTTGTCCAGCCTTTCCTTGAGAAAGTCTTTGAAAAGGCGCACAGAGTAGTGAAGGTTATCCCCACCGTTTTCTGCTATCCTTGCGGTGGTTTCCGCAGTGGGGATGGCATAAAAGGGGTATGTGATCTCCACAAAGTTCAGCCCGAAGCTGTTTGCGTAGTAATCGAGAAACTGTTCATTCCTGAGATATTGGGGATAAAGGGTTCCGAGCCAGTCGTCATGTTTGTAACCGCTCGTCCCTATATATATAGGTGTACCGTCTAAAAACAACTTATAACCTCCGCTGTCTGCCTTGAAAGTATTGTTTTTTCGCTGGCTAGGCAAGGGAAATATTAAGCGGTTTCAGCCTCTGGCTGATCAATATCGTTTTTAATTTTCTGATCTCTTTAAAAAATGTTGACTTTTCCTCATCGTTTTGATAAAAGCTTGTTTCCTGTAACAGAGCGCTCATAGCTCAACAGGATAGAGCAACGGACTTCTAATCCGTAGGTTGGAGGTTCGAGTCCTCCTGAGCGCGTTGAGTAAGAACGGATAATATGGTGGGTGTAGCTCAGTTGGTAGAGTACAGGATTGTGATTCCTGTTGTCGCGGGTTCAATCCCCGTCACTCACCCTTATTCGCCCTTGCGAGTGTGGCGGAATGGTAGACGCGCTTGACTTAGGATCAAGTGCCTTTGGCGTGGGGGTTCAAGTCCCTTCACTCGCACTTGTGTCTTAATCAGGTCTGTCATAGATTTTTGTAAGCGGGTGTAGCTCAGTTGGTAGAGCGCAACCTTGCCAAGGTTGAGGTCGCCGGTTCGAGCCCGGTCACCCGCTTTTTCCACGCTTCCTTAAATCTCAGCGCAAAGTCCGTAAGCTCCATAATATGTTTTTTGATCGATTGCAAAGCCGGGGGGAACCCCTTGGGCTTTGTTTTGTCATTTTATAAAAAAGCAGAAAAATCAAATATAAAAAGATGCATTCCCGCACTGTTTATCTAAAGGAGAAGTCAATGAAAGTTGAAGTGAGAGACGCCGAGAAATCCCAGAAGGAGCTTTCCGTAGAACTTTCTGTGGAAAAATACGAGACTGTCTTTGAGGCTGAATATAAAAAAGTCGCTCAGAAAGCCAAAATCGCAGGTTTCAGACAGGGAAAAGCTCCCAAAGAAAAAATCCTGAAAGAGCACGGACACGCTGTCAGGGTTCAGGCTCTTGAAAAACTGATCAATGACTCTGTTTTTGAAGCTATCCAGCAGCAGGACATCAAAGCTCTCGGCGCTCCCGAGATAAAAGACGTTAAGTTTGAAGACGGCGAACCCATAACATACAAGGCATACGTGGATGTTTTCCCCGCGATTGAAGTCAGCAAGTTCGAAGGCTTTGACTTCCTGAAGGAAAAAGTCACAGTAACCGACGCAGATGTTGATCAGGTTATCGAAAACATCAGAAAAAATCAGGTAAGCTATGAGCCTGTGGCCGACAGAGCTGTTCAGGACGGCGACATGACGGTGATCGATTTCGAAGGCCGCAAGGACGGCGAGGTTATCCCCTCCGCCACAGCGCAGAACTACTCCCTTGAAATCGGCTCCGGCGCTTTCATCCCCGGGTTCGAGGCTCAGCTTGTGGGCATGAAAACCGGCGAGCAGAAAGACATCGAAGTCACCTTCCCCGAAAAATACCACGAGCCCAGCCTCGCAGGTCAGCCTATCACCTTCGGCATCAACATGAAGGAGATCAAGGCGAAGGTTCTTCCCGCACTTGATGATGATTTTGCTCAGGCTGTAGATGAAAAATTCGAAAGCTTCGCTGATCTCAAATCCACAATAAAAAATGAGCTTGAGGAAAGCTCAGAGCGTCAGGCGGACGACAAGCTCCTCAACGATATTATAGAGAAAATAATTGCTGAAAACCCCTTCAGCGTTCCTCAGGCAATGGTGAGGGAGCAGGCCTTCAGACTTGCTGAGCAGACAATGCAGCAGTACATGTCCTACGGCATGGATCCCGCCCGTTTCGGCATAACAAAAGAAAAAATTGCCGGACAGCACATGGAAACCGCTGAAAAGCAGGTTAAAGGCGCACTCATTATCAACCACCTCACAGAGAAGTTTGCCCTGACCGTGACCGATGAAGATGTTGAAAAAACAATAGAGAAATATGCCGGAATGAGCAAAATGACTCCTGCCGACTACAGGGCAGAGGTTGAGAAGCACAACGGCATGAACTCACTGAGAAACTCAATCAACACAGATAAAGTTACAGCTTTCCTTGCCGGAAAAAATAATGTTACACTCAAAGAAATTACAAAAGAAGAATTAGAGGCAAGACTGAAAGCTGAACAGGAAAAAACGGAAGAAGCGGAAGAAACTGCCTCCGGAGAGTAATTTATGAAGGAAACAAACGCTTACGTCCCCTTTGTCATTGAACAGACAGGCAGAGGGGAACGCTCCTACGACATATATTCAAGGCTCCTGAAAGACAGGATTGTCTTCCTCGGCACACCCATTGATGATATGGTGGCGAACCTTATCATTGCGCAGCTTCTTTTCCTTGAGGCGGAAGACCCCGACAAGGACATATTCCTCTATATCAACAGCCCCGGCGGTGTGATCACCAGCGGGCTCGCGATTATGGATACCATGAACTATATCAAGCCCGCGGTATCTACAATATGTCTGGGACAGGCGGCCAGCATGGGCGCTGTTCTTCTTGCCTGCGGAGCAAAGGGCAAAAGATTTGCCGTGCCGAACGCGCGGATCATGATTCACCAGCCTCTGGGCGGTTTTCAGGGTCAGGCCACGGATATCGAAATCCATGCCCGCGAAGTGGGACGCATGAAGAAGCTCCTCAACGAGATTCTCTCCGAGCGTTCCGGCAAAACCATGCAGGAACTTGAGAAGGACTCCGACCGCGACTTTTTCATGAGCAGCACTGAGGCTAAAGAATACGGCCTCATTGACGATGTTATTGTGAAAAGAGGCTGATTTTAATCTTATAAAATATAAGGTTGAAATTTGCAGGCAGGCAGGTATCTTGATCAGAATGCGGCACAGTGCGGACGCCCTGTGCCTGTTTCCGCTTTTAGTTGCCTGCGGAAGCGCCTTTAACGGGAGCGTACTTTTATGAAAAAAAATAAAGAATCACTCAACTGCTCTTTCTGCGGCAAAAGCCAGGAAGAGGTCAAAAAACTCATTGCGGGTCCTGAAGTTTACATCTGCAATGAGTGCATAGAACTCTGCAACGAAATACTGAGCGAAGACAATTTCGAGGAACAGGGAACCAAAGACCTGAACCTGCTCACTCCAAGAGAACTCAGCAAAAAGCTGGATGATTATGTAATCGGCCAGCAGCAGGCGAAAAAAGTTCTCAGTGTTGCGGTGCACAACCACTACAAACGCATTCTCCACGGCAGCAAAACCGAAGTCGAGCTTGAAAAAAGCAATATTCTCCTCCTCGGCCCCACGGGAACAGGCAAGACCCTTCTCGCCAGAACCCTCGCGAAGATACTGAATGTTCCCTTCGCAATAGCCGATGCCACAACCCTTACGGAAGCGGGCTATGTGGGTGAGGATGTGGAGAACGTTGTTCTCAAACTCCTCCAGAACGCTGACTATGATGTTGAAAGAGCCCAGAAGGGGATCATCTTCATCGACGAGATAGACAAAATCTCCAAGAAAACCGACAGCCCTTCAATCACCAGAGATGTAAGCGGCGAGGGAGTTCAGCAGGCTCTGCTTAAAATAATCGAAGGTACGGTGGCAAACGTTCCCCCTCAGGGCGGACGCAAGCACCCGAATCAGGAATATATTCAGGTGGACACATCCAACATCCTTTTCATATGCGGCGGCGCCTTCGAAGGCATCGAGGACATAGTGAAAAGGAGAATGGGCGAGAAGACCCTCGGTTTCAGCTCCAAAATAGATGAAACCAGAGAAATGAAGCGCTATGAACTCCTTAAAAACGTGCGCCCCGAAGACCTCGGCAAGTACGGTCTTATTCCTGAGTTCATCGGCAGGCTTCCTGTCACAGCGGCTCTTGAGGATCTCAACGAGGACGCGCTTATCCGAATCCTTGTGGAGCCCAAAAACTCCCTTCTCCGTCAGTATAAGGAGATGTTCGGGTTTGATGATGTGAAGCTTGAGTTCACCAACTCCGCCCTCAAGGCAGTGGCAAAGCAGGCTCTCACCAGAAAGACCGGTGCAAGGGGTCTGCGCTCTATCCTTGAGGAATCCATGATGGACATCATGTACGAGGTTCCCTCCCTCAAAAATGTTAAAGAGTGTGTGGTGAACGAAGATGTCATTACCGGAAAAGCAAAACCGATAATAATCTATGAAAATCAGAAGGAGACGGCTTAGCCGCCTCCTTTTCCTTTTTAATTCCTCCATACAGGTGTCATAAGTGAGCATAAGCGAGCAATACGCCCTTATCCCGCTCAGGGATATGGTTATATACCCAGGTATGATTACCCCGGTTTTCCTCGGCAGAAAAAAATCAGTCGAGGCCGTCGATATAGCAGAATCCACAGACAGACGAATATTCTTCACCCTCCAGAAGGACCTCACAGTTAATGAACCGGGAATGGATGATCTCAATGAGATCGGCACCATAGCAAAAGTTCTTCAGGTTCTGAAGCTTCCCGACGGCTCCATAAAAATTCTTGTTGAAGGGCTCACCAGAGGAAGGGTTGAGAAATTTTTTGACGAGCCTGAGTGCCTTTATGCAGAGGTGCGCCCCGTAATCGAAAGAGAGGAATACGAAAGCACAGAAGCCATGACCGCCGGTCTCATGAAAGCTTTCAACGAGTATGCCGAGCTTTCAGGCAAGGTTGACCCGGGTGTGCGGGAAAATATCAAGAACATGAAAGATCTGGAAACGATCACATGGATGATAGCGGGCAGTGTGCATGTAAAGAATGAAATTCATCAGGAAATCCTTGAACTGGACAGCCTGCCTGAACGTGTCGAGAGGGTGATGGAAGCCCTTTTCACCGAAATAGAACTCATACGCATTGACGAAAAGATTAAAAAGAAGGTCAAAACCCAGATGGCCAAGGCTCAGAGGGAATACTACCTCGGCGAGCAGATTAAGGCGATAAACAAGGAACTCGGCAGGGATGAAGACCCCAAGGCCGAGGCGGACGAGATAGAGGCGAAGATAAAGGAATCCCTTATGCCGGACGAGGTGCGGGAAAAGGCGATTAAAGAGCTGAAAAAGTTCCGCAGTATGCCCGCCATGAGTTCCGAAACCACCGTTTCCAGAAACTATCTGGACTGGCTGGTGAGCATTCCGTGGGGTAAAACCACTGAGGACAATCTTGATATAACAAGGGCGGAGGAGATACTCAACCGTGATCACTTCGGCCTTGAAAAACCCAAGGAACGCATTCTGGAATATCTTGCCGTGCGCTCCCTCTCCAAAAAGCTGAAAGGCCCCATAATATGTTTTGCGGGCCCTCCCGGCGTGGGCAAAACATCCCTCGCGCGCTCCATAGCAGAATCCATGGGGAGAAAGTTTGTCCGCATGAGTCTGGGCGGAATGAGAGACGAGGCGGAGATAAGAGGCCACAGAAGAACCTATGTCGGCGCTCTTCCCGGAAAGATAATTCAGTCCATAAGAAAATCAGGCAGCATGAACCCCGTGTTCCTGCTGGATGAAATAGATAAACTCGGCTCCGACTACAGGGGCGACCCCTCAAGCGCACTGCTTGAGACCCTTGACCCTGAGCAGAACTCCACGTTTATGGATCACTACATGGAGGTTGAGTTTGATCTCTCCAAGGTGCTTTTCATAACCACCGCAAACAGCGTGGAGAGCATCCCCGCTCCCCTGCTGGACAGGATGGAGATAATCGGCCTTGCGGGGTACACCGAAAAAGAAAAATTCAGCATCGCAAAAAACTTCCTCATCCCCAAACAGCTTGAGGAACACAGCTTAACTGCGGGTCAGGTGAAGATAGCAGATTCCGCGGTGAGTGAGATCATAAAAAGCTACACCCGCGAGGCTGGGGTCCGCACCCTTGAGCGTGAGATAGCCTCTGTCATCCGCAAGGCGGCGAGGCTCATAGTTCAGAATAAGAAGAAGACCGTAAAAATAAATGCTGAGACTGTTGAAAAAATGCTCGGCAAGAAGAAATACCGCCATGAGGAGCTCAGAGAGGACGAGGACAAAGGCATAGCCACCGGACTCGCATGGACACCGTACGGCGGCGATATTCTCCAGATAGAGGTATCTGTCTTCCCCGGCAGCGGAAAGCTGGAACTCACAGGGAAGCTCGGCGAGGTTATGAGCGAATCCGCAAGAACCGCTCTCTCTGTAGTGAAAAGCAGGGCTGATAAGTTCGGCATTCCGGCTTATATGTTTAAGGATAATGATATACACCTCCACGTTCCTGAAGGAGCAGTGCCGAAAGACGGCCCCTCCGCAGGGATAACCATGACAACAGCGCTTATGTCCGCCCTTTCTGGTCTCAAGGTTAACTGCCGCACAGCCATGACAGGGGAAATCACCCTGAGAGGCAGAGTTCTGCCCGTGGGCGGGATAAAGGAAAAGGTGCTCGCCGCGCACAGAGCCGGGGTGAAGGAGATCATACTTCCGTCCGCAAATGAAAAGGACTTGACAGATATTCCCGCTGATGTTAAAAACGAAACTCGGTTCCATCTTTTCGATAGTATTGATCAGGTGCTTGAAACCGTAATTATCAAATAAAAAGGATGTGATTACTTTGGCTACTAACGCAGCAGTTAGGGTTGAGGGCGATAACGTTGATTACGCACTCAAACTTCTGAAGAAGAAAGT
>JBFWJG010000041.1:0-22427 GCA_050253335.1 Deferribacterales bacterium | reverse complement strand
GACCCGCCGAATCCAGATATAAACACTGATCTGAACACTGTTTCACTCCCGGACGCTCTTCCGTTATCGCGCCGTGCGAAGCGAAGCCGTGTTTACCACGGCGCGAGCGTGTAGAACAATCCGGCAGGACGCGCGGATTGTTCTTATAAAGTTAGATAAAGGTTGTAAAATACCCCTGATATACTATATATTCAGTTAGGGAGACACTGAAAATGGCAGAGATAAATAATATCAACTTCCTTTTGCCGAATAAGCTTGATGACACTTCATCCTCCAAGTCTGCGGGCACTCAGAGCGAATCCGGAGCGGATTTTTCCGCCCTGCTCAAGGATGCCCTCAGCAGCGTCAATGACGCCCAGCTTGAGGCGAGTGAAGCTGTGCAGAAAGTTCTTAACGGCGAAACGAAGGACATTCATTCCACAATGATTGCTCTCCAGAAAGCGGATGTTTCCCTCAAACTCATGCTCGAGGTTAAGAACAAAATCGTTGAAGCTTACCAAGAGGTTATGAGAACTCAAGTATAGTATTAGGGGCAAATGGCACTTCAAGACGTCGTAACTCAGTTTAAAGATATTTTTGAGAAACTGACTCTTGTTCAGAAAATTTCCATCGGCGCCGCGTTAGCCGCGGTGCTTGTTACTCTGGGTGTCCTTCTTATCTGGGCAAACAGACCCGTCTACAAAACCCTTTATGCCAATATGAACGCAGACGATGCCCCTCTGGTTATCGAAAAACTCAAAGAGGGCAATGTTCCGTACAGGCTTAAAGACGGCGGGGGAACGGTGGAGGTTCCGCAGGAGCTGGTTTATGACACGAGGCTTGATCTCGCCCGTGAGGGTCTGCCTAAGGGCGGCGGGGCAGGGTTCGAGCTTTTCGACAAATCATCCTACGGAATGACGGAGTTCCTTCAGGATGTGAATTATCAGCGCGCGCTTCAGGGCGAACTCGCCAGAACAATAGGCAGCCTTAACGAAATAGAAGAAGCAAGGGTACACCTTACCATTCCCAAAAACAGGCTCTTTATATCCGAAGAGGAATCCGCAAAGGCCGCAGTGGTCATCAAGCTTAAAAGAGGCTCCGAACTTAACCGTGAGCAGGTCAAGGCGATCAGCTCTCTTGTTTCAGGTTCCGTAAAGGGGCTTATTCCTGAAAACGTTCAGGTGGTTGATACCACAGGCAGGCTTCTCAGCGATTTTCTAGGCGAGGAAAGTTCCCCTGTGATGATGACCCAGACCCAGCTTGAATATCAGAAAAGGATAGAGCGGGAGCTTGAATCCAAGCTTTACGGAATACTGGGAAGAACCATAGGGGAAACCGGAGCAGTCGCCAAGGTTACGGCGGAGATAGATTTTTCCAAAAGAGAAACCAGCAGGGAGGAGTTCGGACGCGAACCCGTGATCCGCTCTTCCGAGAATATAGAAACAATAAGCTCAAACTCGCCCGAAGGGCCGCAGGGCGTGCCCGGTGTTGAGTCAAACCTCGCCGAGCCTCAGGTGCTGGGCGGAAATACCAATTCATCTTACGAACACACGGAAGAACGTTCAAACTTTGAGATAGATAAAACAGTCACCAAGGAAGTCAAGGCCTTCGGCACAATCAAGAAAATCTCCGTTGCCGTTGTTGTGGACAATAAAAATGTGATCCGCACCGATGAATCCGGAAACCAGATAACCGAAAGCGTCCCCAGAACTCAGGAGGAGCTTAACTCAATCCGCGCCCTTGTCGCCACCGCCGTCGGCTTTGACCAGGCAAGGGGTGATCAGGTTGAGGTCAACAACATATCCTTTGACACCTCCGTACAGCAGCAGGAGCAGCTTCTGCTCCAGAGAGAGAAGACAGTGG
Source organism: Deferribacterales bacterium (assembly GCA_050253335.1). GTDB lineage: Bacteria > Chrysiogenota > Deferribacteres > Deferribacterales > Geovibrionaceae > Geovibrio. The sequence goes on along the minus strand of JBFWJG010000041.1, from coordinate 20,585 downwards.
AACTCATAACCATAGCATCCAAATATGCCCTTGCGGTCATTATTCTGCTCCTGTTCTACTTTGCCGTGGTCAGGCGCATTCTCAAAAAGCTGGACAAAACCGTCACCTACAACGACGACGGCACAATCACGGTTTCCTCCGCGCTTGATTCCGTGGATGTCACCCTGAAGGACAGTGCCGGATTCCCCAAAACCCTTGAGGAACTTGAGCGTGAGGTCGAACAGGAACTTGATGAAAGCGTACCTATGAACACTGACGCCGTTAAGTCCAAGGTAATGCTGAAGAAGATAGAGGAATTCTGCGAAGAGGATCCGGAAGGCGCGGCGAACATTATAAAATCCATGTTGAAAGGTTGATATGAGTATTTCCAGTACAGGCATCAGAAAAGCCGCGGCGGTGCTCATCGCCCTCGGTGAGGAAATTTCCTCTGCTATTTTTGCTCATCTTGATGATGACGAGGTTCAGGAGATCTCAAAAGAGATAGCCATGACCAAGATCATCCCCCCTGAGGAGATGGACGAAACAATAGAAGAATTCTACAACATGATGCTTGCCAAAAAGTTCATCGCCAAGGGCGGTCTTGAATACGCTAAAAGCGTTCTTGTCAAGTCTCTCGGCCCTGAACGCGCAAGGAAGATCATCGACCGTCTCACCAAAATGATGGAACAGTCCAGCGGATTTGAGTTTCTCACTAAGATTGACCCCAAGCAGCTTGCTAAATTCATACAGACAGAGCACCCCCAGACAATAGCTCTTATCCTCGCTCACCTTGACCCCAGCCACGCGGCGGAGTCTCTGGCGCAGCTTCCTGAGGAGCTGAAGGCGGAGATAACACTGAGGATAGCGAATCTTCAGGATATTTCACCCACGGTTGTAAAAACACTTTCCAGAGTGCTGGAGGAAAGGTTCGAATCCCTCTCCTCATACAATGTTGAGGTCGGCGGCGTTAAGTCTGTGGCCGAGATATTCAACCGTATGGACAGAGTGACCAGCAAGGCAACGCTGGAAAAACTGGAGAAGGAAGCGCCGGAGCTTGTTGCGGCCATACGCGATATGATGTTTGTATTCGAGGATATCAGAGAGCTTAATGACGTAGCCATTCAGGAAATCCTCAAGAAAGCGGATAAAAAGGCTCTTACCCTTGCCCTCAAGGGTGCTGATGACGATACTAAGGAACGCTTCTTCAGAAACATGTCCAAACGCGCAGTGGAAACAATGCGCGAAGAGATGGACTACATGGGCCCTGTCAAGCTCAAGGAAGTGGAAAAGGCTCAGCACGAGATTGTCGCCATTGTACGCGAACTCGACGAAGAAGGGGTTATCAACCTCGGCGGCGGAGAGGAAGAGCAGTACGTTTAACAAATCCCACCGGATTGAATTATGTCCAGAAAAATCGTCGGCAAAAACAGACAGAAAGAACTCAGGGAAATGGATATCACCAGCTTCGGGGATGTGGAGCGCGGAGAGAAGGTCTTTTCCCTTGAAAAACTCAAGGATACCAATGCCGTCAGCGGCGAGATCCCCTTTCTTTTCGCCAGTTTCGACACAGCAGTCAACCTCGGCAAGGCGCGCATAGTCGGCGATTCGTCAGTTTATCTGGATAAGCACCAGAAGCATGAGCCTGAAAATATTCCCGAACCGGAAAAAAAGGAACCCAAGGAGTTTTCCGAAGCTGTTTTCAAGGAAGCTGAAATAAAAGAAGAGCCTCCTGCAATGGACGAGAAGAAGCTTCAGGAGCTCCTGAAAGCCGAATACGAAAGAGCGTACAGCGACGGCTATAAGAAAGGTATGCTTGAAGCGGCGGAAAATTCCAGAAAACATTATAATAAAGAAAAGAACGACTATATAGAAATGCTTCAGGGCGCTTATAAAGAGGTAATATCCCGCACCGGAGTCTTTTCTTCCGCAGTGAAGGAACTGGACAGCGCACTGCCCGAAATGCTCACCCATTTCCTTGAAACCCTCATAGGCGCGGAAAGAAAAGTGAACGGGCGGCTGATCGTTTCTGTCATTAAAAAGAGCCTGACAAGCCTCCACGAGCTAAGCCGTGTGGTTTTCAGGGTAAATCCCGATGATCTGGAAACGGTGAGACAGGCCTTTCCCGATTATGATTCCGTGGCCGACCCTGCCGTAACTCAGGGCGGGCTTAAAATAGACACCAGTATAGGCGAAATGGATTATACCATAGAAACCATGCTGGAAAACTTTAAGAAGCTGATCTATGAAGAACTTGAATCGACTGAGACAAATAAACGCTAAGGAAGAGATAGTAATCTCCGGCAGGGTGACGAAGATAATCGGCCTCACCATCGAGGCGGACGGCCCTCTGCTCGGAATCGGAACCAGATGCGCCATAGAAGGCAGTGACGGCAGAACAGTTCTGGCGGAGATAATCGGCTTCAACGACAACAGAATAATTCTCATGCCCTACGGTGACAGCGAAGGAATAGCCCCCGGGAGCAGAGTGCACAACACCGCTCTTGGGAACACCGTCAGGGTCTCTGAAAATATGCTGGGGCGCATTCTCAACGGCCTCGGCGAACCCATAGACGGCAAAGGCCCCATACAGGACTATGACCTTGCCAAGGTTTACTCCTCCCCGCCTCTGCCGCTTGAGAGGGAAATCATACGCGAATCAATCTCCACCGGAGTTAAGGCGATAGACGCCCTCATGACCTGCGGCTCAGGCCAGAGGGTTGGCATATTCGCCGGTTCCGGCGTTGGTAAGTCGGTTCTTCTCGGCATGATAGCCAGAAACACCGAGGCGGACGTGAACGTGATAGCGCTCATCGGCGAACGAGGCAGAGAAGTGCGCGAGTTTGTGGAGCGCGACCTCGGACCTGAAGGACTGAAAAGAAGCGTTGTGATAGTCGCCACCAGCGACCAGTCAGCCCTTGTGCGTAAGCTGGGGGCATTTGTCGCCACTGCCGTTGCGGAGTATTTCAGGGCGAAAGGCAAGAACGTCATGTTCATGATGGATTCAGTGACACGCTTTGCAATGGCGCAGAGGGAAATAGGCCTCACAGTGGGCGAGCCCCCCACCTCAAAAGGCTACACGCCCTCAGTCTTCGCTCTTTTGCCCAAGCTTCTGGAAAGGGCAGGCACAAAGAGAGGCGAAGGAGCAGTCACAGGACTTTACACTGTCCTTGTGGAAGGGGACGACATGAACGATCCCATCGCCGACTCCGTGCGCTCAATCATAGACGGCCACATAGTGCTGGACAGGCTGCTGGCCGCACGCAACCATTATCCCGCCATTGACATCCTCATGAGCGCAAGCAGGCTCATGAAGGAGATAACGGCGAAGGAAGACTTCGCCTCGGCGGGACGCTTCCGCGACCTCCTCAGCGCATACCGCGAAGCGGAGGATCTGATCAACATCGGAGCTTATGTCAGGGGGAGCAACCCCAGAATTGACGAAGCCATAGCGAAGATAAACCGCATAAACGAATTCCTCCGTCAGGGGATTGACGAAAGCTTCACCCTTGAAGAGGCGCGCTCAAAGCTTAATGAAATAACGGCGGGATGATATGAACGCCAAATTCAGACTGGAAAAGGTTCTGGAACACCGTGAACGCATCTTTGAGCTGGAAAAGAACAAACTGGCGGAGTCTGAGACAAAGCTCCGCACCCTTACCGTTCAGCTCAATGAAATGCTTGAGACCGAAAAGCAGAAACACGCCGAGAAGGAAGAAGCCAAAATAAGCGGGCAGATGCAGTTTGTGCGTATGTACGATGCCTACATACTCAAGCTTGAAGGGCACAGAAAAACCATGGAGCGCATGGTGCATGATGCCCGCATAGCGGTGGAACGGCAAAAGAAGAAAACCGTACAGGCCATGAACAACCACAAAATTATGATGAAGCTCAAGGAAAAGCATGTTAAAGACTACACTGCTTATCTGGACAAGGAAGAGATGAAAATGATAGATGAACTCATAGTTTCAAGGAGCGGCAGAAATGAATAAACCCTTACTCACGGCGCTTTTGGTATTAACCGCAGTTTTTACCGCGCAGGCACAGAGCATTGTGGATATTCAGAGCCTCGCTGCGAGGCTTGAGGCTAAGGAGCAGGAACTGAACAAAAGGGAATCCGTCCTGGCTGATAAAGAAAAACGCCTGAAAGCCCTTGAGGAAGAGCTCATCGCGAAAGAGAACGAGCTTAACTCAATCAAGGACACCATAACCAAAAGGCTGAACGAAGTTCAGTCCAGCGAGGATAAAAACCTCGATGCCCTCGCCAGAATATACTCCTCCACAAAGCCGAAATCAGCGGCGGAAATCTTCGTTAAAATGGACACCGACAAGGCTGTTCAGCTCATCCGCAGAATTCCACCCATGAACGCAGGCAAAATAATGGCGGCACTGGGCAAAATAGACGCTGAAAAAGCTTCACAGATAACTGAAAAACTCACTCCTGAAAAAATAAATCTCGGTCAGTAAATGAAAAACGATATACTAATTCCCGGTATTCTCGAATACATCCGCTCCACAGTCAGAGCGAAAAATGAAGACATGCACGACTACGCCAAAAAACATGATGTCCCCTCCGTGGAGCCGGAAACAGGGGAACTCCTCCGCCTGCTGGCATCCGTGCTCAAGCCCGCCTCAGTCCTCGAAATAGGCAGCGGCATAGGCACATCAACAACCTATATCAAACAGGGCTCTCCGAAGGCGAAAATTACCGGAATCGACCACAATCCGAACCGCGTGGCAGTGGCGAAAACACTCTGCATCGAACTGGAAAATGTGGAATTCATAAGCGAATCCGCGTTCACATATCTTAACCGCACAAACGATACTTACGATATGGTGTTCATCGACTCTGTCAAAAGGAACTACCCGCTCATGTGGCAGACAATAAAACCAAGGGTAAATAAGGGAGGACTCGTCATTTTCGATGATGTTCTCCTCTTCGGTATGCTCGCCATGGAAACAGCGGAAGTACCGAAAAAATACCGCCAAGGCCGTGACGAGCTCCTCAGCTTCATCGAGGAAATAAAACATGATATGCCTGCGTCATCAACGCTGCTGCCCGTTGGTTCGGGCGTTTTGTTGGTGAATTTCTGATTTCCATGGACGGAAATTTTAATCGGTAAATCAGCCATGCGAAGCAGTTAAAATTTTTGAAGGGGTTTGGGGAAAGCTTTTTTTAAAAAGTTTCCCCGTTACTTAAAAATGAGAAACCCTTTTTTAACGGGAAAAAAGGGTTTCTCAAACTCTTCCCAAAAAACCGAATTTTTTAAATTTAAGTATTTAGTAACTCAAAAAAGGAAAAAATAAAAACAATGTCAGTTGAACTTTTAAGCCCTGCGGGGAATTTCGAAAAATTAAAATATGCTGTGCGTTACGGTGCTGATGCGGTGTATCTCGCCGGAACTGGTTACGGTCTGCGCGCCAAGGCGGGCAATTTCGGCATGGACGACTTGGGTGAGGCTCTCAGTTTTCTGCACAGTCAGGGTAAGAAGGGCTATGTCACTGTCAACGCTTATCTCCGTAACGCCGAGTTTGACGGTTTGAGGGAGTATTTATACAACCTTGAGTCTGTGAGGCCGGATGCGATGATAGTGTCTGATCCGGGCGTGTTTAAGGTTATCAGGGATATGAAGCTGAAGACCCCCGTGCATATCAGCACGCAGTCAAATGTGACGAACCTTGCCGCTGTGGATTTCTGGGCGGAGCTTGGCGCGGAGAGGGTTATCCTTGCCCGTGAGCTTTCCGCAGAGGAGATAGCGTATATCTGTAAAAATGCCAAGGCGGAGATAGAGGTTTTTGTGCACGGAGCTATGTGCATATCCATGTCCGGCAGATGTCTGATAAGCAATTACATGACGGGCAGGGACGCCAACGCCGGAATGTGCACGCATCCGTGCAGATGGAAGTATTCTCTGGTGGAGGAAACGAGACCGGGCGAATATTTCCCTGTGGTTGAGGATGAACGCGGAACATATTTTTACAACAGCAAGGACTTATGCCTGATAGAATACATCGGCGAGCTTGTGAAGGCCGGCGTTAAAAGCATTAAGATAGAGGGCAGGATGAAAAGCGTTATGTATGTGGCTCTTGTAACGGGCGCATACAGGCAGGCGCTGGACTGGGCAATGGCCGATCCTGACAGCTACGAGGCCAGAGAGGAATGGGTGCGGATGCTGAAAAGCGTCACCCACCGCAGTTATACTGCGGGTTTTTACAAAGGGGACACTGACAGTAAGTCCATGAACTATGCCAATGCGAACTATATTCAGGAGAGCGAGTTTCTCGGTTCGCTTGAGAACGGGGAGATGCTGGCGAAAAATAAGTTTCTGGCGGGCGAGGAGCTTGAATTTGTGACTCCCTTTCTTGAGGTTCTGCCTTATAAGGTGACCGGATTGACGGATGAACAGGGTGCGCCTGTTGAGGCCACAAGGCCGAATTACCGCTACAGCATGGAACTGCCTGACGAACTGCCCGAAGGGAGCATTCTGAGAAGATGGAAAGCGTAAGAGAACAATACGACAGGCTTGTCGAAGAGATAAAACAGCACGACATAAACTACTATGTCAATGACGCTCCGGTGATCACGGATTTTGAATATGATCAGCTTTACAGAAGGCTTCTTGATATGGAAGCGGAGCATCCTGAGCTTGTGCGGGATGATTCACCCTCGAAGCGTGTGGGTGCTGCTCCTGTGGAGGGACTTGAGAACATCACTCACGAAGTAAGGATGATGAGCCTTAACAATACCTACAGCGATGCGGAGCTGGACAGCTTTATCGCCACTGTTTACAAAGAGACGCTGGAGGAGCCGCAGTTTGCGGTGGAGCCTAAGATAGACGGCGCTTCCGTGAGCCTTATTTATGAAAACGGCAGGCTGATAAGCGCCGCCACAAGGGGGGACGGCGCAGTGGGGGAGGATATTCTCCACAATGTCAGAACCATAAAGGCGGTTCCCCTGAAGATAACAGATACGCAGAGGCTTATTGTCCGCGGCGAGGTCTATATGCCTGTGGAATCTTTCAATAAGCTCAATGAAAAGCGGGAGGAGGAAGGGCTTCCTCTGTTTGCCAACCCCCGTAATTCCGCCGCGGGAAGCCTTAAACTTCTGGATTCCAGAGAGTGCGCAAAAAGAAACCTGAGCATGTTCGCCTTCGGGCTGGACAAGGGGCAGGGTGACGGACATTTTGAAGACCTCATGCGCCTGAAAAGGCTCGGTTTCCGTGTTAATGACATGGTTAAGCTCTGCAAAACCGCGGAAGAGGTTAAAGAACATGTGGCGTTTATCCGATCAAAAAGGGAAAGCCTCAGCTACGAGATAGACGGAGCCGTCATTAAGGTGGACAACTACCGCCTCCGTGACAGGCTGGGGATGACAATAAAAGCCCCGAAATGGGCAATAGCATATAAATATCCGGCTGAGAAGGCCGTGACCAGACTTCTCGGCGTTGAGTTTCAGGTCGGCCGAACGGGAACGGTGACTCCGGTTGCCGTACTTGAGCCTGTGAAGGTCAGCGGGAGCACAGTCGGAAGAGCCACGCTCCACAACATGGACGAGGTGGAGAGGCTGGGGATCAGAATCGGCGATTATGTCAGCCTTGAAAAGGGCGGTGACGTTATCCCTAAGGTCACGGGCGCATTAACGGAGAGAAGGACAGGGGCGGAAACGGAAATACAGTTTCCTGAAAAATGCCCTGTCTGTCATCATGAGCTTGTGCGGGAGGATGTGGCGTTCAGATGCGTGAATCCTGAGTGCACAGGCACGGCAAAGGGTGCGCTGAAACACTTTGTCGCCCGTAATGCCATGGATATACGCGGTTTCGGCGAATCTCTCATAGACAGGCTGATGGATCTCGGGATGCTTAAAACCCCTGCGGACATATATTCAATGGACTATAACGCTCTGCGCACTATGGACGGGCTTGGGGATAAATCGGTGGATAACCTCCTCGCCGCGGTTGAGGTGAGCAGAAACAAACCCTTCGAGAAGGTGCTTTTTGCAATCGGGCTTCCTTCCGTGGGCGTGCGCACGGCGGAAATACTGGCGCAGGAGTTCGGCAGCATAGACAGGCTGAAAGCGGCAACCGAGGAAGAGCTCACTGCGGTTTATTCCATAGGCGCGCTTGTGGCGAAAGATATAACCGAGGCACTGCGTCAGCCGAAATATATTAACCTTATCAGTTCCCTGCGTGATGCCGGACTCCGCTTCGAGGCGGAAAAGAAGGAAACGGGCGGAATATTCGAGGGGCAGACATTCCTGATTACCGGAACTCTCAGCCGTCCGAGGGCTGATTTTGAAGAGCTAATAAAATCCCTCGGCGGAAAAATAGCAGGCGGAGTGAGCAAAAATCTGTCATATTTAATTGCGGGTGAAAAGGCCGGAAGCAAGCTGGAAAAAGCGGAAAAACTCGGAATCACCATTCTCACCGAGGACGGGTTTATGGACATGGCCGGACGGAGCTGACATTGAAAAGAATCTATATACTTTCAGACGGAACGGGGCAGAGCGCCCTTAATATAATGAAGGCGGCACTCCTCCAGTTTGAAGACCCGCAGGTCAAGTTCACCATATATTCCATGGTGGACAAGCTGGAAAAGCTGAAGGCTATCCTTGAACACGCAAAGGTGGATAACGGCTTTGTGGCTTTCACCACCGTTATCAGAGAATTCAGGGAGACAATCCATAAGTTCTGTCATGAGAACGGAATACTCCATTACGATATTCTGGGCCCCCCCATTGACAAGCTTGAGGTTTTTCTCGGCAGAAAAGCCACGGAGAGCCCGGGTGTTCTGCGCAAGGTGGACGAGAAATACTTCAAACGTATAGATGCCGTTGAGTTCACGCTCAGTCATGATGACGGAAAGATAGTAACAGGTCTGGACGAGGCGGATATTATCATATTGGGGCTTTCCAGAACATCAAAGACGCCTACATCCTTCTTCCTTGCTCAGCAGGGGTTTAAGGTGGTTAATATTCCTCTTGTGCCGGAGGTTCCTATTCCGTCCGAGGTCTTCAAGGTTGAGCCGAACAAGGTCGTCTGCCTGATCATGGATCCGGAAGTGCTCCAGAAAGTGCGCACGGCAAGGCTTAAACACTACAAGACACAAAGCAAGTATAATGATATGCGCAAGATCTTCGAGGAGGTCGAGTTCGTCTATGAACTGATCCGCAAGAACAGAAGATGGCATATTGTTGATACCACAAATAAATCAATAGAGGAAACGGCAAGGGAGATAATCCACTCCGTTTTCGGCAGAGATATGGAGCTTTAGTGCATAACAAACCGTCCGCGCAGGCTCTTTTTGCCCTAAAAAACTCTTGACACGGGATAAAGCAGTCTATAAAGTTTGGTGTACACAGCCTTCATGGCATGTCTCACCCTATTTAACTTAGCGGAAAAATCACACTGAATCCGGGTTATTAATTTAAAAATCAAATTATTTCAACCTGAGTATTATGTATAAAATTATGAGGTGAATAAGTGAACCTGAACGATTTGAAGAAAAAATCGATCGAGGATCTTGTTGCCATTGCGAACTCCGTGGAGATAGAGAACTCGGCTAACCTGCTGAAACAGGAGCTTATTTTCGAGATTCTCAAAGCCACCAGCGCAAGGAACGGACACATTTTCGGTCAAGGCGTACTTGAAATCCTTCCCGACGGCTTCGGCTTTCTCAGATCGACGGATTACAACTACCTGCCGGGCCCGGACGATATATACGTTTCTCCCGCACAGATAAGGAAATTCGGTCTTCGCAACGGCGACACAATAGCGGGAGAGATCAGACCCCCGAAAGACAACGAGAAATATTTCGCACTGCTCAAGGTCGAGCAGGTCAATTTTGAGGAACCCGCAAGGCAGAGGAACCTCTTTGAAAACCTCACGCCTCTTTTCCCTGAGGAAAGGCTGGAGCTTGAGGCCTTTCCCACCCACTATGATACAAGGATTATGAACCTCATATCTCCCGTGGGCAAAGGGCAGAGGGGTCTCATCGTTGCCCCCCCGAAAACGGGTAAAACGATGCTTCTTAAATCCATGGCAAACAGCATCACCAAAAACCATCCCGAAGTCTACATGATCATCCTTCTTATAGATGAGCGTCCTGAAGAGGTTACTGACATGCAGCGTTCCGTTAACGCGGAGGTTGTCAGCTCCACTTTCGACGAACCGGCGTACAGACACGTTCAGGTTTCCGAAATGGTTCTCAATAAAGCAAAAAGGCTTGTTGAACACGGCCGTGACGTATGTATTCTTCTGGACTCTATAACAAGGCTCGCCAGAGCTTACAACTCCATCGAACCGCCCAGCGGGAAGGTTCTTTCAGGCGGTGTGGATTCAAACGCGCTTCATAAGCCCAAAAGATTTTTCGGCGCCGCAAGGAATATCGAAGAGGGCGGCAGTCTTACCATCATCGCCACAGCTCTTGTGGACACCGGCTCCAGAATGGACGAGGTTATCTTCGAGGAATTCAAAGGCACGGGCAACATGGAGCTTCACCTTGACAGACGTCTTGTTGAGAAAAGAACTTTCCCCGCCATCGACATCAACAAGTCCGGAACCAGAAGGGAAGAACTTCTTCTTGGCGAAAACGAACTCAACAAGGTCTGGATTCTCCGCAGATTCCTCAGCAGCATGAACACTGTGGACGCTATGGAATTCCTCCTTGATAAGATGAAGGGCACTAAGAACAATATCGGCTTCTTGGAGTCTATGGGTAAATAAGCTCTGTAAGCCGCACGATGCGGCTCGCACAGCGGAGCAAGCCCGAAGTTTCTTCGGGTGATGCGATAAGAAAAAACAGCAGGACGCTGTTTTTTAGACTATGTAAAGGATCAATGGGTAAGTAAAGGCTGCAGACCTGTAATTTCCGAAAGTTTCGGGATTACAGGTTTGATCTTGAAAAGGGTTTGCGGTTGTGATATAACCTCTACCCTTGACCTATAGTTCGGTGCGTCTTATTTTATACAGACTGCGCTGATAAAGGAAAATATATGCAGGCCGTGCGCTGGTTTTGTGCATAATGCGTTTAAGATACGGTTTCAGGAAGAAGCCGCACCGTGCGCAGCGAAGCCGAACTTGTTTCGGCGCGAGCGTGTATGCAAAAACCGCAGGACGCTGGTTTTTGCATTATAAAATAAATTAAAAACATGCGGTTTTTTTGTACGGTTTCAGGAAGAAACCGCGCCGTGCGCAGCGAAGCCGAACTTGTTTCGGCGCGAGCGTGTATGCAAAAACCGCAGGACGCTGGTTTTTGCATTATAAAATATAGAGGTACATTAAGATGAAAAAAGGTATCCACCCTGATTACAAAGAAGTGTCTTTCAGATGCGCATGCGGCAACGAGATTAAAACAAAATCCACCGTTAACCCCGCTAAAGCTGTTGTAGCTATCTGCGCTGAGTGCCACCCCTTCTTCACAGGCAAACAGAAATTCCTTGATACGGCAGGCCGTGTTGAGAAATTCATGAAGAAATACGGTAAAGCACAGGGTTAATTTCACATATGTGCGGGCAGAAAAGCGGTTCTGCTGATTTACAGCCGGCGGAAATAAACGTCCGCCTGCTGAACTGCACCGCAGAAGGTGAACTCACGGCGGCCATGGCCGCCAAACTCTGCTATTCCGATGCGGGAATTGACGATCTCTTTGAAAAAGTCTCATCATCCGAGCAGACAAAATTCATAGAGAAAATCGTTTCCATCGGTCACCATTCCGTTCTTGAGCATGTCTCATTCACTTTCGGCATTGAAGGTGTATCCAGAGCGCTCACCCATCAGCTTGTCAGACACCGCATAGCAAGCTACTCCCAGAAATCACAGAGATACGTTAAACACGGCGGCGGGTTTGAATATATTATTCCCGAAACCGTTGCGGCCGATTCCGAAGCAAAGCAGGAATTTGAACGCATAATGGGAGAGGTGGCAAAGGCTTATGACCTCCTCGCCTCAAAAGGTGTTCCCGCTGAGGACGCGCGCTATGTTCTGCCGAACGCCTGTGAAACAAAAATCATAGTCACAATGAACGCCCGTGAGCTTATCCACTTTTTCCGAATCCGCTGCTGCAATAGGGCGCAGTGGGAAATAAGGAAAATGGCCGAGCTTATGCTTATCGAATGCATAAAAATCGCTCCGTCCATATTTAAGGACTCCGGCCCCGGCTGTGTTTCAGGCGCATGTCCCGAGGGGGCTTTCTCCTGCGGTAAGGCAAAAGAAGTCAGAGAAAAATACAGAACCCTCCTTTCAGAAAAAGAGCGTTAGCTTATCTTAGTTTTATCTTTATGTATTATGAAAAGTGTATATATTTATCAAACGATAATATTTGGTTTGTTTTCCGGAGACGTCAGCGTGTCTGAGACAGAAAGAGTTTTACTCTTGTATGCGTCATTCTGAGCAAAGCGAAGAATCTCAATCGGAATGGATTCTTCACTCCGTTCAGAATGACAAGAAAAGGCAGTTGGATATATTAAATCAAGGAATGTTTAATGGCAAAATTTGACGTAGGCGGACAGGCGGTTATTGAGGGTGCTTAGGCACATGGATGTGCCCGCGGAGCGCGTACCGCAGCGGATGCGAGGAACGCATAGCGCAGCCAGAGCAGCAAGGAGCTTTGCTCCACAGGCTGCGAGTGAAGAAAAACTACAGGATGTAAGTTTTTCTGAACTATATAAAAACAGATGTGCCCGCGGAGCGCGTACCGCAGCGGATGCGAGGAACGCATAGCGCAGCCAGAGCAGCAAGGAGCTTTGCTCCGCAGGCTGCGAGTGAAGAAAAACTACAGGACGTAAGTTTTCTGAACTATATAAATAACATAATATCAAGGAATGTTTAATGGCAAAATTTGACGTAGGCGGACAGGCGGTTATTGAGGGTGTAATGATGCGCGCACCCAGCAGATTCGTAATCGCAGTGAGAAAACCGGACGATAATATAATAATCAAAAAACAGGACGTGAGTCTGGACAGGAATAAATGGCTGAAAAAGCCTGTACTCAGAGGACTTATCGCACTCTATGACGCACTTGTTCTCGGCATAAAGGCGCTTAATTTCAGCGCATACCACTCCACAGGCGAAGGCGAGGAGCAGGTAAGCAAAGTCGGCATGTTTTTCAGCATGGCGGGCGGGCTTGGGCTCGGTCTGCTGTTGTTTGTGTATCTGCCTCTCCTGCTTACGGATCTTTCAAAACACGTATTGCCCGCTGTTGAGACTTCAGCCCTGCTTTACAACGCTATAGACGGGGTTATCAGGGTGATATTTTTCGTGCTGTATGTGTGGATAATATCCTTTTTCAAGGATATTCAGCGTGTCTTCCAGTACCACGGAGCCGAGCATAAGGTTATCTATACCTTCGAGGCCGGACAGGAACTTACGGTGGAAAATGCGCGTAAAATGGGCAGACTCCACCCCAGATGCGGAACAAGCTTCATAATAATAGTCATGGCGGTGTGCATACTCTCGTTCTCGCTCATACCGAACGATTCGCACTTTTTAATAAAACTCGGCGCAAGGGTTGTGTTTATCCCGCTTATTGCAGGCATATCTTACGAAATACTGAAATTCAGCGGCCGCCACTGCGGAAACCCCCTGCTTAAAATATTCATCACACCCGGCCTCTGGGTGCAGAAAATAACCACCAGAGAACCCGACGACAAACAGCTCGAAATAGCCATCATCTCCCTGAAAGCAGCCTTGGATCAGGAGCTTCCGGAAGGGATCGAGGTAGTATAAAAATTTTTTTAAATAATTTATAGGGGAAACTTTTTCCGGGAAAAGCTTCCCCTTACCCCTTAAAAAAGCGTGATTGCTCCGCAGGGAATTCAATTTTTGAAGATAGTCCGATAGAACGTTTTTTCCCTTAAAAGTTCCCTCGGATACAACTGATTATTAAATAATAGGAATAAACAATGTTCGACAAACTGGAAGAAGTAGTCATCAGGTATGAAGACCTTACTCGCAAGGTGAATGATCCTTCTGCGGCGAAGGATCCCAAAGCGTTTCAGAAGCTTGCCAAGGAGCATTCCGAACTTCGCGGAGTAGTGGAAAAGTATGAAGAGTACAAGGATGTTAAAACTTCTATAGCTGAGGCTAAGAGCATTCTTGAAACCTCAAATGATTCTGATCTGCGTGAACTTGCGGAGATGGAGATTGAAGAGGGCAGGGAAAAACTTGAAACCTTGGGTGAGGAGCTCAAGCTTCTGCTTGTTAAGAAAGATCCTTATGACGACAAGAATATATACGTTGAAGTCCGTGCCGGAACGGGCGGGGATGAGGCTTCGCTTTTCTCTGCCGCGCTTTACAGGATGTACACCCGCTATGCGGAGAACCAGCGCTGGAAGACCGAAATAATCGATTTCAACGAAACAGGCGTGGGCGGTTACAAAGAGATCGTCTTCATGGTTAAGGGTAAGGGCGCTTACAGCCGCCTGAAGTATGAATCCGGCGGTCACAGGGTTCAGCGTATTCCCGAAACCGAGTCCGGCGGGCGCATACACACATCAGCATGCACTGTGGCGGTTCTGCCCGAGGCGGAGGATGTGGAGATCGATGTGAATCCGGCAGATATCAAGGTGGATGTATACCGTGCCAGCGGCGCAGGCGGTCAGCACGTAAACACCACTGACTCGGCCGTGCGCATGACCCACGTTCCCACGGGGATTGTGGTTACCTGTCAGGATGAGAGAAGCCAGATAAAAAACCGTGAGAAGGCTCTCAAACACCTGAAATCAAAAATACTTGAGATTGAGATCCGCAAGCAGGCTGACGAGCGCGCCGAAAGCAGAAAGCTTCAGGTCGGCTCCGGCGACAGAAGCGAAAGGATCAGAACATACAACTACCCCCAGAACAGGGTGACAGACCACCGCATCAACGTAACCTCATACAGCCTTGACCGCTTCATGGAAGGCGAAATGGACGACATCCTCGATGCTCTGTTCTCATATGATCAGGCTGAAAGGCTGAAAGAGGCGGGTTTATAACAGTTCCATGGATGGAACTGCGCCGTGCGCAGCGAAGCCTTGCTTTGCAAGGCGCGAGCGTGTACCAAAATCTGACAGGACGTACAGATTTTGGTTGTGAGTCAGCTCAGGCTGAAAGGCTGAAAGAGGCGGGTTTATAACAGTTCCATGGATGGAACTGCGCCGTGCGCAGCGAAGCCTTGCTTTGCAAGGCGCGAGCGTGTACCAAAATCTGACAGGACGTACAGATTTTGGTTGTGAGTCAGCTCAGGCTGAAAGGCTAAAAGAGGCGGGTTTATAACAGTTCCATGGATGGAACTGCGCCGTGCGCAGCGAAGCCTTGCTTTGCGAGGCGCGAGCGTGTACCAAAATCTGACAGGACGTGCAGATTTTGGTTATCAAACAGAAAAATTGAAAGAGGTAGGCTTATAAACGGATGTATAACTGCCGCCGCCCTTCTGAAAGAGATTCAGACAATCATACCCGTCCGTTCGGACGCGCTTGATATTCTTGCGTTCATAATGGGAGCCGAGTACGAAAGGCTACCCTTTCTTATGTCAGAAAATGTGGCTCATGATGAAAAAGTGACAAATATTCTCGGCAGGCTCAGAGAAGGCTGCCCACCCGCATACATAACGAACCGCAGGCACTTTTTCGGCCGTGAGTTTTATGTGAATGAAAATGTGCTGATTCCGAGACACGAAACTGAAATTCTCGTGGAAAAAGCCGTTGAACTTGCCCCTTGCGAAAATCCACGGATTCTTGATTTGTGCACCGGCTCAGGCTGTATTCTCCTTTCCGTTCTAGCGGAAATAAGCGGTGCGTCCGGCGTGGGCGTTGACATCAGCCAGGGTGCGCTTGATGTGGCGAAAGAAAACAGCAGAAGGCTCGGTCTGGCAGACAGGGCGGAGTTTGTTCAGGGGGATGTACTCGGGAGCCTGAATATTCGGGGCGGGTTTGACATGGTGCTCTGCAACCCCCCGTACGTGACGGAACAGGAGTATAAAACGCTTGAAAAAAGCGTTATGTATGAACCTGTTCAGGCTCTGGTTGCTGAGGATGAGGGGCTCTTGTTCTATAAAAAACTGATAGACATAGTGCCTGATTTATGCAATAAAAACTGGGTGGCTCTCGCTGAAATAGGCGCGGGTCAATTCGAAGCTCTAAGCGGGATTTACAGCGGTTTTTCATCAGGTTCTGAAGGGGAGCCGCCTAAACGGAACGGTGGTTTTCAACACCGCTTTTACTGCGATCTGAGCGGGATAAAAAGGGTGCTTTTTTGGAAAAGCTGGTCATAAACGGGGGCAAGCCCCTTAACGGTAATGTGCGCATAGGCGGCGCTAAAAATGCCTGTCTTCCTATTCTTGCCGCGACAATCCTCGCGGAAGGTTCCTACAAAATTTCAAATGTTCCCGATCTCAGAGATATAAGAACAATGCTTTCCCTTCTGGGGGAGGTGGGTGTCAGCGCCGAGCGAAAAGACGGCGATATATTCCTTAATTGCTCTGATGACATGGAAAAAGCCGTAGCGCCCTATGAACTGGTGAAGACGATGAGGGCCAGCGTTCTTGCTCTCGGGCCGCTTCTCGCCAGAAAGAAAAAGGCTAAGGTTTCTCTCCCCGGCGGCTGCGCCATAGGTGAGCGTCCGGTTGATCAGCATATAAAAGCGCTCAAGCTTATGGGGGCGGACATCAGCGTTGCACACGGCTATATCGAGGCGGAGTGCGAAAGGCTGAAAGGCGCTGAAATCACGTTTGACGTGGTTACTGTGACCGGAACCGAAAATATAATGATGGCGGCGGCGCTGGCGGAAGGCGAGACTGTTCTCTATAACGCCGCTCAGGAGCCCGAGGTTGTGGATCTTGCCCGTTTTCTCAAGAAAATGGGAGCCAAGATAGAGGGCGAAGGCTCAACGATTATCCGCATAAAAGGCGTGGAAAAGCTCAACAGCAACGACTACATAGTAATGCCGGACAGGATAGAGGCGGGAACATTCCTCTGCGCGGTTGCCTGCGCGGGCGGAAAAGTTACTCTGGAAAACGCTCCTGTTTCCTCCATGACTGCTATAATAGATAAACTCGCCCAGACGGGTCTGGGAATAAAGGTTATAAACGATTCCACCATCACGGTGGAGAAAACAGGCAGACTTGAGGCCACGGATATATCCACCCAGCCTTATCCCGGTTTTCCCACTGATATGCAGGCGCAATTTATGTCTGTGATGGCGGCCTCCGGCGGTGTTTCCGTCATTACGGAGACAATCTTCGAGAACAGATTCATGCATGTTTCCGAGCTCAAGCGCATGGGCGCGGATATAAAGCTTAAAGATAAATCCGCTGTTATCAGAGGGGTGGAGAAAATCACCGGAGCTCCCGTTATGGCTTCCGACCTCAGGGCGAGCGCAAGCCTCGTGATAGCGGCTCTTATGGCGGAGGGGACAAGCGAGATCCTCCGTGTTTACCATCTGGACAGAGGCTACGAACGCTTTGATGAAAAGCTTTCGCTTCTGGGCGCGGATATTACAAGGATGGCGGAATGAATGAAGATATAATAACCGTCGCCCTGCCCAAGGGCAGGCTGGCGGATGAAACCATTGAACTTTTTGTGTCAAAGGGGATCACTCAGGAAGGGGTAGTGGACGAGGAGAGCAGAAAACTCGTCTTCCTCGATGAGAAGCACGGCATGAGATATATGCTTGTGCGCAATATGGATGTTCCCACATATGTCGAGCACGGCGCGGCGGATATGGGCATTGTCGGTCTTGATATAGTGAAGGAAACCGCCGCCGATGTTTATGAGTTCATGGATCTGGGCTTCGGCGCATGTAAACTCTGTGTAGCCGGAATTAAAGACAGCGACAGCAGATACAGACACGATATGGTTGTCGCCACCAAGTACCCGAGAATGACTAAAGATTTTTTTGCCAAAAAAGGCATTTTTGTTGAAACAATAAAACTCTACGGTTCAATCGAGCTTGCCCCCATTGTCGGGCTTTCGGATATGATAGTCGACCTTGTCTCCACGGGGCAGACACTGAAGAAGAACGGGCTTGAAGTTATTGAGACCATGCTTGAATCCACGGCAAGGCTGATCGGGAACAAGAGCATGACAAGGCTCAAACACGAGCGCGTTAAGGAAATAATTAAGCGGCTGGGCGGGATATGAACTTGAAAAAGCTATTTATTAATTTTTTTTTTAGTGCACTCATTTTAACCTTCGCGGCAAATTCCTACGCCGCGGTAATAGACCTCATCAAAATAGAGGGAAACAGACGCGTTCCTTCCGAAACCTTCCTCAGATACACAGTCAAAGCGGGCGAAGAGTTCGACATGAACAAAGTCAGCGCCAGCATCAAGGAGATCTTTTCAACGGATCTTGTGGTAGATGTTCAGGTTGACATGCGTGTGGACGACGACAAGCTGACTCTTGTGTATATCGTTAAGGAAAAGCCTTATGTGAATAAGGTTTATCTTGAGGGGAACATCAATGTCAGGGAAACATACATAACCGAAGACATGATCCCCATGGAAGGGCAGATCTTCGACAGGGCAAAGGTCGAGGAGAACATAAACAAGATAATAAGCGTTTACCATGACGAGAAATACTATTCCGTTGCGGTTAAGGCAGACATAGAAGACAGAAGCGATAACTCCGTTGACGTGTTCTTCCGCATTGAGGAGGGGCCGGAGGCGAGAATATATGATATAGTATTCGCAGGGAACAGCTTTTACAGCAGTAAAGAGCTGATGAAGATGATCTCCACTAAGGAGAAGGGCTTTTTCTCATGGCTCACCGGAAGCGGCAAGCTCAAGCAGGAGCTTATCGAAGTCGATGTCGAGAAGATCCGCGGCGAATATATGAAAAAAGGCTTCATCAAGGTCCGCGTGGGCGAGCCTGAGGTGAAGATCAATGATGATAAAAAGAAAAAAATCACCCTGACTTTCAGGATAGAGGAAGGCAGCAGATTCAAAATAGAGGCAGTGTCGTTTCAGGGGAACAAACACCGCACGGATAAGGAGCTTGAATCAGTTACGGTTCTTAAACCCGGCGACTGGTTTAATGTTGAGGAATTCCAGAACGACATCAAGCGTCTCACAGACCGCTTCACTGAAATAGGCTATGCCTTTGCCAACGTGGAGCCCCTGACCAATGAAAACAAAGACAACAAAACTGTTTCTGTCATGTACAGGGTGGAAGAGAATGTCCTTGTCAAAATCAACCGTATAAACATAAGAGGCAACGCAGACACCAAGGACAGAGTCATCAGGCGCGAGATGGATATCGCGGAAGGCGACATCTACGACAGCCGCAGAATCAAAAGCTCCAAGAAGAATATAGAATTTACCGACTATTTTGAGGAAGTCCGTCTTGATGAAAAACGTGTGGACGACTCGTCTGTGGATCTCAATGTTGGCGTTAAGGATAAAAGAACAGGATTTTTCAGCGTGGGTATGGGTTATTCATCCGTGGACGAGCTTATGTTTATGCTCCGTCTTCAGAAGAAGAACCTTTTCGGCTCCGGCTACACAACAGACCTGAAGGCTGAGTTCGCAAGCAAAAGGACAGACTACACAATCTCGCTCACCGACCCCTGGTTCCTCGATAAGCCCATAACCCTCGGTCTGGATTTTTATAAGCTGAAAAGAAGCTACCTTGAATACGACAAACACAATGACGGTGTGGCTCTCAGGCTCGGGCATCCCGTGATCGGACGCAGGCTTTACGCCACATACAAACTGGCTTACGAACAGGAAGAGATTTCCGATATTGACGACAACGCTTCAAAATACATCTGGGATCAGGAAGGCGAGTTCACAACAGTAAGCATCACGCCCATCCTGAACTACAGAACAACGAACCACCCGGTTGATCCTACCAAAGGAAACATCTCAAGGGTTTACTACAAATATGCAGGCGGCCCCCTCGGCGGAGATAATGACTACTACAAAACCGGAGTGGAGACAACTCAGTTCATCCCCCTCGGCTGGAAATTTGTGGGAATGCTCCACCTTGAAGGCGGATATCTGGATTCAACCAGCGGAGAGGTTCTTCCGGTTGATGAACGTTTCAGGCTCGGCGGAATCTATAGTGTAAGGGGCTATAAGTACGGCTACATATCTCCCAAGGATGAAGACGGGTATGACTACGGCGGAAACAAGATGGCTCTCTTTAACGCTGAATTTATATTCCCTATAGCCGCCGATCAGGGCTTCAAAGGCGCCCTGTTCTACGATGCGGGGCAGGTTAATGATACGGATGAGGATTATCTCAGCGGCAAGTTCTATCAGGGTGTCGGTATCGGCTTCCGCTGGTACAGCCCCATAGGGCCGATAAGAATAGAATACGGTATTCCCCTTGACCGTGATGACAGTAAAAAAAGCGGCAGATGGGAATTCTCAATGGGCGGTATGTTTTGATATGACAATCACAAATCCCCGTCCGTGGGGATTTGTGATACACGCTCGCGGTTTGCAGAGCAAACCTTCGCTCCGCACGGCGCAGTTCCCTCCGTGGAACTGTTAGGATGGATGTACTGCCCTTTGTTCCGTACGGCGTAGTTCCCTCCATGGAACTGTGATGTTGCGACGTCATCCTGAACCCGAAGGGTGAAGGATCTCAGCGAGGGATATGAAAAATACCCCTCTTTCCTCCTTTGTTAAAG
>JBFWJG010000040.1:0-22763 GCA_050253335.1 Deferribacterales bacterium | reverse complement strand
GTAGGCCTTGGTTTCCGGATGCTTCATCGTCATAATGTCCGCGTTTATCATTATGGAGTTCAGGGGATTTTTTATCTCATGGCTGATGGAGGCGGTGAGGGTTCCCATTGTCATCAGCCTGTCGTTGTGGAGCATGTTCTTGTGCATGGAGCTTATGGTGCTGAACGCCTTGCGGAGCGAGTAGACCATGTAGTTGAAAAGTGTGGACATGCGCCCGAATTCGTCATTGGAGGTTATCTGTGTTCTTATGTCCAGATTGTTGCCCGCAACGGCCTGCATTCCGTTTTCCAGTATGCGAACGGGGCGGATTACAAGTATGTATATCAGGAAGAAGAGAACGATGAACAGCAGTATGTCCGCGGTATAGAGGAAGAGGCGTACTTCAAAAACTTCTCGGCTGAGAAGATCCTTCAGACGGGAGAGGTCTATGTTGATGTTCAGAGTGCCGATCACGTCCCCTTCCGCCGGATCATGGCAGGACTGGCACTTCTCTTCATTCATCAGAGGTTTGCTGAAAGAGAGATATTTTTTTCCGGCATAAGTGAGCTCAGTGAAGCCTTCCTTGGGGTTGTGGTTGTTTTTTATGAGATCGAGATAGTCATCGCTGTAGAACTTGTTTAGATCCTGAAGTATGCAGGATATGCCCCCTTGCATATTCAGGATGTGGATTCCTAGGATATTTGCATCTTTCTGAAGGTTGAGGATCAGTTCCTTGATTGCTCCCTTGTTTTCCATCATCATGTAGCTGTCAAGGGAGCTGTTGATGAGAAAGGGGATGCTGGTTATATAGTCGCTGGCGATTGTTTTCGCTTTTTTCTCAATGTTGGCGGCCAGCATGCTACTCACCGTGAAGCTCACAAGGGAGAGCAGAGCGAAAAAGAGCAGGGTTATCTTAAACTGAAGCTTGACGTAGGGTTTTTTATGCGATTCCATAGAGGAGAGATTACACCTTTTCACAGTTATTTCCAAGAGCAAAAGCCTTGCGCAGGAACCTGCAAAACTATAAAATAAAGCAAAAAAAGGATAATCAGATGGCTGAAATAGTTAGGTTCGGAGTTTCCCTTGATAAGGATCTGCTCACAGAGTTCGACCGCAAAATAGCCGAAGAGGGATATGAAACCAGATCAAAAGCCGTGGGCGATCTGCTGAAGGAATACGTTATAGAAAAAGAGTTCGCCTCCGGCGGCACGGTTGCGGGGGCTGTCACCATTCTCTATGACCACCACAACAGGGATCTTCTCTCCTCCCTGATGGATATACAGCATGATTATCACGATTCGGTGATCTCCATTCAGCATATTCACCTTGACCATGACAACTGCCTTGAGATTCTCGCTGTCAGGGGAAACAGCAACAGCATCAAGAAGCTTTACTCATCCCTTAAAACAATGAAAGGGATAAAGCACACCAGCATCAACATTACCGGAACGAAATAGCAGAAATACGGTTCTGAGGAAGCATTGCTTTTCAGGAACACTCCTGCTTATACATAAAAATGAAATACAAAAGCCGCCGGGTCAGCGGCGGCCTTTGGGTTTTAGTTTATTTTGATTTGCCTGGCTTGTCTAAAATTTTCTGGTGACGAGCTTCACGCCTTTTGCCGCGCATTCGCAGGTTTCCGCCGAAATTGTTTCTTCGGTCTGCGCAAAGTGGAAGTTCTGCACCGCGAACTCATCCCTTACGGTGAAGTTTGCCTTTGCGGTTATTGTGCCGCTGTGGTGTCTGGGGTTGACGGGCACTGTCTTTTCCGCTGTTTTCGGCTGTTCGTATTTAAAGGGTGTTTCGTTGAACACAGGGTTTGTTCTCACAACAAGACAGCTGTCAAGTATGCTGAACTTCACTTCCGGATATCCGTATTTTCCCGCAAGCATTGTGTTGTAAATCTCCTCGGGGCATGAGGGCACGGATGCCTTGAAAAGTCCCGCAAGCATGGAGGCTATTTCCGTATCGGATTTCTGCTCACCCGGAGTGTCCACAACCTTGCGCACTTTAGAAAGGCGTCCGCCTATCTTGACAAACGAGCCGTCAATCTCAAGAGCCGCTTTCGCGGGGAGGAAGATGTTTGCTCTGGCGGATGTTCCGTCATTGAAGAGATCAACAGCCACAACAGTTTCAGCAAAGCGCAGGGCGTTGTTCAGCTTTTCCGCCGTGTCTCCCGTGTAAGTGTTGTTGAAGCCCGCAAGGAAGAGGTTCTTTATGTTTTTCGCTTCCAGATCCTTTATCAGCTCGTCAGCGGAATAGCCGTTAGCGAAAAGCTCCTGAGCATAGAGTCCGTAAATGTTTGTTTTGTCGTTGGCTGTCATGAAGCAGCTCATTTTCTCTTTGCCTATGAAATCAGCAAAGGCGAGAACAGCTTCCGGCTGCGGGCAGGCGGAGGTATATTCACTGCCGACTATAATGCCCACTTTTCTGCCTTCGTTTATGTAGTCCCTGATGTCGCGGAAGGTTTCAGCGCCGTCAGTTTTAATTTTTTCGAACATTCCGCCGAAGTCGCCGCTGTCAGCCAGAAGGGACTTGTTGGCGAAAACATCGTATTCGTACCTTTTAAGGCCTACGGTAATGAGTTTGCAGTCATTGTGGATGACGGCGTTCATCATTCTCCATTTAAGACCCACTGCCTCGCGGCGGAGATCCGCGCCTATAACGAATATAACGTCACAGTTTTTGAGGTCGTCCGCTCTGCCTATATTGGCGAAGGTCCCGAACTTCTCTTTATATTTTTTCATGAAAACGGGCTTGGTGAAGTCCGCCTCAGTGACAATTTTCTTGGAGCCGACTGCTGCCATGAGTGCTTTGTAGGCGGCTATGGCCTCGTTTGTGAGGCGTGAGCCCATGAGTATGGCTGTGTTTTCCGGCTTGCATCCGGCGAGCCTGTCCTTGAGAACGGTCATGACCTCTTCCCATGATTTGGGAGCGGCTTCGCCGTTTGATTTCACAAGGGGGGTTTTCACCCTTGAGGGGTTTTCTATGTAGTTGAACCCGAAACGGCTCTGGCTTGAGATCTGAGCACCCTCAACGGATTTTCCTCTCTCGATTCTGCCGTCAAGCACTCCGTACACAACATCCCCCTCGCTTGAGGAGAAAGGGGAGGCGGTTACGGTTTCGGTGAGATCCCACACACGCGCCTGATTGTGGAACTGTGTGTCGAGCAGAGCACCCACCGGACAGCGGTCTATGCAGGTTCCGCAGAAGTCGCAGTTCAGGGTGTCGCCTTTTGCGGGAACCACATGGTTATAGAAGCCTCTGTCCTCCATTTTCAGCGCACTGCATCCCGTCATTTCGTGGCAGGATTTTATGCACCTTTCGCAGAGAACGCAGAGGTTTGAGTTATAAACAATTTTGTTCCAGTTCGCCTTGGGATCCTTCGGTTTTTCGGATGAAACCTTTTCGGTCATCATGCCGAACTCGTATGCAGTGTCCTGAAGCATGCATTCGCCCGCCTTGTCGCACACGGGGCAGTCAAGGGGGTGTTTGATCAGGATGAAGTCGAGCATCTGCTTTCTGTGAGTCCAGATGTATTCATTGTCGGTCTCGATCTTCATTCCGTCCATGGCGTAGGTTACGCAGGCGGCCTGAAGCCTTTTTGCGCCGTCCACCTGAACAAGGCAGAGCCTGCACGCGCCGATGGGGGTTATCTCCTTGAGGTAGCAGAGGGTGGGTATGTGCACGCCGTTTCTGTTTGCAACGTCAAGTATGGATTCTCCCTTTTCAAAGCTGTATGTATTTCCGTTTATGATTATTTCTGCCATCGGTTACTCCCCTTTCCCTTTATTTTCAAGGGCTACCATAGCCATGCGCACGCATCTCAGACAGCGGGTCGCCTCGTCGTATGCCTGTTTATCGGTATAGGGTTTTTCAACCTCTTCGTAGTTGCTTTTTCTTTCTTCGCCCGTGAGCTTGTGCTGATGCACACGCTTGATTGTGGGGCACTCCTGATCCTTCACGTCCTCTTTTTTGTCGAAGACCTTGTTTTTCTGGAGATCAAGCTGGAGTGTTTCCTCCGCCGTGAGGTAGGGTTTGCCTTCGGTGAGGTAGCGGTCGATCATTATGCTTGACCAGCGCGCGGCGCCTATTGCCTTGACCACGGTCATGGGTCCCCACTCACAGTCGCCCGCGGAGAAAATCTGCGGGTCGCTGGTGACATAAAGGTCGTCAACAACCTTGAAGGTGCTCCACTTGGTGACTTCGAGCCCGTCCTCCTCTTTGAGGAAGGTGAGGTCTGTGAACTGGCCTATGGCGGGGATTATTACATCGCAGTCTATCACAAATTCGGAGTCCTTAACGGGCTGGGGTCTGCGTCTGCCGGATTCATCCGGTTCGCCGAGCTCCATGCGCACACACTCAACACCTGTGACCACATTGTCTTTCGCTATTATTTTTGTGGGGTTGCAGAGGAAATGGAAGTTGATCCCCTCCTCCATGGCGTCCACAATTTCGTAGTCTTCCGCGGGCATTTCGTCCCTTGAACGGCGGTAAACAAGGTTTACATCCGCGGCGCCTTCACGCAGGGCAACACGCACGCAGTCGATGGCGGTGTTTCCGCCGCCCACAACGACAATCTTCTTGCCTTTAACGCCAGTGTCTTTGCCTGTGGCCTGTTCGCGGAGGAAAAGTATGCCTGATTCGTGGATGCCCTGATAGCCTTCCTTTTCGCCTTCTATGCCCATGTCTCTGCTTTTCCATGCGCCGATGGTGAGCAGAACCGCGTCGTAGTTCTTTTTAAGATACTGAAGGGTGAGATCGTCGCCGAGCTTGCGGCCGTATTCTATCTCAACGCCGAGGGACTGTATTATGTCAACCTCTCTGCGGAGAAGGTGTCTCGGCTCTCTGTAATCGGGAATGCCGAGGGCAACCATTCCGCCCGGTTCCTGCATCCACTCGTATATTTTGCATTCATAACCCATGAGGGCGAGATAATAAGCCGCCGTGAGCCCTGCGGGGCCAGCGCCGACTATGCCTATCTTCTTGCCCTTTTCCGGAGCCTTGGGGGGGAGGATGGGCGCTTTTTCCTGATAATATTCATAATCCCACGGAGCGCGTTTAAGCACCATTATGCTTACGGGGTCTTTATCCACAAGACCTCTGCGGCAGTTAAGCTCGCAGGGGTGGGGGCAGACCCTTCCGCAAACGCCGGGAAGAGGCATTGTTTCACGGATGATGGAAAGGGCGTCAAGATAACGGTGATCCTTAATCTGCTCAATGAATTCGGGGATCTGGACATTCGCGGGACAGCCTGCCGTACAGGGTGCTGTAATATGTTTATAATACGCTGTTTCGGCGGGGACAACATTTGCCCTGACCTGATCAGCAAAATTTTCAAGGAAGCGCATAACGGGTATGGAAGCTGTGGGTGCCACTGTACATTTGGCGGAAAGGTGTATGGACTGCGCAATTTCATAGGCCTTGTCAAGCTCGGGCTTGCCGGTGCTGCCTGAGCGGATCTTCATAAGCTGTTCCGCCAGAAGCCTTGTGCCCACCCTGCCGGGGAAACATCGGCCGCAGCAGCCCTGCGAGCTTATCTCGTTCATATAGTTGGCAAGAATGGCAAGAATATCTGCCTGTTCATCAAAAACAAGGAATCCGTCCCAGTTAACAAGGGCTTTCAGAGGCTTTCCTTCATATGTATCAGAGGTTTTGAACGGTGACTCGCTCCACTCCGAAACAGGTTTGCCTCTGTTGTCGAATTTGGCATTTTTCCAGAATCCGTAGCAAACTTGTGGCATTACACTCTCCACGGCGAAATTATAAATGGGCAATCGTATACTGTATACAATTTCGTATAACACAATTATAATACTATGTCTAGAATTTTGTGCTTACCTGAACCTGTGATGATTTCAGAATGTTATCAACAATGTTGAAGTGCCTTTGATTTGGGATTATAATAGTTTTGCGTGAAATTATATAGGTGTTTTAGTTGCGGAGGAACTTATGGCCGGACTGGTGTTCATAGGCGTTGTGGCGCTGATTTTAGGGCTTTTCATTTATTATTATAACAGGCTTGTCTCCCTCAGAAACCTCAGCGAGGCCTCATGGAGCGATATTGACGTTCAGCTCAAGAAACGCTGGGATCTCATCCCGAACCTTGTGGAAACCGTGAAGGGGTACGCCGGACACGAGAAAGACACTCTTGAAAATGTCACCAAGGCTCGAAGCATGGCGATGAACGCAGGAAGCGTGGAGGCGCACGCAAAGGCGGAGAACATGCTCACCGGAGCGCTGAAAAGCCTTTTTGCTCTTTCGGAAAGCTATCCCGAGCTCAAGGCGAATGTGAACTTTCTTGAGCTTCAGAACAGTATAAACAGCATAGAGAACGATATCCAGCTTGCCAGAAGATACTACAACGCGGTGGTGCGGGATCTGAACACAATGTGCGAGAGCTTCCCTTCTCTCATAGTTGCGGGCATGTTCCGCTTCACGAAGAAACAGTACTTCGAGATGGATTCTGCGCAGAGGGAAAATGTTCAGGTAAAATTCTGAGCGGGGCAGGCCTATGCGTGCTGTCCTCTCCCTGATTCTCTTAGCCCTCACGGTTCTGCCCGCCTTCGGGGAGGACTTTGTGATAAAGAAGCACGATGTGAATATAAACGTGCTTGAAACCTCCGTGCTTGAAGTTACGGAGACATATCTCATAAGCTTCCGCCAGCCCAGAAGGGGAATAATCCTCGAACTGCCCAGAATCTACGAGGCAGGGAGCATCAAAGGAACGGCGAAACGCCCCAATATCTTCGGCGGCCGATACCGCATACTCATTGATGATATACAAACAAAAAGCGCGGAGATCAAGGTCACGGACAGCGGAGCCTACCGTGAAGTCCGCCTCGGCTCGCCGGATCAGTACATAAAGGGTGAGAAGGAATACGTTGTAAGCTATAGGGTGTTCGGAGCGGTGAATTTCTTCGGGCGGACAAGCGAGATTTACTGGAACATACACGGAAACTTCTGGGATGTTCCTGCTGAGAGTGT
The DNA here is from genome assembly GCA_050253335.1 of Deferribacterales bacterium. GTDB lineage: Bacteria > Chrysiogenota > Deferribacteres > Deferribacterales > Geovibrionaceae > Geovibrio. The sequence continues at coordinate 15,797 of JBFWJG010000040.1, read as the reverse complement.
GGCTTTCAGCGTCCATCTTCCCTCTGAGCTGCCCCTTGGGGATGACGAGATTTTCGCATACACCGGCTACTACGGCGAGGCAGGAACCGACGCATCATATTCCTATGACGGACGCACCCTCAGCGGCAGTGCGGAAAGAACCCTGAACCCGGGGGAGAGTCTGAGCATCGGCATCCTTCTGCCGGGAAATTATCTTAAATACGGAACCCCTTGGCTGAGGCTGAGGCTCTTCATCGCAAACAACAGTTATCTCATAGCTCTGTTTGTGTACCTTCCGCTGCTGTTTCTGATCTGGTACAAAAAAGGAAGGGACGCATCGTCCGTTCTGGTGACGCTTTATGAGCCCCCCGCAGGTGTGAGCCCCGCTGTTGCGGGCGTTCTGGCGGATGATAAAATAGACAACCGTGACCTTGTTTCTGTTTTTCTGAAATGGGCGGCGGACAAGGTAATAAGGATAGAGGAAGCCGAGGACTACGGCTCCTTCCTCGGCAAAAGCGATTATATATTCGTTAAGCTGGGCGAACTGCCCGAAGGTGCGCCTGCCTACGAGCAGACCCTTTTCACGGGGATGTTCCCCGCGGGGCTCAAAAACCGCAGGCTCTCAGACCTTAAAAACGTTTATTACAAAACCATGGGAACCGCCCGAGAGCAGCTTGACAAAGATGTCGCCTCAATGGGGCTTTATGAAGGCGGAACAAGGAAAATAGGCGGATTCATGAAAGGGGCGAGTCTGGTCTTCATCTTTTTCGGAGTGTTTCTCACAGCTTTTTCGGGGGATGCGGGCTGGTTTGTTTCCTGCGTGCTTATGGGGGCAGCCACATTCTTCTTCGGGCGGGCTATACCGAAACGCACCGCAAAAGGGCAGGGGCTTTATAACAAGCTTGCGGGCTTTAAGGAGTTTGTGGAGCGGGCAGAGAAGGACAGGCTTGAAAGGATGCTTGAAAAAAATCCTGAATACTTTAATCTGACAGTTCCCTATGCTGTTGCTTTCGGAATGCTGAAAGAGTGGGCGGGCAAGTTTGAGGGGCTTCTCAGGGAGCCGCCGGACTGGTACGTTTCCCGCAGCGGCAGAGGATTTACAATGTACGGCTTTGCCGACTCCCTTAACTCGGGCATATCCGCAATGAGCAGAACAATGACCTCACAGCCTGCGCCGCAGGGCGGAGCAGGGGGAGGCGGAAGCGGTTTCTCCGGCGGAGGCTTCTCTGGGGGCGGATTCGGCGGAGGCGGAGGACGAAGCTGGTGAAAACAGCGCTTTTTACATCGAATCTCACAGGGGAATATCTGCTGGACGCTCTGGATGAACTGGGGTTTTACCCGCAGGTGTACACATATCCCGCAGGCTTTCAGAAAACGGCTCTCTCAAGGGATTTTGGCAGATACAGGGGGCTTTTCCCCATGACCTTCATATCATCTAACAAATACGGCGAAGCACCCGAAGCTGTGCTGGACAGCGACACAGTGGCACTCTGCGTGGACTGGACAAAGGACTTTTTCATGGGAACGGACGTAAAGGCCGTGTTCGCCCATCCATCTCTTCTGCCCCTTTACAGAGGCTACAGCGCGGTGACGGAACAGTTTCTGCGGGGCGTTGCCGTGTCCGGCGCCAGTTTTTATATAGCATCAGACAGGGTGGACGGCGGGGATGTTCTCTTCTCCGAGGAGATAAGGATTGGCTTCGGGGAATATCCTGAGGATTTCCTGAGAAAATACGCCGCTGTCTGCGCCCGCTTCGTGAAGGATTTTGCGGAAAAAGGGTTCGGCGGCTTCAAAGCAGTTCCGCAGGATGAGCGGGAGTCGTTTTATCTTCCCCGCAAGCGCAGGCGTGAAGGAGTTATAGACTTCAACCGCGATGCCTACAGTATTTACAACCACATCAGAGGATTCTCCCGCCCCTATTTCGGGGCATATTTCATGCGAAACGGCAGGCAGATAACAGTCTGGCGGGCTGCCGCTGAAAAGTGGCAGGGGGAATACGGCAGACCGGGGGAACTGGTTGAGCTCACCCCTTATGGCGCGGAGATAGCGTGCGGTTCCGGAACTGTTCTGATAGAGGAAGCGGAATGCGAAGGCAGGCTTTTCCGGCGGGGTGAGGTTCACGAACTCTATTATGCGGTTGACTAAGGCACTATAGGATATTATACATATTCCCATGCATGAAGTCAGTATAGCCCAGAGCCTTATGGATGTGGTTTTTGAAACCGCAAAAAATAACGGCGCTAAGAAAATAAATAAAGTTTTTGTGAAAATAGGCAGGCTGCAGGCGGTGGAAAGCTCCTCGCTGATGTTCGCCTTTGACGCCCTCAAGGACGGCACAATAGCGGAGGAAGGGGAGCTGATTATAGAAAATGTTCCCCTCACCGGCAAGTGCATGGACTGCGGCAATGAAAACACCTTTGAACAGATTTTCATGCAGTGCCCCAAATGCGGCTCCCACGCGGTGAAGATCCTCACCGGAGAAGAACTGCAAATCACCGAAATAGAAGTGGATTGATTTTCTCAGTCTTTAAAAGAATAGAAGAAGGTGGCTTATGACCAAGCTTGATGTGAATAAAAGAATTCTCTCCAAAAACGAGGAACTGGCGGAAGCCCTCAAGGAAGGCTTTGACAGGGACAGAACACTTGTCCTTAACTTTGTCTCCTCACCCGGAAGCGGAAAAACCACCCTCCTCTCCAAAATCCTTGTGGAAATTCAGAAGGAATACTCCGTCGGCGTTATCGAAGGCGACCTCCAGACCGATTTCGATGCAGAGCGCATCAGGGCGGCGGGAATCCCCGCAGTTCAGGTGAATACAAACGGCTCATGCCACCTCGAAGCACTGGACATAGAAAAGGCGATGGTTGCATTCGGCAAGCTTGACCTCCTCATTATAGAAAACGTGGGCAACCTCGTCTGCCCCTCTTCATACGAACTTGGCGAAGATGCAAAGGTCTGTATGCTCAGCGTAACCGAAGGGGAGGACAAACCCGCCAAATACCCCTCAATGTTCCACGTCTCCTCAGCGTTCATCATCAACAAGACAGACCTTCTGCCTTATGTGGATTTCGATGTGCAGAAATGCCGTGGTTTCGCCCTCGGCGTGAACCCCACGCTGGACATCTTCGAGACATCCTGCAAAACAGGGCAGGGGCTTGATGAATTCATCGGCTGGATCAAAGCGAAAATCCGCAGAAAAAAGGGGGAATAGATAGTCACCGTCGGCATTGATGAGGTGGGCAGGGGATGCTTCGCAGGGCCCGTTGTGGCCTGTGCTGTCATCATGCCCGAAGGCTACGCCGATCCCCGCATCATCGACTCCAAAAAAATAACCGAGAAAAAACGCGAGGTAATAGCCGAAAGCATAAGACGCAACGCCGTTGATTATGCATTCGGTGTTGTCTGTAATCAGGTCATAGACCAGATAAACATACTCCGCGCCACCAAACAGGCTATGCATATTGCCCTCTCCCGCCTGAAAACCCCTTACGACAATATAATAGTGGACGCAGTCAGGCTCAATGTCAGTGTCCCCATAGAAAACCCATTCAAGGCGGAAGACAGCCATATGTGCGTGGCAGCAGCCTCCATTCTTGCAAAGGTTTACCGCGACTCCATGATGAAAAAACTCCACATGACATATCCTGAATACGGCTGGTATTCAAACAAAGGCTACGGGGCGAAGGTTCATCTTGACGCTCTCAAAAAATACGGCGCAACAGAACTGCACCGGATGAGTTTCCTGAAAAATGCGGATATTAAAAGGTAAATCAGGCGAAGACAAAGCGGCGGCGTTCCTCAGAAAGAAAGGATACGCCGTAATTAAGCGGAACTACCGCGCCAAAACAGGCGAGATAGACATAATCGCCGAAAAAGACGGCACACTGGTGTTCGTCGAAGTCAAAACCCGCTCCTCAGACGCCTTCGGAGAAGGATACCAGTCGGTAACACACACCAAACAGGATAAAATTATACGCACCGCCGAGTTCTATCTCATGGAAAATAATATGGAAAAACTCTGCCGATTCGATGTGATTTCCATAGACAATGATAAAATAACGCACATAATAAACGCATTCGGTGCGTGAGAACAGGTTCCGAGGATCGGAACCCCGCCGTGCGAAGCGAAGCCGAATCTTAATTCGGCGCGAGCGTGTACAAAAATCCGACAGGATGTGCGGATTTTTGTTATCAAGACGGCTGAAATATCGCACATAATAAACGCATTCGGTGCGTGAGAACAGGTTCCGAGGATCGGAACCCCGCCGTGCGAAGCGAAGCCGAATCTTAATTCGGCGCGAGCGTGTACAAAAATCCGACAGGATGTGCGGATTTTTGTTATTAAGACAGTGCGTAGATTTGGTTTTCGGGGAAACTTTTAGGCAAAAGTTCCCCCGTTCCCCCTCAAAACCCGAATTTCAGGTTTTTGGGAGTGAGTATGAGAGAACACTTTTTTCCTGTGGAAAAAGGGTTCTTTCATATCAGATAGAGTTTAAAATCTAAAAGGTAGCGTAATGGAAGATTTCATAAGCGATATTTTTGATGAGATGCGGGAGGCTCAGGCGAGGTTTTCTGCCGAGTCTATGCCCGTGCTGATAGGCATATCCACTGAGATAGTAAAGTGTTTCGAGAACGGCGGGAAGGTGCTGATTTTCGGCAACGGCGGTTCCGCCGCGGACTCCCAGCATATAGCCGCGGAGTTTACCAACCGTTTCAAGATGGAGCGTCCGCCTCTGCCTGCCCTTGCGCTGACGACTGATACGTCTGCCCTGACGGCGATAGGCAATGACTACAGCTTTGAAGAGGTTTTCGACAAGCAGCTCAAGGCGCTGGGCAACACCAACGACATAGCCTGGGGAATTTCCACCAGCGGAAACTCTCCAAACGTACTGGCCGCTCTCCGCACTGCGGGCAGGCAGGGGATGACCACCATAGGCTTCACCGGCAAGGACGGCGGGCTTATGCGCGGTCTGTGCGATCATCTTCTTATTTCCCCTTCGGAGTGCACCCCGAGGATTCAGGAGATACACATTGCCGCCGCTCACATCATCTGCGAGCTGGTGGACGAGATAATGTTCGGCAAGTTCAGTTAGGCTGTTCATTAACCGGAATATTATTAAATGAGAAAGCGGAAGAACAGTAAATAATAATGGACTTCACTTCAATAACGGGCGGTTTATGGGGCGCAGGAGCCGCTTACCGTCTCAGAAAAAATTTCAGCGGGGGCAGGGTGCTTGTCATCGCCCCCGACAGAAACCGTTTTGATCTTCTTTTATCCGAGCTGATTTTCTTTTTCGGAGCGGATAAAGTCGCGCCTTTTCCGGAATACACACAGGAACCCTTTGAAGAAGCCAGAGTTCTCACCGATGTCCTCTCCATGCGTGTCAGCACACTGCACAGGCTTATGAGCGGCTTTGAGGGTGTTGTTGTAACCACTCCGAAATCTCTTTCAAGGGCTCTTCCCCCTGCGGATGTCTTTGCGGCATCAGTAATAAATCTGAAAAAGAAGGGTAGGACAGACAGGGAGGAACTGCGGTACGCTCTGGAATATTCCGGTTATGTAAACGTTGAGCTTGTTTCCGGTCAGGGTGAGTACACAATCAGGGGCGACATAGCGGAGGTTTTTACCCCGCAGATGGAAAACCCCGTGAGGATAGAATTTTTTGATGACGAAATAGAGCGCATGGATGTTTTCGAGTCATTCAGCCGCAGAACGGAGAGGAAGCTTGAGGAGCTCACGATCCTTCCCGCGGGCGAGGCGCTTTTTGATGAGGATGACTTGGCTGGGGTGAAGATTCCCGCTGTGAGCGAGAAGGCGAAAAACTTCGGCAAGTTTGCCGGATGCCACTGGTTCAGCCCGTTTATATACAGAAGCATGGCCAGCCTTTTTGACTATCTCGGCTCGGGAACGCAGGTTGTGACCCTTGAGCGGGATCTGGCGGACGCTTTCATAGAGACAGACAACACAGTCAGGGACAGGCAGGATCACGCAGGACTCCCCGCGGGGATTGAGAAAAACTTCATCAGCGCGGAGACAATGGAAAAGCTTCTGAGCGTGCGGGATGTTCACCTCTTTGAGGAGACAGTGGACACGGACAGCGCAGACGGCGGGCTCAGCAGTTCGGCGGCGAGATTCACCCATGAGAAGAAGAACCTCTACCAGTCCGTGACTGATGCCGCGGTGAAGATAAAGGATCTTCTGGATGATAAATACGGGGTGCTGGTCTGCATTGAGAGCAGGAAGCTCAAGAGCCTGTTCCTCGACTTCATGCGGGATCACGAAATAGCGGTTACGGAAATATCCTCATATCTTAAACTCCCCGCCCACGGAATAGGGCTTTACGGGGAGAAGGTGAGCGGCGGTTTTATCGACCCGAGAGGGAAGGTGGCCGTTGTAACCGATGAGGACATCTTCGGGACGGTTAAGAAAAAGGTCAGAAAAGCCAAGAAAGAGGTATATTCCACAAGCCTGAACGACCTTGAGCCGGATGACTATGTTGTCCATGTTGATTACGGAATAGGCATATACAGAGGCCTTGTCCACAAGGAGATAGGCGGAGTTGCCGGCGATTTCCTCGTTCTTGAGTACGAAAACGGGGAGATACTCTACGTTCCGCTGGATAAGATAGGACATATTCAGAAATATATAGGCGCGGAAGGAAGAGCCCCGAGGGTGCACAGCCTTCAGACTGCCACATGGAAAAAGCTGAAGGTTCAGGCGAGCACAAGGGCGAAGAAGCTGGCAATAGACCTGCTGAAGCTTTATGCGGACAGAAAAGTGAAAACAGGTTTCGCCTTCCGGGATGACGGAATCCTGCTGGAGCAGTTTGAGCAGGGCTTTGAATATGACGAAACGGATGATCAGCTTTCCGCCATACACGATGTTTATCAGGGTATGGAGGATGAGAAGCCGATGGAGCGTCTTGTCTGCGGCGATGTGGGCTTCGGGAAAACAGAGGTGGCTATGCGCGCCGCCTGCAAGGCCGTTGCCTGCGGGAAACAGGTGGGTGTTCTTGTGCCCACAACGGTTCTTGCCCGCCAGCATTATGTAAACTTCAAGAAACGCTTCGCCGATATGCCCGTGAATGTGGACTACATCAGCAGATACAAGACATCCTCCGAGATAAAAAAGACCCTGCGCAGACTGGCGGCCGGCGAGGTGGATATAATAATCGGCACTCACAGACTGCTTTCAAAGGATGTGGAGTTCCGTGATCTGGGGCTTCTTGTGATAGACGAGGAACAGCGTTTCGGCGTCGCACATAAAGAGAAAATAACAGCTCTCAAGAGCAACATAGATATAATCTACCTTTCCGCCACGCCCATCCCCCGCACATTACAGCTTTCCATGTCCGGCATACGGGATATAAGCGTTATAGAAACCCCGCCGGAGGAGAGGCTTCCGGTTATCACCCGTGTCATAAAGACCGATGAAGAGATCAAAAGCGCGCTGATGAACGAGCTTGAGAGGGGCGGGCAGGTGTATTTCCTTCATAACAGGGTCGAGGATATAGAATCCGTTGCGGAATCAGTGCGGAAGCTTGTTCCCCATGCGAGACTGGGAGTAGCTCACGGACAGATGACTGCGGACGCCATGGAAAGCGTGCTCTACAGCTTTTATCAGGGCGAGCTTGATGTGCTTGTCTGCACTACTATTGTGGAAAACGGAATTGATATAGCAAATGCCAACACAATTATCATAAACAACGCCGCCCATTTCGGCCTTGCGCAGGTTTACCAGCTCAAGGGGCGTGTGGGGCGCTCACGCAGAAGGGGCTACTGCTATATGCTTGTGCCCAGCATGGCCAGCCTGAACGAAATAGCCCGCAAAAGGCTGAAGATTATTCAGCAGCTCTCCGACCTCGGCAGCGGGGTGAAGATAGCCTTCTATGACCTTCAGCTCAGGGGGGCGGGCGATCTTCTCGGTGCGGAGCAGTCGGGCTCCATGGTGAAGATCGGTTATGAGCTTTTCCTCCAGATGATAGAAGAAGCGGTTAAGGAGCTCAAGGGCGAGCTGAACAACGCCCGCGAAACGGAGGTTGCCTCCGCCCTGCCTTACTTCATCTCCGCCGAATATGTGGAGGATGTTTCGCTCAGGTTCGATTATTACAGGCGCTTCTCCAAGATACAGTCCGAGAGGGAAATGCGGGGGCTTCTGGATGACCTCGCGCAGGTTTACGGCGATGTCAGGCCGGAGACGGAAAACCTCGGCTGGATCATGCTCATGAAGAACCTGGCAGGGAAGGCGTACGCGGAAAAACTCGCCATACACACAGGGCGTGTCCGCATAACCTTTGATAAGGACACTCCTCTTTCACCGTCTAAGCTTGTGCAGGTTCTGGGTGAGATGAGGGCTGTTTACAAGTTCGAAAATGAGAACAGCCTGGTCCTTTATTTTGAGAAAAAAGACGATTTCCTGCAAAAAACATGCGAAATTCTTTCTGAACTGGTAGAGACCTGAAACTGTCAGAATCATTGCACGCCCGTTTTGTATTGCCCTGCGTGTATTAATATTGTAATTTAAGCGGATGATGAAAAAAACAGCCATATTCATACTTTTAACTGCATTTCTTTTCGGCTGCGGAGAGAGCGGCAAAAAAAACGCCGATTCCGCCCGCCCGAAGGCGGAAAAACGCACAATCCTGAAAATAAACGGCACAGAGATCGATAATTCAGAGATTCTGGACTATGCCTATTTCACCATTCAGGAAATGGATCCGCTCACGGTGGAGAATCAGGAAGTGAAAGAGCGCATAGTGCGCAACTTCATAATCCACAGGCTGCTTCTTGACGAGGCGAAGAGACGGGGTCTTGATATCGGTGACGAGAGAAGCGCGAAAATCGCCGGATACATCGACAAGATGGAAGAGGGCAGAGCGGCGGAAAACGGAGACAACGAAACAGACGAAGTTCTCAAAAACCGCCTGAAAAAACAGATGGTCGAGAATGTTCTGGTGCAGAAGCTCCTGACTCAGATCGCGGACACCGGCGTTAATGTTACGGATGAAGAGCTTAAAGCCTACTACGATGAGAATAAATCACGCTTCAGCGGGAAAAGAACCGCAAACGTTTTCATGATCCTCGCTCTGGATGAGGAGAAGGCAGGAGAAGCAATGGGCGAGCTTAAAAAAGGCGTGCCGTTTGCGGAAGTCGCCGAGCAGTACTCCATTTCGGACGAAAAGAAGAACGGCGGCAACCTCGGCTGGATTTCGGCGGAGGATTATCCGGAAGTGTTTGCTGAGGCTTTCAGGCTGAGAGCAGGCGAGACAAGCGGCATAATCAAGTCCGAATACGGCTTTCATATTTTTAAGACAGTCGCCTACAGAAACAGCGAGACAAAAAAGTTTGAACAGGTAAAATCAGAAATATACGCAAGACTTTATTCACAGAAACAGGAAGAAAGCGTAAGGAACTTTATCGATGAAATTTACAGTAAAGCTGAAATCATTAATGTTGCTCCTGCTTCTTTTGAGCCTCTCACAGCAGGTTCAGGCGCAGGTAATTGACAGGGTTTACGCCCGCGTCGGGGATGACGTTATAACCAAATTCGACGTCGAATCCCTGAATCCGGAAAGAACAAAAGCGGTTTATGAAATCAAGGATCAGGACGAAAGAGCCCGCATCCTTGCGGATTACACCAAAAAAACTCTGGACTACCTTGTGGATCAGTATGTTGTGCTGAATGCCGCCCGCCGTGAGGGTGTACGGGTGACCGATCAGGAAGTGGACAGTGCCGTGAAGGACGTTATGGAGAAAAACAGCATCACGGATCAGCAGCTTATGGATGTTCTCGCCAGAGAAAACCGCACCATGGCTCAGTATAAATGGCAGATAAAGATGGATATCCTCTCCGCGAGAGTCCGCAGCAGGGTTCTTGCGCCGAAGGTTGTTGTTACTGATGATGAGATCATCAGGTTCATAAAGGATAACGAGGAAACACTGGACCTCAGCGATCAGCTTGAACTGAGGATGCTTAAACTTGAAAACCGCCTTGCTCTTGAAAAGGCTCTGGAGTTTTTCAGAAAGAACGGTTCTTTTATCGAAACTGCCGCTAAGTTCGGCGATGATGATAACGGCGGCTATCTCGGCTGGTTTGAGTATGATTCCCTTGATGCGTCTCTCAAGGAACTTCTTAAAGGCAAACACAAAGGGGACGTGACGGATATTCAGTCTTTCGGCGGTGAGTACAGAGTACTCTATGTTGAAAACTTCAAAGATAAATACGAAGGCACGGCTGAGATAAGACAGGCAGTTTCCGCAAAAATCTCTGATGAAAAGGTTAAGGCCGTTTATGAAAAATGGCTTAAAGACAGCAAACAGCGGATACTTGTGCAGTATATGTATTAGGGCTTATGAGGCTTGACAAGTTTCTTAAAACCATGAACCTGATGAAGCGCAGAACCGTCGCCAACGAAGCGGCAGGGGAAGGCTTCATCACGGTTAACGGACGCACCGCCAAGCCCGCTTACGCACTGAAAGCGGGCGATGTTCTGGAGCTTGATATGTGGAACTTCTATAAAAAGATCAAGGTTCTGCAGGTTCCCGAAAAAAAGAGCATTCCCAAGAAAGATCTTCCTCTCTACATCGAAACCATAGAATACCGCGCAAAAACAGCGGACGACTTTGCAGATTTTGAGGATGAGGAAGAACTGTAGCGGTTCCGGAAGCGGAGCCTGATTATTCTCGGTTTAAGTTATTTATATTCGGTTATTTCGGGAAACTTTTCGGAACAAATTTTCCCGAACCATTCAAAAGCTCACTTTTGTGATTTCTCTTTCAGAAATAAATTCTTTTACCTCAGCACATAGACAGTTTTAGGCTTGCTGAATATCTCCGCCGCTTTCCTGAGGGCGTCCTTATCCACTGCCTTGATGTCTTCTATGTATTTACTCAGGTATCCGCTGCCGAGCCCTGCGTTCTGGAAGAAGTTGGCGTACCATGCCTGCTTGCTGTTGGTTTCAGTCTCGATAAGCAGTCTGCCGAGCATATAGTTTTTGACCTTGGTCAGCTCTTCGTCCGTAAGCGAATCAAGGAAGCTTTTGTTTATCTCTTCCATTGCCTTCACGGCTTCCGGAACATTCGCGTATTCAAGCCCTATGTGCCCCACGAATCTGGATTTGCAGAGCCTTGAGGGGTAAAAAGCGCCCACAGAGTAGGCATAGCCCCTGTTTTTGCGCATTTCGGTGAAATAGCGCGAGCTCATTCCGCCGCCCATAATATCCGCCATGACCTTTACCGCCGCATACATGGGGTCGGCCGCCTCGGGAGCCTCATAGCCCACATAGAGCTTTGCCTGCTGTGTTCTGGGGTCGCGGTCTTCTTTGTATATCTCTTCCTTCTGCGGGGGGTATGCACAGTCGGCTTTGAATTCAGAACCTTCGGGCAGGTCGGCAAATATAGCTTTAAGCTTTTCCGTCTGCTCAGGGGTTATTCTGCCGGCGATGGTTACTATGGTGTTTCTACCCTGTAAGAGGACAGGGTAGAATTTCCTGATGTCATCAAGGGTGAGCTTTTCAACACCTTCAGCTTCACCTTCGATGGTTAGTTCATAAGGCGTGCCTTCGTAGGAGAGCTTCATGAAGTTGCGGAAAGAGAGCGAGGAGGGATCGTCCTGAATGGCCTTGATTTCCTCAAGCTGGATCGCCTTTTCTCTTTCGAACACATCCTCTCTGAACTCCGGGAAGTGGAGAAAGGGGCGGAAAAGGGCTATGGCCTTGTCCAGATATTCGGCAGTGGAGGAGAAGGCGATCTCGAAGGAGTCAGTCCCCTGACCTGCACCTATGCTGCCGCCGTAAAACTCCATCTCGCGGAGCATTTCGCTCCCCTTAACCCAAACGGAGGCCGTGAGCGCGCCCACGCCGTTGTTTGTTTTGTTTTCTCTGAATAATCCGCCTTTTATAAAAACCGATACTGAAACCGTTTCGGTGTAAGGGCGTTCGATGACTGTGAATGTCACTCCGTTTTCAAGCGTCATTGTATCTCCTGCGGAGGCTGAAAGGCTTATCAGAAAGAGAACCGATGCTGCCAGCAGTTTTTTCATAATATTTTAACGTGTCTGCCCTCTGTTTTCAGCCTGCCTTCCGCGATCAGGCGCACAGCTTCGGGATATGCCCTGTGCTCCTGTTCAAGGATGCGTGCGGAGAGTGTTTCCGCTGTGTCGTCATCCAGAACGGGCACGCATTTCTGGAGGATGATGGCTCCGCTGTCCATCTTCTCGTCCACAAAATGCACGGTGCATCCGGCGAATTTGACTCCGTAGTCCAGAGCCTGCTTCTGTGCGTCCAGCCCGGGGAAGGCGGGAAGAAGCGAGGGGTGAATGTTTATTATCCTGTTTCTGTACTGCTCAACGAAATAAGGAGAGATGATCCGCATGAACCCCGCAAGGCAGACGAGATCAACCCCTGCTTCGTTCAGGTGCTTCACTATCTCACGGTCGTAGGCTTCACGGCCGTCAAAGTCCTTATGGCTGAGATAAACTGTTTTAAGCCCGCATTCGGCGGCATAGGCAAGCCCTTGGGCATCCGCCTTGTTGCTGATTACCACTGCTATTTCGGCGTTTTTGATCTCGCCTTTGTCGATTGCGGCTTTGATAGCCCTGAAGTTGCTGCCTCTGCCGGAGAGCAGTATTCCTATTTTCATCAGAAATCTATCCCTTTTATTTCAACAGATTTTGCGCCTTCGGCTATGCGGCCTATTACGAAGGCCTTTTCGCCCAGCTCCTCCGCGCGGGCTCTGAGCTTTTCCGCCTCATCAGCGGGCACTACGGCAATGAAGCCTATGCCCATGTTGAAGACTCTGTAAAGCTCACGGCTGTCTATATTGACCTTGGAGGTTATGATGTCGAAAATTTCGGGTCTCGTGAAGCTGTCCTTATCAACCACGGCTTTCAGCCCTTCGGGGAGAACTCTCGGTATGTTCTCATAGAAGCCGCCGCCTGTTATATGCGCCATGGCCTTTATGCCGAAGCCTTCGGCAAGGAGAGCGAGGACTGTTTTAACATATATCTTTGTGGGTGCGAGGAGGAGCTCATAAAGAGGCCTGCCGTTCACTTCGTCCTTCACATCCATTTTAAGTTCGTCAAAAAATATTTTGCGGGCAAGGGAGTAGCCGTTGCTGTGCAGACCTGTTGATCCGAAGCCGATTATGGTGTCTCCGTCTGCAACTTTGCTTCCGTCCACCATTTTCGCCTTGTCGAGTATGCCCACACAGAAACCTGCGAGGTCGAACTCGCCTTCCTTGTAAAAGCCGGGCATCTCCGCGGTTTCTCCGCCTATGAGGGCAGTTCCCGACTGTCTGCATCCGTCCGCTATGCCTTTGACCACTTCCGCCATATCCTCCGGCGCGAGTTTGCCTGTCGCCAGATAATCAAGGAAGAAGAGGGGCTTAGCACCCGTTACCACGAGATCGTTCACGCTCATTGCCACAAGGTCAACGCCCACTGTGTCCAGCTTGCCGGAATCAAAGGCTATTTTCAGCTTGGTTCCCACGCCGTCGGTCGCCGCAACAAGGACAGGGTCGGTCATTCCCGCCGCGTCCTTCAGGCTGAAAAAACCGGCAAAGCCGCCGAGACTGCCGATCACTCCTTCGGTGTAGGTGGATTCGGCCATGGATTTTATGAGGGTTATGAATCTGTTCCCCTCGTCTATATTAACTCCGCTGCTTCTGTAGTCGATCTGTGACACTTATTCTCCTCTCTTCAGGCGCTCTATTTCTTCTCTTATAACCATTTCTGCGATTTCGGGAAGCACTTCTCTCAGCACTTCCTCCATTTTTTCCGCAAGGACTTCCTGAATTGCCGCTTTAAGCATTCCGCTGTCCAGAGAGCGGTAGACGATTTCTTTTATCTCGTCCTGAGCAAGACCCGCGGCAGGCTGTGCAGTCTGGTGGGGTGCTTCTTCCTCTGCCTGTTCTCCGGTCATTTCCCTGAGCGGGGCGAACTGCTCTGCCGGGAATTCCTCAAACGCTGCGGGCTCGGCTTCATCAGCGGTGACAAATTCGGGTTCTGCCGTCTCGTCAGCTTCCGGGAGGGTGAGCTCATCAGTCTCAGGTTCTTCGGCGAAAGCCATTTCGGGTTCGGGCAGGGGCTCTTCATTTTCAAAGGGAAATTCAGCCTCCGGCTCTTCCTCCCTGACTATGACGGGCTCTGTTTCCGCTTCAGGTTCGGAAGCTGTCTCAAGCTCGGCTTCATCAGCCTGCATGAGCTCAGAGAAGTCTGTCTCTATGGGCATGCTTTCCAGAGCGTCAATGCTGAGGTCGGGCTCTTTTTGTTCCTCAAGGATTTCTCCGTCCACAGGCTCGCCTGTTTCAAGAAAGCCTTCGGGAAGTATATCAAGGGAGGTTGTTTCCTCTGTCTGGAGCTCTTCCTGCGGAATCTCTTCCTCTTCGGGCTGTTCCTTTTCTTCGGGTCTGCCGTCGATCACTTCATCTTCGCTTATGTGCATCAGTCCGGCGAAGATGTCTCCTTCGTCCGCTTTTTCTTCCTCAATGATGTATTCGGGCGCGGATTCCGCCTGCTCTTCCTCTTTATACTCCGGTTCGGCGAGGGCGTCCTCCTCGTCAGTCATGGTGAGCCCTGCGAAGGGGTCGGAATCGGATTCCGTCTGCTCTTCCTCTTCCTCGATTATGTACTCGGGAGCGGGCTCTTCCTGCCCGCCCAGTTCATTGAGCAGGTCGGTGAAATCCTCCGCTGCGGGTTCCTGAGAGGCTTCTTCTTCGTCATGAATTATTTCAGGTTCGGGGATATGCGCCGCTTCCAGATCCTTGAGGAAGGAATCAAGATCTTCCTCCTGTTCATCAGCCTGTGCCATAGTTACGGCAGAGGTTTCCATATCTTCAGCCGCTTCGGTTTCCATGGCTGCCGCTTCTGTCTCTTCGGGGAGTCCGGGTTCGTCGAAGAGGTGCCCGAGCTCTGCCTTCTCCTCTTCGGATATGGCGGCTGAGGGTTCTGAATCGTCAAAGGGGAAGCTGTCTTCGCTCTCCTCTTCGCTGTATATATCTGCGGGAGTTGTTTCGGGCTCCTGATCATCTTCAGTGAAAATATCTTCCGCGGCGGGGATCTCCTCTTCCGCGGTTTCGGGTTCTTTGGGAGCCGGAGTTTCTTCCTCTGCGGCGGGCTCCTCAGGGGTTTCCATCACGCCCAGATCGATAAGCGGGGTTTCCTCCGCCTGCGCCTCTTCAGGGGGGATGATGTCCATCTGCTCTTCGGTTATTACCTGTTCCGGCATTGCGGGAACAGGAGCAGAGGCTTCAGCAGGCGCTTCTTTGGGAGCGGCGCTGAGCCCGTAGTTTATTTTAAGCTCTATTGCCTGAGAGTCGAACGGTTTGAAAAGGTAGTCATCAGCGCCGGATTTGGCAAGGTCGGCATCGTCAAACTGGTCAAAGGCTCCGGTAAGGAGAATGATCCATGATGAGGGAGCCAGCGAGCGGATCTTTGAGATAAAATCACCGAGGATTATGCTCTCCAGCTTATTATCGAGCAGGATAACGTCAGCAGGGGCGTTTTTCAGCCTCATCACTGCATCATCCGCCGAGAAGGTTTTTTCCGTGATAAATCTGTCCTTATCAAGGCAGATGTCAATTACCCTGTGAATGGTAACGCTGTCGTCAATCAGTAAGACTTTTTTCATGGAATCCCTCACCGAGCGGTACTGTACTGCGCGTAATCAGCCCTTTTACGCTAAACTAACACCAAATAACGGCAAAATCAAATAATTAGTCCTTTTCGGGTCAGTCGTACTGTTTATCAATCGTACAACAGGCGGAAAACCTTAGTTCTGAGCTTCGCAGGGGTTCTCCGGCGGGTAGCCAGATCGGAAGAGCG
>JBFWJG010000039.1:0-25234 GCA_050253335.1 Deferribacterales bacterium | reverse complement strand
GTCACTGGCAAACCCTCGCTTAATATCTTCAGGTTTGATACTGTCAGGCAGTTTCAGGTAAAGATCTTTGTACACTCTGTTTTCTACAACAGTGCACAAACGCAGTATACAGTGCTCCTCCTCCAGATAATATGAAAGATCGATCATATCAATGGGGATGTACCTCTTCAAACATTTGAGTGAGTTTGTAAGAAGAGTTTCAACATCTGTACTCTTAAAAATATTAAGAATGGCGTCGTTAAGAAACAGCTCTTTATTGATCATCTCTCTCTCCGACTTTAAATAAAAATTAATTAATGTTTTAACTATTTTTTCAGAAATGTCAAATCAATTCGGGGATGTTTTTTATTATTTCTCTTTTATTAACAATGCCTTTGCCTAATATTGCTCACCATATTTGGTGAATCTGCTCACCATATGCGGTGAGCAGATTTCAAGTAAAGCTCTAAGTCGTTTATAGGTAAAGAAGACATTGTTTGGCATCTTTATTGTTATTTTAGGAAAGACGGAAATTCTGACGAGGGTGATTTGAGTCCGTTTTTATTTCTCAAATATTAAATCTTCGTTCTTTTTTCCGGCAATGAGCCTTGGCCGTATGCTGAAAGGTTTGTATATGAGTTTGCGCTGTATTTATTGATATCAGGGAGCTGAAAAATGTTTTCCAACAAATGGTTGGTAGCCGGGCTGCTATTGTTTGCTTCTGCCTGCAGCTGTGGGGAGAAGGAGCTTCATGCAGTTCGTTGTGAAGATATGCCGGATCATTTTCGCGTGATTTTTCCGGAGGACTATCCGGTTGGTTTTCATGTAGATGCAGAAACAGATCCGGCTGTTCATGAAAAATATTCTAAGGGGGTGTCTTATATCGGCTGTTTGTGAGTCCTGAAGTCAGAGCCGTATAAACCGGCTGAGAAATCAAAAATTTACCTACAAGAGGAAATGGAATGAAAGGAAAGAATTTATTACTTTTGACCGTATTTGCAGTGCTGATGAGTGTATTGGCTGGCTGTTACGGCGATGACAAAACAATTTATCTGGATGACTATGTGAACGGGAGCGGAAACTCAGGCGGCGGCTCTGATGCCCCCGATGAACCCGAAGAGCCTGAAGAACCGGGAGAAGTGCCCGTAACGGGGGAGGAGATTTTTCTGGCTTACTGCTCATGCCACGAGTTCAGTCCGCATCTTTTTACTCCGGCAGCTTTTCATCATCCGTTTGAGCTTGACCCCGAACCTACTCTTGAACAGCTTGAGCTTGTTGATGAGTATCTCAGAAATAATGCAGAACCCGAAGAACCCGAAGAGCCTGTTGACCCTTCTGATCCTGTTGCCGCAGGGCAGGCAGTATTCAACAGTGACTGCGCAGGATGCCACAACGGAACAACTGCACCGACTGTAAGTAATGCAATATTTGAGGATTTCGGCACGGCAAGCCTTGATGACCACCCGTTTCCTATAGCTGTTACAGTAGAGGAGATCGGCTACCTCATTGAATATATAGAGTCTGTCAGACCGTAAATATCAAAAAGCTTTCCGGATACCGGATCTGGATAATAATTCATTCATAGGAGTATATAATGAGCAAAAAAAGAACTGAGAAAGAAATAAACAGCGCCATTTCCAGAAGGAAGTTTCTCAAATTCGGAAGCCTTGCGGTGGGTACCGTTGGAATGAGCATCCTCACCGGCTGCGGAGGCGATGTTAATGTAGTAGAGCCCTCCGGTTCTGCGGGAAGTTCAGGTAATCTTCCTTCAAGCTGGGACGATTCTGCTGATTTCGTCCTTGTCGGTTTCGGCGGTGCTGGTGCAATGGCTGCCATCAACATAAAGAAACAGGATCCCTCCGCAAAAATACTTTTTGTAGAAGCAGGAACGGCAGGCGGAGGCAGTACAAAAATATGCGGCGGCGGAACACACTTCGGCGGCGGTACGCAGATACAGATAGACAGCGGCTTCACAGAAGATGCCGATGAGTTTTATAACTATGCACTCGCCGGAGTAGGCGAAGGCGGCAACGCGGAGCTTATGAGAGTATATGCTGATAATGCGAAAGCGGCTTACGATACTCTTGTGGAGCTTGGCGTGACTTATTCAGGGTTTTACACAGGCTATGCCGCCAGCCCCGCCGCTGATTACAGCCTTATGTATGATAATGAAAAACGCCCCGAGCTTATGGCTAAAGCAGGCTACACCACTCCTGTTCCCCATGCGCATTTCGCAATTGCGGATACATCTGCAGGTCTTTCAAGAGCAGGAACATTCTGGAGAGCACTTGAAACAGCAACTCTTGCACTCAGTAATGTTTCAGTTGAATACAGCGCAAGAGCAAACGAACTCATAGTAAACGGAAGCGGAAGGGTAGTAGGTGTAGCCGCTGAGAAAGACGGCGACACAAAATATTACAAAGCTTCAAAAGCCGTTCTTATATGCAGCGGCGGTTTCATAAACAACGATGAAATGGTTCAGCAGTTTATACCCCACGCAATGAACTGCTTCCGCGGCGGCAGCGGCAGAGACAGAGGCGATGGCATAAAGATGGGGCAGGCAATCGGAGCAGACATAAAAAATATGGGGGCAGCCGAGGATTACGGCCCGACTTATATGAATCATCCCGCCCTCGTTAAATCAATAGCCGTTACTCCCACAGGAATAAGATTTGCACCTGAGGATCTCGGCGGTTCAGTTTTCGGAAGGCTTGTGGCAAGAACATATCCTTCCATCTATCTCATTTTCGATCATAAGGTACTGGCTGAGATACCCGCCGCAGTTCACGCCAACTTTTCTATGGAAACTGCCAATACCATCGTTGAGCTTGCCGGAAAAATAGGTGTTCCTGCGTCGATCCTTACTGAAACTGTGAACCGCTACAACCTGTACGCAACTAACGGAACCGACGAACAATTCCAGAAGGATCCCGCTACACTTCAGGTAATGGAAGCTCCTTTCTACGCAATGAGACAGACAAGCCAGAGGGTTTTTACTCTGTCATGCGGTGGTCTCCGTGTGAATGCTAAGACTCAGGTTCTTAAAACCGACGGTTCGGTAATTCCCGGTCTTTATGCCGCAGGTTCATCCATTGCCCACATCAATGCCCAGTATTATCTTGCAGGAGGCGGAACAGCCGGGGCTTTTACATTCGGCCTTGTTGCAGGAAGAGAAATGGCTGAAGAAAATTCATGGGAATAAAAGAGAGTTTTGTCCCCGCAGGATAAAAACAGGGAGGAGAAACAGCGCATAGCCCCGAGCCGTTTCCGCAGGCGGTTCGGGGTCATCTGAATATTTTTTACGGCATTCATGTCCTCCGTGGATGCCGTATCTTCAGATTTTCTTCATCACCTCTGCCAGTCTGTCCGCAAATGCGTCAATATCCTTCTTTTCCGTTGCGAAGCTGGTCATCAGGCGCACTTCGTTCAGTTCTTCATTCCAGATGTAGAAGCCGAACTCTTTGATTATCACATCTATCGCCCTGCGGGGAATCTGCGCGAAGACAGCGTTTACTTCCGGTTTTCTGCTGAGTTTTACACCGTTTATGGCTTCAAGCCTCTGCCCCAGATAGGAAGCCATTCCGTTTGCGTGTCCTGCCGCCCTCAGCCAGAGGTCATCCTCGAACATCCTTTTGAACTGAGCCGCTATGAAGCGTGATTTGGACATAAGCTGCATTGACTGTTTGCGGATGTACTTGAAGTCTGCCGCAAGCTTTTTGTTGAAAAACACAGCCGCCTCGCCGAACATCAGCCCTGCCTTTGTTCCGCCGAGACTGAGGAGATCCACTCCCAGATCGCCTGAAATCTCCTTTATTGTTTTTCCCATGGCGCAGGCGGCATTGATTATCCGTGCTCCGTCCATGTGCAGATACATTCCATTTTCATGGGTTATTCGGGCTATTTCCCTTATCTCGTCAGCGGTGTAAAGGCTTCCCGCCTCTGTCGCCTGCGATATGGAAACAAGCCCCGGCTGAACATTGTGCTCAAACCCGGTGCAGTGGGCAAATCTGGTGATATCTTTCGGGTTCAGTCTGCCGTTTTCAGAAGGGACGCTCAGGAGCTTGCATGACGTGAACCTTTCCGGAGCGCCGCACTCGTCCACATTTATGTGAGCCGTGTCCGGACAGATGACCCCCTGAAACGGTTTCAGAGCCGCTGCGATAAGCGCAACATTCGCGCCCGTGCCTGTTAGCATGAAGTTAACTTCCGCATCGCCCAGATGCTTCCTGAGAACCGATTTTGTCTCCTCTGTTGTCTGATCATAGCCGTAAGGTCGTGTAAAACCATTATTTTCTGCTGTAAGTGCCTCCATTATTTCCGGCTGAACTCCTGCGCAGTTGTCACTGAAAAAACCTGTATACATAGGTATAACTCCTTGTGGTGATAGTGATATTTGCTCTGGGTATATTCATCGGTCAACACGGGCTTTTTAGCCGCGGATACCGCTTTATTAGTATTTTTGTTCCATTTTCTCAATATTTACTTGCATAAATAGTTAAACTGGATAAATATATTCCTATGGGGCGGCAAGCGTTATTGATATATACAATGCACACCCAAGGTGGGAGATGAAAACACACTTCAGTTCCGGGTTGGCTGATTTCGGCATCCTTACTGATTCCGAAAGCATCGTTATGGTCACCGATAAGAAAGACTGCTTTCTTTATGTCAACAAGGAGGCTGAGAAATTTTTATCGGCATACGGAAATGAGTTCTGCAGCAGATTCTCCTCCGATATATCCGATTCACTCTCCCCTGTATACGTATCCACAAGAAGCATAACCCTTTCCGACGCAGAGAACAATAGCCGTACTTTCCGTTTTACCAGAATCCCCATGAATAACGGCGGGGGAAAGTTCCTCTGTGTGGGTACAGATATAACCGAAATCGCCGGAAGTGAGGGGGGGTCTGAGGATCTTCCCGATATACTGGAAACGGTTACAGAACACCTCCCGTCCGGCATAGTCATTCTGGACAGTAGCCTGAATATCAAGTTTGCAAATTCCGCCGCAGTGAACATGCTTGTGCTGGGCGGCCGTAAAGACTGGTTTAACAGAAATATAAAAGACTTTTTTGCAGGGAAGCTGGTCGGCGACATTTGTGTTCTTTATGACTATGAATGCCCCTTTGAGGAGCTTATCAGGAGCGGAAAGGCTTTTTACAGCGCTCTTTTCTGCACATCCAGAAATAACGCCACTGGCTATGTGAATGTCAGCGCTTCCCTCAGCCGTGATGCGGACGGAAGGCTCAGCGGCATTGTGTGCACCCTTGAAGACTGCACGGAGATAACAAAAACGAGGAAACTGCTAGAAAAAAGCGAAAACAAATACAGGCTTCTCACCGAGTTCTCCCCTATGGGGATTCTTGTGCATGAGAAAATGCGGATAACATACATAAACCCCGCCGGAGCGGAGCTTCTGGGTTTTGATAAGCCGGAAGATGCTTTCGGAGAGCACATTCTGGATTATGTTCCGGAAAAGGAAAGGGAATCAGTCGATGAATTTGTCAGGAAAATGATCAGCACCGGCAAACCTTCCGTGGGCTTTGAGAGAGCCATAATAAACAGGCGCGGAAGGGAGATGACGATAAAGATTTCCAGCCAGCCGTATGAAAACGGGGACGGAGTGGCAGTGCAGAGCGTTTTCAGGGATGTGACGGAGGAGAACAAGCGCGGCGAGGAGATAATGAAGCTTTCCCTCGTTGTTGAGCAGAGTCCGGTTTCTGTCATCATCACCGATTCAACCGGACATGTGGAATATGTCAATCCCGCGTTCTGTGAAATTTCCGGATACAGCGCAGGAGAGGTAGCCGGAAAAAATATCAACATCCTCAAATCAGGAGTACATCCTCAGGAGTATTACAACTGTCTCTGGGAAACAATCCGCAGCGGGAGCACATGGAGCGGGGAACTTTGCAGCCGCGGCAAGTACGGCGATATCTTCTGGGAGCTTTCCACCATAACCCCTGTGAAATGCAGCGAAGGCCGCCTCCTGTTTTATGTGGCCGTGAAGGAGAATATAACCGACAAAAAGCTTCGTGAGGAGAAGATACGCCACATGGCCATGCACGATATCCTCACCGGACTGCCCAACAGGTTTTTAATGAAGGACAGGCTTGAGGCTGTTCTTGAAAGAGCTCAGAGATACGGCGAAATGGCTGCTGTGCTGTTTATAGATCTGGACGGATTCAAAAATGTTAATGACAGCTTCGGCCATAAGGCTGGGGATGATGTTCTGAAGGAAACTGCAAGGCGCATCCTCACCAGCATAAGAACCGTGGACACCGCCTGCCGTATCGGCGGGGACGAGTTTCTTGTTATTTTAAACAAAATAGAGACCAGAGAAAAGGCGGGAGCAATTGCCAGAAGGATAATAGACATGATAGCCCGCCCTTATGCCGCCTGCGGGGATAAAACAATTCTTGGAGCCAGTGTGGGAATAAGCGTGATTCCCGACGACGGAGTGAATATTGACGAAATTGTGAGCAAGGCGGATTCCGCCATGTATGAAGTCAAACACGGCGGAAAAAACGGCTTTGCCTATTTCTTTGATTTTCCCAGATAGTGCTCAAGCTCATAAATGAGCGATTTAAGAACCCTGTCCGCCGCGCTCAGGTCATCCTCACTGAACTTGGGAGCCACAGCTTCCACATTTTCCCTCATCGCTTCATAAACTTCACTGTAGAGCGCCTCGCCTTTAGCGGTTATTTTAAGAAACTGCGAGCGTTTGTGCCCCGGGTTTCTGCTGTATTCCGCGTATCCTTCGTCCACTATATCGTTGGCGAGTCTCTGTATATACTGCCTGGAAACTGAGCGCATTTTGGCTATCTGCGGAACGGTCTGCGGGCCGTAAAGCTTGAGGATCCTCAGAAGAGCCCAGATTCTTTTTCCGGTTTCACTGACAGCGCCGATCTTTTTTCCCGCTTCCTGAATTATTCCGAATGCTCTTGCCGCTTCGACCACAAAATCAAGGATAATTTCTGTTTTTTTGTCGTTTGTCATATTATTTGAAATCATTCATGCCTCCGCTTGGTTAAGAAAATATAATAATCGGAATTTATAAAATAACAACAGAAATTGACAATCCGATTGCCAGTTTCTGAGGTGATATTATTTTCTTTAGCTGCCGCTTGTTTATCATTTTTCTTCAGAGTACAATAGGATTGAGACGGTTAGGGTATATTTTATTTCTAAATAAAAATAACTATTGAAATTCTTAGCCGTTGTTAATATTCTATCTTTATAAAAGAGGACTAAAAAGGTATTCTTTTGGATATGATATACACAAACTTTATGTCCTTATTTCCGGAGGTTATTCATGTCACTCTCGTTAAGGTTTAAGTTCAGCGTTGTTACCACGCTGTCTGTTCTGATCGCTGTTTTTTCAGTGATGCTACTGGCGGTTTATGAAATAGGGCAAATGGGGAAAACGTTTGTTGACACCACAAGAGCCGATCTTGAGGCTTCAAAGCGTGAGGAGCTCCAGACCTATATTGAAATGGCTGTTTCATCCATAGACAGCGTTTACCGCGGTTCCGCTGCGGACGATAAAGAGGCTCAGGACACAGCAAGGGAAATCATCAGAAAATTCAGTTTCGACAACGGAAACTATGTGTTTGTCACTGACTTCGACTCGAATATTCTTGTCCACCGCACAAGCCCCGAACTTGAGGGAAAAAACCTTGCTGATATGAAAAGCGCTGACGGAAAATATATTTTCCGTGAGATGAGCCGTGTTGCCAGGGAAGAGAAACAGGGCTATGTGCTTTATCAGTGGAACAACCCCGACACCGGCAGACAGGGTGACAAGCTCAGCTATGTGGTGGGTCTGGAGAAATGGGGCTGGGTAGTGGGCACAGGTTTTTTCATAGATGACATAAACGAGGAGATCGCGCGGATCGAGCAGTCAGTCCATGAAGAAAAAGCCCGTATGATAAAAATAATGGCCGCGGCGGTGGCGGTTCTTCTGGCAGTGATGATCGCCGTGACTTTCCTTGTCGTCAGAGTGCTTACAAAAAGTCTCGGTCAGACAGCGGACATGCTCAGGGATATATCTGAAGGCGAAGGGGATCTGACAGTTGCGATTCAGGTCAGCCAGAAGGACGAGGTCGGTCAGGTCGCGGAAAACTTCAACAGGTTTATAGATAAGCTCAGAGAACTCATAATAAACGTGAAGCATAGCTCAGTGAGCGTCGCCTCCGCAAGTTCGCAGCTTGCATCCGCATCAGAGGAAATGGCCACCACATTTCATGGGCAGTCCTCTCAGGTTTCCAGCGTGGCTGCGGCCACAGAGGAGCTTACATCATCCTCCAGCGAGGTTCTTGAAGCCCTCCGTGAAGGAAGCGAACGTTCAAGGGAAGCTGTGAAATACACCGGCGAAGGGCGGAAAAGCCTCAACAAAGCCACAGATGAGATAAACGCAATCAAGGACAAGGTGGACAGGCTGAGTTCGGCTATAGGCAGGCTTTCCGGTTCATCTGATGAGATAGGAAACATAGTCGGCGTTATAGACGATATAGCCGACCAGACAAACCTGCTTGCGCTCAACGCCGCTATAGAGGCAGCTAGAGCGGGCGACGCGGGACGCGGATTTGCCGTGGTTGCGGATGAGGTCCGCAAGCTGGCGGAACGCACCCAGAACGCAACAAGCGAAATAAGCAAGATAATAGGCGGCCTTGTCAGAGAGACGGGCGAAGCCGAAAAAGATATGCGTGAAGCCAGAAAACAGGTTGAAGAGGGCGTGAAGGTTATAGGCGAAACCGGAGCCGTTTTCGGGCAGATAGTGAAGACAATGGAAACAGCGGAGCAGGTGAACAGCATAATAAGCAACGCCGTTCAGGAGCAGACCGCAACGATAATAAGCATCAACGACAACACTCAGGCGCTCAGCTCCGGCCTTGAGGAAAGCTCTGTCGCAATGCATGAGATAACACACACCATAGCTGATCTCCAGAGGCAGGCGGACGAAATGAGCCAGCTTGTTTCGAGGTTCAGAACAGAATAATTGCAAACAGAGCCCACAGCGTATAGAATAGAAGCCGCCGTATCATTTCCATGGTGCGGCGGTTTTTCAGTTTAACCTTTCGGAGGCGTTTCATAGAAGTATTCGGTCATCTTGAGGGCTTGCGCCCTCAGCAGATTAAGCGTCTGGAAAAGCTTTACAGCAGGAAATCATCATCTTTTTCCGTTGTTTCTCCCGAGTTCGCGAGAACTCTCTGCGAACTCACTGCGGAAACAGGCAGGCAGACAGCGGTTCTTTTTGACAGGTCAAACACCGTGCAGTATGTGATCATCGGCGGTTCATCGGAGATCGTGATCCCTGTTCTCAGCAGATACAGGATAACTCCGGGAGGTCTGCGCGGGCTCAGGCTTGTGCATACCCACACCGGAGGCGAGGATCTCACCGATGACGACCTTACGGATCTTGCCCTTCTCCGTCTTGATTCGGTGACGGTTCTCCACGGAGACAGCAGGGGAATACCCCTGCGGATGCAGACGGCATATCTCCTTCCGCCGGACAGTCCGCAAATGTTCGGCTTCCTTGAGGACACAGACCCCCACAGGCAGGACACTGATTATCCGGATTTCATCTCCGCTCTGGAGAAAGAGATAGAGGACAAAACCAAGGCTCTCTTCAGGGTGAAAAACGCCCATTCCGCCATACTTGTAGGCTCCTACCGCAAAAAGCACGATGCCGAGGAACACATGGCGGAGCTTCAGGAGCTTACCGAAAGCGCCGGCATGGATGTTCTGGATATTCACACGCAGATTAAGCCGCAGATCCATCCCAAGTATGTCATGGGACCCGGAAGGCTGAAAGAAGTGGTGATTCGCGCTCTTCAGACAGGGGCGGACTTCATTGTTTTTGACAACAGCCTTTCCCCAGCGCAGTCCAGAGCCGTTTCGGAATTTACGGAGCTCAAGGTGCTTGACCGCACACAGCTTATTCTCGATATATTCGCGCGCAGGGCAAAATCGAACGAAGGCAAGATACGCGTGGAGCTCGCGCAGCTTAAATACATCCTTCCCCGCCTTTCCGGCAGGGATGACGCTCTCTCAAGGCTCACAGGCGGAATAGGGGGCAGAGGCCCCGGGGAAACCAAGCTTGAGATAGACAAAAGACGCATTAACGACCGTATTGCATTCCTTTCCAAAAAACTGGAGAAGATAGAGCAGAACAGAACAGTGCAGAGAAGCAGAAGAAACAGGGGCGGACTGCCCATAGTTTCGATTGTCGGCTACACCAACGCAGGCAAATCCACCCTGCTTAACAACCTTACCCAAAGCGAGGTCTATTCAGACGACCTCATGTTCGCCACTCTGGACACAAGCTCCAAGCGCATAAGATTTCCGGAGGAGCGGGACGTTATCATCACGGATACTGTCGGCTTCATCCGTGATCTGCCCGAGAATCTCAAAGGCGCTTTCAAATCAACTCTGGAGGAGCTGAACGAGGCGGATCTTCTCGTTCATGTGGTTGATATATCAAACCACGGCTTCCTGAACCACATCCGCTCTGTGGAGACGGTTCTTGCGGAACTGGGACTGACGGACAAGAAGATTATAACTGTGCTTAACAAAACCGACCTGCTTCCGCCGGAGGAGGCGGAGTTTGTGCTGAACAACGTTCTGCCGGATACAATGTTTGCCGATGCGAGGCTGCACAGCCTCATGGAAATAAAGAACTCCAAACCCGACGCGGTTTATATCTCCGCTCTGGACAGGAAAACCTTCCGCCTGCTCCTTGAGCGCATCCGCTTCACCCTGTTCACCGAAGGCAAGGGGCGGGACATCCCCGTGGAGAACTATTTTGATGATGACCCCGAAAGAGATTATTGAGCACAGGGCGAGGCTTTACGCCGAGAAAAACGGCGGCGGGGTTTATGACCTTTATGCGGAAAACAGCGAGCTGAAACAGTTTTTTCCGGATATAGAATCATTCTGCGTCCGTTTTGCGGAAATAACCTCGGAAAACTCCCACGCAGGGCTTAAAATTGTCAAAGAGATTGTGAAGGGCAGGTTCGCCGAAGTGACATTTATAGAATATTTATCCGGCGGCGGCAGGATAATGAGCTTTTTCAGCAAAAGCAGGTTTGTTTTCGAGAACGGAAGATGGCGCATCCTCCGTGAGGAAAGGGAGATGAGCGTGAAATAGGTTCCCTTCAAGTTTGAATAATCATAACTTAATTTCAAATTACTATTTGAATAATATCAATAAATACTACAAGCGGAGAATCATTTGTCCGAAAGCAGAGAAAAACTTTATATTTTTTGTGATGAAGCTTGTGTTAATGATAAGTTTATTCTTTATGGTGGATTTATATGTAATTATGACACTCAATGCAGCATACAGGATGAATTATATAAATATAAAGAAAGTCATGGCCTCAATCGTGAAATAAAATGGAATCATTGTAAAGCTCCTTTATACGACAGATACATTGGTTTTGTTGACATAATATTTCGATATATTAATGAAAAAAAACTGGCTTTTAAGTTTATGTCTGTTGAGAGAGCTTTTATTGATTACAAGACGTATTACGGCAACGATAAAGAACTTGGTTTCTATAATTTGTATCAAATGCAACTGCTACACCAGTTTTGTGTTCCTTACTATAATGAATCTCTGAAAACCAAGTTTTTTATTCGTTTGGATGCAAGAACAACCAAATATTCATTAGAAAATGTTCGGAATAATCTTAATAACAAATTAAAATATAAGAAAAAGATACTTACCTATCCTGTTGTGAATATTGAACCAAGAGACTCAAAGAAATGTATTCATATACAGCTGAATGATGTAATTTTGGGAGCAGCCTGTTTCATAAAAAATGATAAGTTTAAAGACAAACATATTTCTGACGCAAAAAAGGATATGGCTTTATATATACAGGAAAAGTCTAGAATAAGTTTTAAAAAGAATCAAAGTTCATTGAATGGTCAGATGAGTTTTTGGTGTTTTAAGCTTAAAACCGCCCCATAGCCTAGCTTTTCAGCCCACCCTGTGGTGGTTCTTCCGGCTAAACCTGAAGTTTCGGTCTATGGTGGCGGTAATTACTATTAATATAGCTCATTGAGCATATTTTGTCAAAATAAATGCCCGTTTACCCGTAAAAAAGGCCTCCCCTGCGGAAGGCCTTTTTATGCTCCTGTTTCTATATCCTGAACATTCTCACTGCGTTGTGCAGATCATCGGCCAGTCTGCTGAGCTTCTCCGTTGCGCTGCTTATTTCCCTGAGTTCATCTGTGTTGTTTTCGGACATCGTTCTGATTCTGTCCACAGTTCTGGCTATTTCATCCGTTGTGGCGGACTGCTGTTCCGCCGCGGTTGCTATCTGGGTTGCCATGTCCGATGTTGTGTTTGTGTTTTCGATGATTTCACCTATGGACATTTCAGCCCTGTTTGCCTGCTCTGTCCCTGCCTGAGCGTGCTTCACGCCGCCTTCAACCTTGCTTACGGCATCTCTGGTCGAGCTCTGAAGTCCGCCTATCATGGATGTTATCTCCTGCGTGGCTCTCTGGGTGCGTTCCGCCAGCTTGCGGACCTCATCTGCGACAACGGCAAAACCGCGTCCGTGCTCCCCTGCTCTTGCGGCCTCTATTGCGGCGTTGAGAGCCAGAAGGTTTGTCTGATCCGCAATATCGTTTATCACGTTTACAATCTCGCTTATCTTGCCGGATGATTCCCCCACAGACTCAATGACAACAGCCGATTCTTTGATAAAAGCGGCTATATCGGCCACCTTCTTCACTGTTCCCATTACGGAATCCTTGCTGTATTCGGCGCTTTTGAGGGTGTTGTGCGCCTGTTCCGCCGTGCTGGATGCGTTTTCGGCTATCTGCTGGATTGTCTGGTTCATTTCCTCAATGGCTGCGGCGAGTTCGTTTGTATCGCCCGTCTGATTTCCCAGCCCTTGGGATATCCCCGTCACCGCTCTGGAAAGCTCCGAGCTTGAGTCCGTCATTGTGGAGGCGAGTGTGTCCACCTGACGTATGATGTTCTGTATTCTCTGTATGAACATATTAAAAAGCTTCGCCACAGTTCCGAGTTCATCGCTCCTTGATTCGTCCAGACGCTTGGAGAGATCAGCCTCGCCTTCTGCTATGTTCTGAAGTCTTACTATCAGGGTGTCTATGGGGCTGAGGAGTTTCTTGGTGAAGAAAAATATTATGAGAAGAGAGACCGCTGTTATAAGGAATCCGCTGAAAACCTGTTTAAGAAGCTTTGAGTGAACATCGCCGAAGGCATCCTTGATGGATATGGCGCTGAAGACATACCACCCGAGGGAAGGCACTTCCGAACCGGAGAGGAGGTATTCATGCCCGTCCGTGCGGAACAAAACTGTTCCCTCGCTGCTGTTGACTGTGCTTTCTATGCTTCCCAGCTTGGGATCAAGGTCGGATATTTTTTTATTCAGCACATAGTCCTTGTTTTTATGAATGAGGATTACGCCCTCTTTATTTGTAATGAAAGTGAATCCGTTTTTGCCCGTGTTTCTGGAAAGGACAGAGTTTACAATGTCCGTCATGGTTACATCCGATGCCAGAACCCCTGCAAAGCTGCCGTTCGGCCTGACAGACTTCATGAAGGAGATAATAAGCCTGCCGTCTTCCGCATCTGTGTACGGTTCTGTGGCTGAAACCGAGCCTGTGTTTTTTGCTCCCTGATACCAGGGGCGAGTTCTGGGATCATATCCCTCGGGGAGGTTTATTAGGTCAGAGGGGAGAAAATCGCCCGTGGCTTCAACGCCGACATACATTATGTCAAAAGAATGGGAGTCTGAAACAAGCTTCATGTCCCGCTTCAGCCGTTCCGTATCCGAAAGGGCTTCGGAACCTTTGCTGCTGAGGTCTTCGGCGAAAGTTTCAAGGGCGTTCATTTTGGACTTTGCCCATGCATCAACATAAAGGGCTATTTCACCAGCTATCTCTTTTTGGGATGTGTTGATTATCCCTTTTGAAAGATCTTTTTTATCGCTGTAGGACTGCAGGTTAAGAACCGCCGAACTGATCAGGTACACAGCCAGCGTAATTATGAAGAGTTTGAGTTTAAGACTCATACGCGCCTCCTTGGGTTTTCAGCACATCAATCCGCAGACATTTTAATAGGAACTTTGAAAAACAAGCGCAATGCCTTTTTTATATTATGAACCATGTTTTACATTTTTATTATATAAAAATTCGCGCCCCTGTAAGGGTTTGTTTATAAATTATATCAATAGTAAAACAAATAAGCAGAGTTGTTTTATCTTAATAAGAGAGGTGATTTCTATCCTTTCACGTTTATGAAAGGTTTAGCCCTGTTTAACGTGCGGATTACCACCCCTTCCTGAAGCTCCATGACTCTGTTAATATTTTTGTAAGCCTGAGGCGCCTCTTCCAGACGCGCTTTGTCCGTGAATGCGGTTATCCCTTTCATGTCGCTCACGAAGCGGTCAAGGGAAAGGCGTTTTGACGCCTCTTTTCTGCCGAGAACTCTGCCTGCTCCGTGGGAGGCTGAGGAGAGGAAGCGCTCATTGCCCAGCCCCTCCGTGATGAAAACACCGTCCCGCATGTTGGCGGGGATAACGCCTGCCTGCCCTTTCTCCGCCGGAGTTGCCCCTTTGCGGTGCAGAACTCCGTCACCGCGGATTTCAGCGTGGTTGTGGTTTTCGTTTATGAAAAGCTTCACATTTTTCCTGCCGATTCCGAGGATTTTTTTCACAGTTTCAAGCATGGCGAGCCTGTTTGCGAGGGCATATTCCAGCATAAAGCGCATATCCGCCAGATATGCCCTGCCTGTGTCCCTCGTGAGATCCAGGAATCCCTCAGGCAGGCTTTTATCTTCCGTTTTTGATAGTCTCATGTAATACCCGCCGACGGAGTGGCCGGGGTTGCGGGAACCGCTGTGGAGAGTCAGGGAGAGCATCCTGTTCATGTCCTCGCCTATCTCTATGAAGTGATTGCCGCTGCCGAGGGTTCCGAGCTGATGGAACAGCTTTTCGTTCACCTGTTTTTCCAGCTCTTTGTCTGACGAGGCTGAACGGAATTTTTCGTATTCTCCGGCGTGTCTGTGAGCCTCAAACCCGCTTGGGATCCTTGCGGTTATCTCGCGGAAAATCTTTTCGGAGTGGGGTTTTATCTCCTGCGCAGGTATGTCTGTGATGATGCAGCACATGCCGCAGCCTATGTCATACCCCACGGCGGAAGGGGAGATAATTCCCTTATCCAGAAGAACCACGCCCCCTATGGGCAGGTGATAGCCCTGATGCACATCGGGCATCACAGCCAGCTTTCTTACGAAAGGATATTTCAGGAAATTAAGGATCTGGCTCATCGCCCCGCCGTCTATCTCTTCCGCAGGAATAAGCAGTTCCAGTCTGTTATCTTGATTCATATGAGTCATAGATGTATTATGTAGAAAAACAGACCCGGCGCAACGGGTTTTAAGGCGGAGGGGAAAATGAAGGTCGGGTTCATAGGAATGGGCAATCTGGGAAGAGCCATGGCAGGCAGGCTGATTGAACAGGGGTTTGAGCTTGTTGTCTGGAACAGAACTCTGGAAAAGTGCGAAGGACTTAACGCCGAGATCGCCGAGTCCCCCGCTGCGGTGGTTTCGGCGGCGGATGTGACAGTTCTTAATCTGTTTGACACGGCGGCGGTTCTGGACGTACTCTGGATGGAGAACGGAATACTCTCCGCTGATATGGAAGGCAAGCTTATAATAGACACGACAACAAACCATTTCGGCGATGTTTTCCAACTTTATGATGAGGTGGAATCCATGGGCGGAATGTATCTTGAGGCGCCTGTTCTCGGGAGCACGGTTCCCGCTTCGAAGGGGCTTCTGGTGGTGCTTGCCTCAGGCTCTGCCAAGGCTTTTGAAAAGGGGCGTCCAGTGCTTGATGTTCTGGGCAGGAAAACCTTCCGCCTCGAAAAAGAAGGAACCGCCTCAAAGGTTAAGGTTATAAACAATATGCTTCTGGGCGTCTTCTGCGCCTCCATAGCCGAAGCGGCGGCACTGGGGGAAAAGGCGGGGATTAACAAAACGGAGCTTCTGGATATTCTCGCTGAGGGAGGGGGAAAATCCCTTGTGATGGACGCAAAGAAAGACAAAATCATAAACGGGGACTTCTCTGCACAGTTCAGCGGAGCCTGCATATTCAAGGATATGGGGTATCTTCAGGCTCTGGCGCATGAACTGCGCACTCCGCTTTACACCGGCTCGCTCGTTAAGGAGCTTTTCGGCGAGATGTTCCGCAACGGAACGGCGGAAGAGGATTTTTCCGCAGTGTACAAGGTTTTCAGGAAGGACTGACACTCATCTTCCGAAACTAATTCAGATCAGCGGAGTACGGATGGCAGCAGCAAATATTGAGTCAGCAGAGCACGCAGGCAGTAAAAACAATCTGCGTTCTTATGTAATTTCACGTCTTGACCTCATCATGGGACTTTCCCGTGTTGTTGATCTTGTGAATCCGTTTATCAACAGCCACCATCAGAGGGTTGCTTACATAGCCGGCGTCATTGCCCGTGAATACGGGCTTCCGGAGAGCACCGTCAATGATGTCGTCGCGGCTTCCGCCCTGCACGATATAGGCGTTGTTGCTGAAAAGGAGTTCCGCGAACTGGCAAATCCTGAGTTTACGGGGCATGAATACGGACACGGCTATGTCGGGCATCTGCTGTTTAAAAATACGGAGCATTTCGGCGATATATCCGGGATGATACGCCACCACCACGGGAAATGGAACCACGGGAAAACCGCATATCCCGCTGATACCGCTGTTTCCGAAGGCGCGCTTATTATCCATCTGGCGGACAGGGTGGACATCCTCACCGACAGAAACAAGAGCGCCCTTGAGCAGAAGGCTTCCGTAATGGAGAAGATCGCCTCCATGAAAGGCAAATGGTTCAAGCCTTCGCATGTGGATGCCTTTATGCACCTTGCGGAGAAGGAATCTTTCTGGTTCAACCTTGAGGAACCTGATAAATACCGCATTCTCAAGCGGGACTACCGCTTCAGCACCCTTGTTCTGGGTTCCGCTGAAATTCTGGAGATATCCAAGCTGATAAGCCGCATAATCGACTTCCGGTGCAGTTTCACATCAACCCATTCAGCAGGCGTGGCGAAAACAGCCTCGCTCCTTGCCGAGATACTGGGCATGAACGCGGAATCTGTCCGGAACATGGAGATAGCCGGATATCTGCACGATCTGGGCAAACTGGCGGTTCTGCCTGATGTGCTTTATAAAAACGGCGCGTTGAACATAAGCGAGCAGAGAATGATCAAAAAACACACCTACTACACATATTACGCCCTCAACTGTTTTGAAATTTTCGACAACATTAAGGAGTGGGCCTCCTTTCATCATGAAACACTGGACGGAAACGGGTATCCCTTTCATGTCAAAGGGGACAGGCTCGACCTCGGCTGCCGCATAATGGCAGTGGCGGATATCTTCACCGCACTCACGGAGGACAGACCCTACAGAGCCGGAATGGACAGGGCAGGAGTTATTTCTGTTCTGGAAGAGCTGGCCGGAAGAAACAAGATAGACGGCAGGGTTGTTTCTGCACTGAAAGATAATTATGCTCTGATCAACACCGAAAGGGAAAAGGCGCAGGGTTCAGCTGCCGAGTCTTTTAAAGACTTCCTTGTGAGCGTTCAGGGGAAGGGGATGGAGCTTTATCTGGGAGAGTAGGCCTTTTAGTTTCCTCTGAACTCGACAGCGAAAAGGGGTTTGTCATCCGGAAATTTTTCCAGCACTTTTTCGCCGTATTCGTTCATTATCTCTTCAAGGGCGCTGTCCGCCCACTGGCTTTCGGGTATGCGTCTGGATGAAACGTATATGTCGCGGCAGACGGTTGTGAAATAATCCAGACGGTTGCTTGTCCAGCACTCTATTCCCAGAATGTCTATTCCGCATGTCTTTGCTTTGCAGAGAAGTTTTCTTATATTATCCGCATCGAAGAACGGAGTCTCAGGCTCATGTTCCGTAATGTGGAAATCTATGCCCCTGAGCAGTTCATTATGCAGTTCGGTGTTCATTTTCTTAAAAGTCATTGCTGTAAAACCTGAAATATTAATAGAATGATGTTTTGATTTATAATAAGACTATACAGGTAAAAAAGAGGGCTGTCAAGCATTTGTTAAGCATTTTTGCCCTGAACGTGTTTGAAGTGTCTTGCGGAGTGCTTTTTCGGGGTTTATCTACTAAAGAAGATTGAATATAAAATTAACTTTAGTGCGCAATGAATAAATTTGAAAAAGCCTCTTTAGGATTTATGCGGAGAAATAATCCTACGGCTGACCGCAATAGGGTTATTTGTTCGGTGAAGATGAACGGGCGGGTCTTTTTCACGCCTGTGCCGTGTTTGTATAAATGGCGGATGCGGAAGTTCTTTTTCCGATGCCGGTTTCCGGAATGATGTTCTGCGGAAGCATCTTTGTTAATAGGCTAAAAATATATCTTGATCGCCGCTTAATTCAGTGATATCTATCCTGCGTTATCTGTATTTCTTATAGATGAGTTTTGTATTTTTAATAATACCCGGTTTGCCGGCATCTGCGTATGATGAGCTGTTGCCGAAAACTCCGTAAGGGTTTAAAATCTGCCTTATTAATTAAAGAGTGAGGCAGAATTTATGGAGCTTAACAGAGAACAGGCCTACGCGCTTCTGAACGAGTACACCAAGTCGGATTCGCTTCTGAAACACGCCTTGTCGGTGGAGCAGGCCATGAGGGCTTATGCCCGCAAGTCCGGCGCTGATGAGGAGAAATGGGGCATTACGGGGCTGATTCATGATTTTGATTATGAACTGTTCCCCAGCCTTGAGGAACACCCGTATAAGGGGTGTGAGATCCTCAGGGAAAAAGGCTGGCCCGAGGACATTGTCAGGGCTGTGATGAGCCACGGCGAACACACGGGGATAACCCGCGAAACACCCATGGAAAAAACGCTTTTCGCGGTGGATGAGCTCTGCGGCTTTCTTCTTGCCTGCGCCTATGTCCGCCCTGACAGAAAGATTGCCAATGTCGAAGTTAAGAGCGTTAAGAAGAAGCTCAAGGATAAAAGCTTCGCCAGAGCAGTAAACAGGGAAGACATTATAAAAGGGATGGAAGAACTGGGAACAGATGCGGACGAGCACATCGGCTTTGTCATAAACGCACTTTCCGAGATTTCAGACGAACTGGGACTTTAAAGGATTATAATTTATATATGCCTACACCTCTGGACGGGCGGCACCTAGTAGTTATCGGACTCGGTGACCGCCCTTTCCGCGTTTTTGGTTTCGGCGAAAATTTTTCTGAAATATGCCAGCCTGCTGGACTTTTCCATCTGCGCCCTCCATGAGCCGTACTGGATTCCGTATCCCGCGAGCTTTTCAAGCATCTGCACAGTCTTCGGCGATACTGTCACAGGCGGCAGGCTGCCGAACGGTGTTCCCGCCAGAGGCATGAAAGTATGGCTGTGCACCTTGGCGCCCATAGAGCAGAGCTCGGTCATGAAGCGTATGCTCTCTTCCTCGTCCTCTTCTGTTTCACCGGGCAGACCGAACATGAAATCCACATTGGCGGCGAAGCCTTTTTTCAGTATGATCCCCACCGCTTTTCTCACATCGTCCACAGTGTGAGTGCGCCCTATGTGGCGCATCAGTCTGTCGCTTCCTGTCTGCGCGCCTATAACTATGTTGTCGTTTGAGGCGTAAGCGGCGAGGAGCTCCATGGATTCATCCGTTACGGAGGTGGGGAACACTTCGGAGGGGAATGAGCCGAAATGCACATTGCTTGTTCCGGCGCATTTTTTCATATCCTTCAGGAATTTTTCAATGAACGGGACATCCGGTCTGCCCACGTCATAACTGCCGTATGAGAGGCAGTCCGGCGTGATGAACCGCAGATCTTTCACGCCGAGGGAGACGAGCCTTTCGGCATAGCCCAGCACCTTGTCAGGGGATCTGTGGCGGTATCGCGCGCCCTGAATATAGCTGGTCTGGCAGTATCTGCATGCAACGGGGCAGCCTCTGGTTATCTCTATGTAGCTGAACTTGGTCAGCCTGACAGGGAAGGGAGGGTAGTCATCCAGATTCACCGCCTCCGCACGCCCTTTTGATATGAGCTTCCCGTTATCCAGCCTGCAAACGCCTTTTATTCCGCAGGGATCTTCTTCGTTTATGAGCGCTTTAATCATTTCGGGAAATGCGTGCTCCCCTTCGCCTTTGACAGCGAAGTCAAACCCGCACCCGAGGGTTTCCTCCGGAGAGCCGCTGGGGTGTGCCCCGCCCGCAATGTAAACAGGGGGGAGCGGGAGAAAGTCCAGATTCTTTTTAAGAAAAAGAAGCTCCTTCACAGTGTCCAGAAAGTGGAGCGTGGTGAACGAGAAGCATATGACAGGCAGAAGTCCTTCGTCTGATGCCTGCGCTGAGCTTCGGAGCAGATCTTCGCTGTTCCACATGACGGACGGCTCAAGCTCCGCTGTTTCGGGGCAGGTCTGTAATGCTCCGGTCAGCGCGGCTATGCTGTTTTTATTAAATTTGTGGGAGAGGATGAAAATCTTAATTTTTCTCATAAACGTGTACGGATAAGAAAAATAGCTTTTTCTCCGTCCATTGGCAAAAGAAAAATGCGCAGGTGATCTTTGCGGTCTGTTGGGTTATAATTTAAAATGTCTGAAAGGAGAATGAATTGAACATTAATAACAGAAAATACACTCTTTTTGCCGTTATGGCGGGCTACTTCCTCACCGGATTTATGGGGAGCGCAATGGTGGTTGCCGTTCCGGTAATTGCCCTTAATCTTCAGATGAGCGTCACCATGACGGGATGGGTTATTTCCGGCTTCGTGCTGGCAAGCGCGATACTGCTCATGCCCGCGGGCAGGTTTGCGGATTATCTCGGCTATCCGGCTGTTTTCAGGGCGGGCATGGCCTCATTCGCTGTTACAACGATGGCCTGCGGGTTTGCGCCCTCGGGTGAGCTTCTCATAGTTTTCAGGTTTCTTCAGGGGGCGGCTTCCGCTCTCATTTACTGCAGCGGAATGGCGCTTGTTTCCTGTGTTTACCCGCCGGAGGAGCGCGGGCGGGCCATAGGCTGGGTCACTTTCACGGTTTACACAGGGCTTTCCGTCGGGCCTGTTATAGGCGGTTTTCTGAACGAAATTTACGGCTGGCGGAGCATTCTGCATGTAACATGGGTTATGGCGGCGTTTGTTTCCCTGTATTCGTTCACAGTTCTTCAGCCTGTAAAGGGGAGGGACGGAAAAGTGAGCGACTACACGGGCATGGCGCTGTTCATGCTTATGGTGCTTCTGATATTCGGCGGGCTTTCCGTTCCGGACGCGAGGGGCTACTCCGCCTTCGGTCTCGGTCTTATTGTTATGATAATTATGACTTATTACGAATACAGACAGAAGGATCCGCTGATAAATGTCCGCCTGTTCTTCGGCAACCGCACCTTCGGCTTTGCCAACAGCGCGTCCATGCTGAACTACTGCGCCACTGCCGGAGTTCTGTTTCTGGTCAGCATGGAACTTCAGCTTAATTACGGCCTCACCTCGGAAAAGGCCGGCATGGTCATGCTGGCACAGCCTCTGGCTATGGCGGCTGTTACCCCTTTCGCGGGTAAAATGTCCGACAGGTCAAACCCTAAGAACCTTGCCTTCGGCGGGATGCTGATTATCGCCTGCGTGCTCTCCATGATGGCTTTTATGACGGGCAGGGCGGAGCTTTATCAGATTGTGCTGATGCTTTTTGTTCTTGGGCTGGGGCTTGGAATTTTTTCCACGCCGAACAACACCGTGATCATGAACTCGGTGGAAAAGAAGGACTACGGCTTCGCCGCGTCAACCCTTTCCACAATGCGCCTCATGGGGCAGACATTCAGCATAGCGGCATCAGTTATCATCCTTAATATGTTCGCAGGTTCCGCGAAGATTGAAACCATGAGCGAGGAAGGGCTTATCACCGCCCTGCGCGCCGCTTTCGTGCTGTTTTCACTGATATGCGCCGCGGGCGCGGTTATGTCCCTCGCGGGAAGAAACACTTCAAGATAACGGGAGGCTTTTCAGGATGCTGAGATTTTTCAAAACACCGGAAAAAAGGCTGGGCGCGGCACCCGGAACCCTGCACGAGGAAACGGCAGATTTAGGCTTTTTCGCCTCATGCACCAGCTACAGCGAGGAAATTATGGATCACTCCTCCTGCGACACTGCGGAGGCATGCATCGAAGCCATAAGCAGGGAAGGCACAATCAACTGGCTGAACGTGACCGGACACGCCACCCACGATGTTCTGCGGGAACTGGGCAGAAAACTTGATGTGCATGATCTTGTTCTGGAGGATATTCAGAACGGCTCCCAGCCCCTTAAATTCGAGGAATATGACAACTTCGTGTTTATAATCGTTAAGTCTCTGACATACAGCCATAATAAAGAGAACTTCACAATTGCGGATACGAAGATAATTGTGGGCGAAAATTATATAATCACATTCAGCGCGGAACCCGTGCCCATGTATCTCAAGCTTTTCAAGAGGCTTTCCCAGAAAAATACCAAACTGCGGAAGATGGGGCTGCCTTACTTCCTTTTTGCCCTGCTTGATGCCCTGAGCGACGGAAGCTATGAAACTCTCAATCGTATAATAGACACAGTGGAGGAGATGGAAGAGGTTGTTCAGGAAAACTTTCAGGAATTCGACATTGCGGAGATTTACCGCATAAAACAGCTCATGGGGCACGCCAAGCGCTCTCTCTGGAGGTATATGGAGATAATAAACAGCATCAAGGTGAGCGACTATCTGGATATTCCGGACGAGGTGATGCCTTATTACAGGGATTTGGAGGATCACTACAAGCATATGCGGGACATAGTGGAATCTGTGCATTCCGCGGCCACGGATATGTTCAATCTCTATGTTTCCCTCAACGGACAGCAGATGAACGAAGTCATTAAGGTGCTCACTGTTTTTTCCGCTATATTCATCCCTCTGACATTCATCGCAGGGGTCTACGGCATGAACTTTCAGCACATGCCGGAGCTTGCCAAGCCGTGGGGCTATCCGGCTGTGCTTGGGCTTATGGCCTGCGTTGTCTGCGCCATGGTGATATATGTCCGGCGCAAGCGGTGGTTTTAGGCCTGCTCTTTCAGTTTGGTGAGATAAAGGCGGATGATCGCCTGCTCTATCCTCCCTTTTCTGCGTGAAGGCACGGGAACACGGACAAGGAGGTTCACTGTTTCCCTGTCGGGAAACTCTATGGATACCCTCGGCTCAACTGATGGAACCTCAAGGCCTGCTCTGGTGCTTACTTCCGTCATGTATTTCACTGCGCTTCCGAGGTATTCTGTGCATACCTCGTTGGCCGCATCCAGAATTATCTTCTCGGTTTTTTCCAGATCTTCCTCCCTTTTCAGGGGAATGCTGAAAATGTGGAGCATGAATTCATCCAGATAGGTTTCATTTATTACCGGATAGCTCATGAAAAGGCTGTTGGGGAGAGTCACCGTCCGTCCTGTGTACTGGTGGGTGGAGCTTATTTCCAGCAGGGTTGTGCCTATGAGATTTACATCTATAACGTCGCCCCTCAGCCCGTTGACCTCTATCCTGTCTGCTACCCTGAACGGCTGGGTGATTCCCCTTATTATTCCAGCGAGAAAACAGAGGAGTATCTCCTTTGTGGCAATAACCAGAGCCACGGCAATGGCGGCGAGGGATATGGCCATGTCTCTTATGTGGGAAAGCCAGATTATGCTGATAATAAGGATGACGGTGAGGAAAAACATATTGCGGGTGGTTACCAGCACACGTCTTTTCGCATCCGCATTGGGGAAGTTGTGCTTTTGCACATAACGGAGAAAAATTATGCGTGAAATTATGGCTACGGCTATTACAAGCAGTGTGCCTACCACACGCCACATTATTTCCTGCTGCATATCGAAAAAACCTCTTTACGTTCTGACTGCTTCAAGTATAAAGCAGTTCATGGGGAAAATAAAACTAATGGAGCATCCCCGCGGAAAAAGCAAGGACTTTGTAAGGAGAAATGGAATATGAAGTACATAGATCTCACTCATACAATTACCGAAAACATGCCTGTTTACCCGGGAACCGAAAAGCCGGTTCTTGAAAAGCTTGAGATTGACGGATACCGTGAAACGCTTTTCCACATGTTTTCCCACACCGGAACGCACATGGATGCGCCTTATCATGTTTTTAAGGAAGGCAGGAAGCTTGAGGACTATTCCATAGAGGAGTTCACAGGCAGAGCCGTTGTGATAGACATTCCGCAGGGTACAAAGACCATTGAGCCGGAAATGCTTGAATCTGCCGAAGGATTCGGATTTATCCTGCTCCGCACCGGCTGGGGCGGTAAATGGGGCAGGGATGAATATTTTGATGGTTTTCCCGTTCTTTCCCTGAAAGCTGCGGAGTATCTGGCGGGGCTCAGGCTCAAGGGAATAGGGCTTGACTGTATCTCAGTTGATGCCGTGGGGGTTGCGGAACTGCCTGTGCATAGAGTTGTTCTGGGGAGCGGGATGCTGATTATAGAAAACCTTGCCTGTCTGGAGAAATTGCCCGCTGAGGTGAATTTCACCGCTCTGCCGCTGAAATACGCCGATTCCGACGGATGCAGCGTGAGAGCTTTCGCCTCTTACTGAGCATCTTTTTCCGTGATGACAAACCTGTCGTCAAAATACTTTTCAAGCACAGGGAGCACATCGGCCTTTTTCAGCCCGCCTTTGCCGCAGCCGGGAAGGGGGAGGGTGATGCGCTCTATGCCTCTGGCGCTGACCTCTCTCAGAAGCTCTTCCGCGGAGCGTTCAACAAGCCTGAGTTCAGCCTGTGAGAGCCATGTCTCCTCAACGGGGAAGCTGAACACCATACTGCCCAGGTAATGCACATGGTTTCCCTTCTCCGCAAGGAGTCTTCCCAGTTCTGCTGTTATGTGCGGGAGCTTTTCCGCTGTTTCTTTTGCGTTTCCCCTGCCCATGTTTGCTGTGCCGTCCTGTTTGACCGTTCCGTTAGTGGTTACGGCGATCCAGCTTTTTCCCGCAAGCTCCGTCAGGTCTTCTCTGCTGAAAAGCATACGCTTCAGTCCCTTGTGAACATTTCCATGAAAGCGGCCAGAAGAGCGTTCGCTTCCGGCGTTTCGGCTATGAGAGCCATTATTTTCTCGGGCTCCTTGATCTTGTGTTTCTGGTGCTCGGCGTACTGCTCCATTATGAATGAGTCAAACTCGGGGTGAAACTGAACGCCCCATGCGTTTCTGCCGTATCTGAAA